>DATGCX010000431.1:0-28520 GCA_035311445.1 Xanthobacteraceae bacterium | reverse complement strand
GAACGACAAGTTGAGCTTCATGCAAGTTTTTGCCAGTCCGAGCATGATGTCGCGCGCATCACGACCTTTGAGGCTGACGGTTCCGCCGGAGATTTTCCTTTTGGTGACGAAGGCGCGGATGTCGTTTTCGGAAGCGTTGGTGTTGAGAGGAATTTCCGGCCGATCGAGGACGCGCAGTAAGGCCTGCTTATGGCGAAACAGCCGTCTGAGGGTGGGCGTTCCCATCCCCAGCTTGAATCATATTTTCGCGCTCTTGACTCCCCCTCCGCCCGGAAATTTTGCCCCGGTTACTGTCCGGCATCACGTCTCAATCGCCCTCTACGCTGGCGCGGCCCCGCCTCCGTGGACGCCCTTCAGATGCGCTGCCACCGAGGGGAACGACGGCGATGAGGCTGCGTCACGCCGGCAAGGCGATGACCGCGCCGACACCGGCGTGATCGAAACTCGCCCCGTAGATGCGCACCATCTCGGCAAAGGCGAACTGGCCGGTGCAGTGGCCGGCGGCCATGCGCTCGATCCGCCACTTGTCGCGGAGCCGCATTACCATCTCGCTCACCTCGGCGTCAGACGCATCGACCAAGTGGAAGCCGCCGAGCACTGAATAGATGCGCGGCTCGATCTTGATCACGGCGTCGAGAATTTTTTCGATGCCGGGGTGCGAGCAGCCGACCACCACGACGCCACCCATCGCCGTCCGGACGAGGAGCGAGATCTCGTTCATCTCCCGCGTCCCCGGCTTGTCGGATTGCGTTACGATGAGAAAGAACCCTGGCAGCACTTCTCTGGGCGCGGTGATCTGGACGAAATGTGCGCCCTGCCACGGCGGGTCCGCGCGGTTCTCGTCCGGCGGATTGCCGCCGTAATATCGCAGATCGTCCGGCACCGCGGCGACTTGGCGTTTGATAAGGTTGATCAGCCCCGGCGGCGAACCGAAGCCGGCGCCCTCGACCGGCGTGTAGATCGTAACCGCTGGATTTTCGCGCAGCACGTGGTTGAGGCCGGCCGTGTGGTCGTTGTGCCGGTGGCTTAGCGCGACGAAATCGAGCTTTTTCAAATCGACGCCGAGCGCCGATGCGTTCGCGGCAAAGTCCTTGGTGTTGCCGCCGGTGTCGAACAGAATGCGCCTCGCTCCATGCTCGATGAAGGCAGAGTAACCCCAGCCGCGCTTGAGCCCGGACGGCGCACCGAATGCATCGAACAGCACCGTGGCGCGGGAGGCTTGCTCGGCGGCGCCTGCTGGGCGGAGGGAGAGTGGCGCAAAGGGCGCGGCGACGCTGGCCGCCGATCCGACGAGGAGGTGGCGACGCGTCATCATGGAAAGTGCTCCCTGGTGTAATTCAGGACAGCAACGTCCATTGTCCTCGGAAACCTATCAGGACTTGGTTGAAATAGGAACCTGATCCAACCGCCGCGTCCTGTGATGTACGCAGTTTCGTCCGCATTTGGCCGGTGCTGCCGACTTCTGCGATGCCGCAAGTCGTTTGCGTAACGGCTGAGACAGTCTCGCCGCGTTCGAGCGAGATCTTCGAGGCGCGGAGTTGATGATCGTCGAGAACCTGCGCGTACGCGTGTGCTCGATCGCATCATTGGACTGCAACAGCGAGATTGCTCCGAAATCAGACCTTCCGCTTGACCTTCGGAACGAAGGCCAGGAATCGCCGTGGATTGTCGTTCAATATCCGGCGGAGAACCTCCTCGCTCGCGTCTGCCTTCTTAAGCTTGGGAGCAAAAACGGTCAGCGTCTTTGCGTAGCCCATCTCCTTATTGTTGCGCTTCAACATGGCCGCATTGGAAAAATCGGACGAAAATAACAGATGGTCGGCGTAACCCGCCTCGATCAGCGACATGATGATCGGCACCACCGGCTCGTCGTTCGGACCGCCCTGGCGATCGAAGCCCACGAAGGCCCCGCGCCGGCAGATCGCCCGGTGCACCTCGGTATTTGGATCAATAAGGTTTGTGAGGTGCCCGATGACAACGTGTTTTGGATCGACACCTGCGTCCTCCAGAATATCGAGTTGTTCCAGGGCCGATTTTCCCGGAATGCCGGTATGCGTGAAGATCGGGATGTTCGTCGCGAGATGAGCGCGGCCAATGGCGCGAAACACCTTCCGTTCATCCTTGGTCATGTAGTCCCATGAACCCACTTCGCCGAACGCACCGATCGGATCGGTCTCCGCCTGCTCCACAAGCGCCTGAAATACCTGATCCTCGCTCATCGTAGCGATTTCTCGGGGATAGAAAGGCTGGGTGTAGAAGCCCCCGCCCGCCACGATCGGCATCCCCGATTTTAGCGAAAGCTGTCGAAGCCAGCCGATATCGCGTCCCATGTCGGCATGACCGCCATCGACAATGCAGGCGATGCCTTCGCTTTTCGCAATTGCCAACTCCTCTGTGAGCAGGCCGAGGTCCTGCATAAAGGACAAATCAGGTGGCGGCCCACCTGGTCCCGCTGATGGCAGAGCGTTCGGTGGGCGGTTCACAGCCTGTGCCTCGGCTGCGTACTGCCGGAATCGCACGAGAAAGTCGGGCGCGAGCGACATGTGCTCGTGGAACAGCGTCGCGCCGCCACGAAGTTCCTCGGGTGGATGATCTTTTAAGACCGTCCGGATGACCGCGCCTTGCGGAAAAGCCGGCTGGGCGGAAGCAGCACGGGGCAGCGTCGCTGCAGCGATGCCCATGCCCAAAGCCCCAAGCGCCTCGCGGCGCGTCCAGTCTGTTGCACGCGGATCGGCACTCATCTCCATCGCTCCATTGTCACCTTCTGCATCTGTAGAAAACCGCCACGCTAGCAGACATTGCAGTTCAGTCGAAGATGACCCTCGGCCGGCCGTGAGAACGGACTTTTTCTGGAGGATCAGAACATGTGATCGACATCGGGGCCAGTGTCGCCAACCTATATCGCCCGGTTGGGGGCCGTCTGGAGCAAGTCTCGCAATTGGTGTGGGTACCTGCGCGCGGTCGCGCCCGGCGAGCGATACATCACCGTGCCGTATGTACGCCCGGGAAACAACGTGCTCTGCCCTCGATCTTGGCCCTCAATGAAGCGCTTCATTCGGTCCCCCCGCACATCGCGCGGGAATCCTAACTCGCGAATTACACCAGGCCCAGCGTTTTTCACACAGCCAGAGTCATCTTCGACCGTCGTGCACAACCGCCGCTTACGGCAGCTTATCCCCCCAAGAGCTTCCGTGCCGGTCGGGTGCCGATGAAGGCAGAGTCGGGTCCCGAAGCGGCCAAGCGCGGTGACTATTTCCCAAATCTCGGACGATCAATTGCGGAGCGGAAACTTAGCTTGGTTTGGCGAAGCTCGTCACCGGCGCACAGAAAGCGCACTGGTGACAATCAAGCGAGATAGGCAGCCGGTTACAAACTGAAGACGTACAGCATCGACGCGGTCGTCTGGTTCTTTCAACTCAGGCGCATTCTCGACGATGAACGGCCACATACGCGCTCCCAGCAGCGCGGCAACGTACTGCTTGCCGTTGACCGAATAGCTAACCGGTGGAGCCTGAATTGGGCTGCCGACGTTGAAGCTCCACACCTCGTTCAGAGTCTTCGCATCATAGGCCGCGAACGTGCCGTCGTAATGGCCAAGGAAGATCAGATCGCCGGTGGTCGCGAGCACACCGGCCATGTTGGGATATGTGAGCTTCTGCGCTGCCTTGGTTTCCCCTGTGGTCGGATCGACCGCTTTGAGGCTGCCGTAGAGACGATCCGGAGTCCTGACGGCTCCCCTCGTGAACCGCTCACGCGGCTTAACCGTGCCGCCTTGGTCCACCATATCCTTCTGCTCGATCAATTCGATGTAGTTGCAGCCCTCGATTGAGGGAATGCAAAGCAGACCGAGCTCCGGATTGTAGGCGCTCGGTTGCCAGTTCTTGCCGCCGTTATTCGTGGGGCACAGTTTCTCGCTTTTCGTGACACAAGACCCTTGCGGACGTCTGAACGCATCGAAGCAGAGGGATCTGTCTGTATCCTTGAGAAATCTGACTGCATGGGGCTGATGACGGATGAATACACTTTCAAACCGTAGTTGCAGCGTGAGGGCTTCTTTCGGAGATACTGGTAGACCTATGGTCGCGAGGAGTGTTTTGTCTGCAGCCATAAGAGGCAGAGGCTCGATCTGTGCCAGATCGGCGGTCTGAAAATCGCTATCGCCCCATTCCCGGCGGATTTCGCCAAAGCTGTTCACGGCCCGTCCTCTCTTCTCACGCGATAAATGGACATTAGGCTCCTCCCGTTGTGGAATCGACACCTCAGCCTACCGGCTTGTTTCAGTGATCCGCGCGGCAATCCCATGAAACATCCGGCGAGCTGACCGTAGTGGCGGATGCGGGGGAATCCCTTGGGCAGGACGTGGATGAGGAAGCGGCGGATGAACCTTCAACATAGCCGGTTTCGCTGAGACCCGCCTGGAAAGCGGCTGTTCGAGAAGCAAACTCCCATGCGGATCGTTAAGGGCAACTCGCGCGACACAAGCAACTGCAGGCGCTTCAAGGGGTCGCCGCTCTTCCCGATCGTCGCCGTAGCGGTGTTCACGGGGGCGCGGTTGCGTGAGGTGATCGCCCTGCGCTGGAAAGAGGTGGACCTCGATAACAGGATCATCCGGGTATGCCGCGCCGTCGAGGATAGGAAGGGCTATCGCGGTATCAAGGCACCAAAGACTGTGCGCGGGAACCGCGTCTTCAAGATCGACGATGGCCTCGCATCCATGCTCGCGGCGCACCGGGAAAAGCAGCAGCGCCCTGTCGCCGGCCTGCCAGACAGTGCGGAAGTCGATCTTTCCTTGATCCGGCTGCCGGCCGGCGCCCTGCTGTTCCCCGGCGGCGATGGCACGGACCTGACCAAGCTCCGATGCGGCCGCGCGGTCTCCCGCACTTTCAAGCGCAAGATACTCAAGCTCGGGTTTCCGGCCAACCTCCGCTGGCACGACTTGCGAGGTAGCCACGAGACGGTGCTACTCGATGCTGGCGTGTCGGTGCACGTCGTGGCGGACGGGTGCGGGCACGATCCGGCAACCTTGCTTCGGACCTACGCCAAACGAACCAAGAAGGCAGACGCCGAGGCTGCGGACAAAATCGGCGCGGTGTCGGCCAGCGCTTTGGGCTAGAAATAGGATTGGCCGGAAATTGGCCGGGAATGGAATTTTGTTCCGGCTTGGTTCTGCTTCGATCTATCCGCTAAGATCGTTGTAATGAATTGAAGTGATTATCTTAATAGCTGGCAGGAGTGGAGGGACTCGAACCCCCAACCCCCGGTTTTGGAGACCGGTGCTCTGGCCAATTGAGCTACACTCCTAATCTACGACTGGGCCCGCTAAGCCACGACGAGCCCCGGCGCAACCGCGGTGCTGTGCCACCTTACTGTCGGAAGTTAGTCACCGTGGGGTGGTAGGGTTTATAGCAGCCCTAAACGCGCTATCAAGCCGAACAGCAGCCGAACGCGCCGCGGTTTGTCGCGCTGTGTCCGCCAAGTGCTCGTACGAGAAGCCGTTGGGCCGATTGCCGCCCTAGGCGGACATCGCAAGCCACCGGCCGATGAAGTAGATGGGCACATTGACGAGCGTTGCAAAACACATTCCAATCAATGCTGACGCAAGGAGTCCTTTCCTGGGCGCTCGCCAGCCCATGAGGATCACGAATATCGCCATTCCGGCCGACCAAAGCAGGGGTGCGGATATGCCGGCACCCACAAATCCCCAAAAGATCGGCGGTCCGAAGTTGAAAAAGAAAAGAAATGGGAGCGCTATCTTCGGCATTTCGACGCTCTCGCGCTCACGCCGTGTTCCATTGTGCCATAAGTTTTTCAAGGTCAAGCTACCACCCCGGCCCCGTCCGGACACCCGAGACGCGCAGCACCAGGGCTAGATGCATGACGGAAGGTCGGGATGCAAGGCCGCAGGCATCTCGGCCGCCTGGGGTGGCGAGCCGCCGATGTGGCAAAAAAATCCGATCCCGAGTCGCCCCGGGATCGGCCACGGCGCCGCAAGAGCGTCAGCTTATTCCGGCTTCACGAACAGGCCGACGAGGCCGGCTGCGCCCTTGGTATGGCCAGCAAGTTTGGCTTGCAGCTCTGGCAACGTCAGGCCGGGCGGCAACTCCTTCGCATCGAGGTCAGTCGCGATGACCATGTATGTGTAATGGTGCGGCGAACCGGGCGGCGTGCACGGCCCGGAGAAGTAAGCCACGCCCTGGGTGCTCTTCCCCCCGACATATTTATCGGACTCCTTGCTGATTTCGCCTTCCGCGAACGAAGTTACGTTGGCCGGAATGCCGTAGGCCACCCAGTGGAACACACCGAGGCCGCCGCGGCCTTCAGGATCCACCATGGTGAATGCGAAACTCTTGGTGCCGTCAGGCACGCCCGACCACGACAGCTGCGGCGAAACATTGTCGCCGACGCAATTCGGATTCTGCGGATTCTTGTTGGCAACCTTTTTCGGCATCATGGTGCCGTCCTTGAAGGTTGTGGAGGAGAGCGTGAACGGATCGGCCGCATTCGCGACTCCGCCCATGCCCCAGGTGGCCAGTACAAGGCCGGTAGCGGCCGCGAGATTTCCCAGATGATGCTTCACAAACATGAGGTTTCCTTCTGACGGTTCCTCCCCGCCCAGTGACCTCGCTGCCTCCGGCGCTTGGCGCGCCGAAATAAGATTGAAAACCGGATGTCCATAGAAACCGCGGTTTCGCGAGGCGTGTGCGTGAGAGCTGATCAAGTGCCCGTGCGGGCACGCTCGGGATTCATAGCGCATCGCCCGGCGCGCATCAATCAACTGCTCTGTTGGCGAACAAAACGGAACAGCACGTCATTTGCGCCTATGTTTGGCGATCAACGTTGATCCGCGGATCGCACGCCAGACCCCTTTCAGGAGAGTCCGGCAACGCAGCCCGTCAATGTCGTGCCAGCAACCGCTTCATGTAGGCAAGAACGGACGGCGGCGCTCGAGCCAATCGCTCGATGCCCTCGAGGACCTGATCGGCATCGACCGGGCTGATGTCGAGGCCGAGTTTCCCGGCGTCGTCGAGGAAGCGCGGGTCACGGTGCGCGGCGAGAAACGCCGCCTGCAACGCTTTGGCACGTTCGTCGGGGACGCCGGGCGGCGCCGCGAATGGGCGCGCCATGGTGAGCAAAGGCGTTTCCGCAAACTCGATCAATGCACGCGCGTCATCGTCGCGTGCAAGCTCACGCGCGGTCGGAACATCGGGCAGTTCCGGGTGCCGCGCCACCCGTGCGAATTGAACCAGAAACTTGAAACCGCTGTTTGGCTTGAGCCATTCGGGCCGGGTGGCCTTGACGGCGGAAAAATCGAAAGTGCGCCCTTCGAGTTCGCCTCGCTCGACAGCGAGGAAGAGCGATGGCGAGTCAGGATAGCCGAGCACCTGCCTGATGTTGAGGCCGATCGCATCGCGCAGGATTTTCGGTACGTCGGCGTCGCGCGCGCCTCCGCCGGTACCGCCGAGAACGAGCGGAGCGCCGCCAGGGCGTTGCGCCTCCACGATCGACGGCGACTTGGCGTCCGCGCGTACGATCAGCACATAGGCGTCGTGGCGAAAGCTCGACGACGAACCGAGCCAGGTGAACCTCCGCGCATCGAACTGTACGCTGGAATAGACGCCGATCAGCCCGATCATGGGAATGTCGCTGCCGAACACGCCGAAGGTGGCGCCATCCTTCGGCGCGACACCGTAAAGGTAGTTAGCGGCTCGCAGGCTGCCGGCGCCCGCCATGTTCTGGACCACGACGGACGGCTGCCCCGGGATGAAGCGGCCAATATGGCGCGCCAACAGACGTGCCGTGAGGTCGTAGCCGCCGCCCGGGCCGTAGCCGACGATCAGATTGATCTGGCGGCCTTTATAAAACGTTTCCGCGGCGTCTTGAGCCTGTCCGGCAGCTGCGGTCACGGCGGTCAGCACAGCCGCGATCGCGAAAACGAGGAGCCGGTGGCAAACGAAACCAAGGGCCCACCCACGAATAATTGCGGCGCTCTTCTCCCCTTCCCCCGCTTGCGGGGGAGGGTTGGGTAGAGGGCGCTTGCAGCGAGTCAATACAGTGGATTGAGCCCGCTCCATTACCCTCCCCCGCAAGCGGAGGGGGAGGATTACCCTGATTTTCAGGAGGGCCGGGACGAGTCCGATAGGGGCTAAGTTAAGGTGTGGCTGAGCCGCCGACTCCTCCCCTCCCCTTGCGGGTCCCTTGTGGGGAGGGGTCGGGGGTGGAGGGCACGGGAGATGGCATAGCATTGCGACACGCCCTCGACACCCAACCCCAATCCTCCCCTACAACGGGGGAGGGAGTCGCGACTGCTACATTACGACCTAATTCAGCGCCTGCGAGGACGAGTCCGGCCACGATAAGGTAGGAGTCGTCACGAATTCTCGCTCTCATTACCCCCCACAGCGTCTCACCCGCACGGCATCACGCTACGAGGTTACCGAACTTCCTGAGGTTCTCGCGTTGCGTCTCATTGCGAGGCGGCAGTTTGAACAGCCGCGCCGCGCTGCCCCCGAGAATGTTGTGCTTTGCCTTCTCGGACAGGAACGGCAGGTCCCAGATCGTGCTCGGCAGGTCGAAGTCCCAATGGGGATAATCCGATGCGTAAAGGAGCTGCCTTTCTGCATTAATCATGCGCAAAGTGCAGTGCAGCGCCACCTCATCGACACGCTCCATCGGTTGCGATGCATAGTACATGTCGCGCATGTAGTCGCTCGGCTTTTTCTTCAGGAGGGGATATTCCGAGGTGCGCAGCATGTATTCGTGATCGAGCCGCTGCATCAGGAACGCAATCCAGGCGAGCCCGCCTTCGATCCAGATCACCGCCAGCTTCGGGAACCGTTCGCCGACGGCGTTGGTGACCCAATTGGTGAGGTGAAGCATGTTGTAGAACGGAAAGCCAAGCGCATGCACCGAGGCAAAGCGGTTGAGGCTCTTGAACACCGGTTCGCCAATGTTGATAGCTGAGTGGAAGCACAGCGCGAGCCCACGCTCCTCCAGCGCGCGGTAGACCTTCATGTAGGCGTTATGGTGCACCGGCAGGCTGCGCACCGAGGTGATCATGAAGCCGGTCACCTGCTTGCGGTCCCCGAAGGTCTCGACGTGGCGCAACGCTTCGTCCGGTTCCGAGAACGGCATGCAGAGCATGGAGTAGAAGCGCCCACGCGAGGCCGGCAAGGCCTCCTCGGTGAGCCAGCGATTGTAGGCCCAGCACAGCTCCACCTCCATCTCGGTCGATGGATGCAGGCCGATGGCGAGCAGCATGGTCGGAAACAGGCACGCATAATCGACGCTCATCGCGTCCATCCAGCGGTGGCCCAGCTCGACGTCGCGCAGCTTGCCGGCATCAGTCTTTTCCGATGCGCGCATGGGATAACGCGTGATGCGGCCGCCCATGTCCTGAAAGCTGACCTGGGTGGGCATCAGGGTCTGGCGGCCCTTGGCGCGGCCCGCGAGCACGAGTTGGCGCAGAACCTCATTCTCGATGAAGGGAAGAAATTCATCGTAGCACTCATTCTCGTAATGATGGCTGTCGACATCGACGATGAGAACGCCGTCCAAGTTGCGTTGATCCGCCTGGCGTCGCGCATGCGCCAGCAACCGGGTCGTGTTCAGCTCCTCAATCGAAACCCGTCGGCCGCGGTCGGCGATGAGGTCCATGGCGTTTCTCCCGGATATCCCGTGGTGCATTGGCCTTCACCAACGCTCGGGCCGGCTGTCATCAATGTCAAGATCGGACTGCGTTTTCCCGCGTTGCCGCACCTTTCCACGCGCAGCATGGGCGGTGTATCCTTCTTCACCGCTGCTTGAATTTAGCGTCGATCGCGATCAATCAGGCGATCCGGAAAACCGAGAGACTAACCATGTTGAGCCGAAGCTCGCCGAGCAGGATTGCGCTCACCGTCGCGTTGGCAATGCCAATCGCGTGTGCCCAGGCTTCCGACGACACGAAGTACCCCGATTGGAAGGGTCAGTGGACACGGTTCGCCGTTCGCCTTCCCACCCAGCCGTCTCATGACCAGACCAAGCCGTGGGGATTTGGACAACAGGCGCCATTGACGCCTGAGTATCAGGCGGTGTTGGCGGAAAGCATTGCGGATCAGGCCAAGGGAGGACTGGGCAATTTCCCCACCACGCTGGGCCGCGCCGCCGGCATGCCGAACATGATGATGGGGTTTGGACCAATGGAATGGGTCATTACACCCCATACCACCTATGTTTTGATCGGCTGGCATGACCACTATCGTCGAATCTTCACCGATGGACGTAACTGGCCCGAGACGATCGAACCGACCTATGCGGGTTACTCGATCGGCCGATGGATCGACGAGGACGGTGACGGCCGCTACGACGTCCTCCTGGTCGAGACGCGCGGTTTCAAGGGTCCCCGCGCTTACGATGAAGCCGGCCTGCCGTTGCATTTTGACAACCAGTCGATTTTCCGGGAACGCATCTACCGTGACAAGGCCGACCCGAACATCCTTCATGATGAAATCACCGCGATCGACCATGCTTTGACGCATCCGTGGACCGTCGACAAAAGGTACGTGCGCAACGCCGATCCACGCCCGGACTGGCCGGAGTTCTTCACCTCTGAAAACAACGCCCAGATCGCCATCGGCAAGGAAAACTATTTCTTGAGCGGGGAGGGGTTCCTGATGCCTGCCAAGAAGGACCAAGCTCCGCCCGACCTGCGCTACTTCCGGCAAATGCGGAAGTGATGAGTCGCGTGGGCGGGAGGCATATTGATGAGATACGCCTTGCTAGAGCGTATCGCAATGAAGGTGATCCAATTTTCGCCCGTCACCCGCGGGCTTGACCCGCGGGTCCATCCTCTTTTGATATGGATGGATTGTTTGATGAGGATGGATTGCCGGGTCAAGCCCGGCAATGACATTGGACGGAACTTGGCGAGACCGGTTCGGTCGGGAAAGCTCATCGCCATGAAATGCAAATTGCTGATGCCCTGGCCGGCCTTTCTTGCGAGCGTCGGACTGCTAGCGGGCGCCGCCGGGATGCGCGCACACGCGGCAAATCAAATTGCATTCGGCATCACCAGCAATACCGCTTTCAGCGTGCCTCACTTCATCGCCGAGGAAGAGAAATATTATGAAGCCGAGGGTCTCTCCGTAGAAACCATAGTGGTCGGTGCTGCGGCGGGCGTGTTGCAGCAATTGGCTGGCGGGTCGCTCAACATGGCCCAGGCGGCGACGGACCAGACGCTTCGCGCCATCCGGCGCGGCGCACCCATTCGCATCATTGCCGGCGCATCTTCCAACGCCCCTTTCCGGATCGTTGCCGCCAGGAATGTGCGGGGCTGGAGCGACCTCAAAGGTAAGACCGTGAGCGTCGGTGGCCTCACGGACGTGACACTCTATTTCCTGCGGGTGATGGCAAGGAAAAACGGTCTGGCCGACGGAGATTACGATCTCCTCTACGGCGGCGGTACGCCAAACCGGTTTGCGCAGCTGTCGTCAGGTGCAGTGGTGGCGGCCGTTCTCACCAACCCCCAGGACTTCATCGCGCTGGAGCAGGGCTTCGTCGATCTCGGCAGCGTGCCGCAATACCTGCCGCGTTGGGCGCAAAACAATATCCTGGTCGATACGCGCTGGGCGCCGCAGCACCGTTCCGAAGTTCTTGCTTTCCTGCGCACCCACATAAAGGCGACGCGATATTTCTACGATACCGCCAATCGCGCCAAGGTCATCGGTATTCTCGCGAAATACACCAGGACCACGCCGCAGATCGCCGCGGCAACCTACGATCTCTATATCCAACAACAAGTGGTGGCGCCCGAGTCCGCGTTGTTTGCCGACGGTATCAAGGCCAATCTCGAAGCCCTGGTCGCTATGGGCGAAATGACCGCAGTACCCTCCACCGACCTTTTCGTCGACACGAGCTTCCTGTCACAGGCGTCTCAGCAAGTCCCACCACCATGACCGGAATTCGCAGCTGGATGATGACTTGCGGGCGTCACTGCTGCGCCCAGGGCCGAGGCGGCCGGCGCGCAGCAGCGGTTTTTCCTGCACGACGTCTTTGCACGGCGCTATGATCCGTCACGCTGCGTGCAGCGAGATGGGGCCGATATTGCGTTCGACCATGACTTCACGCGTAATGTACCCCTGGAATAGGAGATGCGAATGGCACGCGATTTCGAGGATTACTGCTGGAAGGACATCGTCGATCAGGAGATCATCGAGATCTACGAGCCTTATCGTCGTGACGTCCGGGTCGGGCGCCGTCCCGCGGTGCTGGCGATCGACCTCTACAACAAGGTTTATCAGGGCGGTAATCGCCCGGTCCGCGAAGTCAACCGACGCTACCCCGGCTCCTGCGGCGAGCACGCGTGGAAGGCGCTGGAACCCACCAGACAGCTGTTCGCCGCTGCGCGGGCCGCCGGCATTCCGATGATTTACACCACCCGACATGCCGATACGGATGGCGTGCATTCAACGCATCGCAGAATGCAAAGCGAGACCGAGGAGCTTTACCACATCAAGGAAGAGCTCGCGCCCGTGCGGGGCGACCTCGTCATCTACAAGGAGCGCGCGTCCGGTTTCTTCGGTACGCCCCTGATCGCACATCTGCACAAGTTTGGCGTGGAAAGCCTCATCATCTGCGGTGAAAGCACCTCGGGCTGCGTTCGCGCCACCACGGTCGATGCTTATTCCTATGGCTTCCACAGCGTAGTTGTCGAAGAGTGCACCTACGACCGCTCTCCTCTGAGCCACAAGGTCAATCTGTTCGATCTTCATCACAAATACGCGGACGTCATGCACGTCGAGGAGGTGATCGAGCATCTTGACGCTTTGTCGCGAAGCAGGAACGCGGCCTGAACTGGCGATCGTGGTGCGATGCGCCAATTCCGCAGTGTTACGTCCGGCCGATCGGCAGTAATATCCGGCTCATGGTCACGGTTCCCCACGGAGGACTGGGTCATGCAAGAGGTCATCGGCGTCGAGGTTACGCCGCTTTCCGCGGCTTGCGGCGCGGAGATCAAAGGCGTCGATCTCACCAGGCCGCTCTCGAAGGCGACAATTGAGGCTATCGAAGAAGCCTGGCGCAGGCATCTTGTGCTGGTGTTTCGGGGCCAAACTCTTTCTCAAGACGACCAGCTGCGGTTCGCGTCCTACTTCGGCACGCTGGGTGACCGCAGAAAAGTGCCGGAGCAACTGCGCAGCCGCGCCGAAGGCAGCCGGCAGGATAATCAGAAGATCCTTCTCGTCTCCAACCTCAAGGTCGACGGCAAGCCGATCGGCGCCTTCGGGGAAGGCGAGTTCTGGTTCCACATCGATTCCGGCTATACGGCGCGACCCTATAAATACACCTTCCTCTACGCCATCGAACTGCCGTGCGCCGGCGGCAATACGATGTTTTCGAACATGTATAAGGCCTATGAGGCGGTGCCCGACGCACTCAAGGAGAAGCTCACGGGACGCAAGGCCCTGCACATCCACGAATACAACCGCGCAAAGCAAGCGAGCAGTTCCGGCGACATCAGCGGCATTCCACATCACTTTCATCCGCTGTTCATCACGCATCCGGATACGGGACGCAAAACACTGTTCGTCGACCGCCTGATGACGACGCGCATCGAGGGTATGAGCGCCGAAGAGAGTGCCACGATACTCGATCAGCTCTACGAAATCGGCGAGCGGCGCGAATTCATCTTCGAACATGTCTGGCGGCTCGGCGATTTCGTGATGTGGGATAATCGCTGCACCATTCATGCAAGGACCGACTTTCCGAAGCATGAACGTCGGCTCCTCCGTCGGTGTACCGTTGAAGGCGAACCGCTCCACGAATGACTGCTCACCATCGGAGACGCCCATGTCAGATGCACGATTGCCGGCATTCGAGCGGTTCATCGCCGATCTGCGAGGGCTATGGGCAGCCGAGTCCGACGATGAGCGCCGCATGAAACAGGCGAAGCCGCTGCTCGAAGCGTTCGTGACGGACCCGAGCGTCAAGGTACACTCGGTGCAATGGCCCTCCACTGAAGGTCGCAAGAACCTGCTGCTCTATGTGGACCCCACCTATGGGTTTGTCATCAACGCCGTGGTGCGCGTGCCGGGGAGGACCGGCAGCGTCCATGACCATGCCGACGCCTGGGTGCTCTACGGCGTGCTCGACGGCATCGAAAGTCTGGAGCGCTATGAGCGGGTGGACGACGGTAGCCGGCCAGGTTATGCCGAGGTGCGACTCACGTCAATAACGACCGGAAGCCAAGGCAAGGTCGACCTGGTGCCGCCCTATGCCATCCATGCGGAGCAGGGCGGCCCCGTTCGCTCGGTCGCCGTGATCGTGCGCAGCCAGCGGCTTGGCGAAGGAACGGTGCTGCAGCACATGTACGATCCCCAGGCGAAGACCGTCATCAAGCGATACGGCCCGAGGCAGATTCCATACGAACTGCGCGCGTGATCGAGACCACAGGGGGAGAGCACGCATGCGCGTTCGGCATCTGATCGGGGTAATGGCGCTGTCGGCGGCACTGTTGACGCCGATCGGCGCTCGATCGTTCGACGATTCGAAATATCCCGACTTGAAGGGTGAATGGCGACGCGTGGCCGTGCCGAGCGGCGCCTATCGCGGCGTCCAATACGATCCGCACAAGCCTGCCGGACCGGGGCAGCAAGCACCGCTGACCCCGGAATACCAGGCAATTTTTGATGCCAATCTGGCCGATCAAGCACTCGGCGGCCAAGCCGGCGATCCTACTTTTCGGTGCCTGTCGCCCGGTATGCCGCGTGTCATGGGCCCCTACGGAGCGATGGAAATCGTGGTTCTGCCCGAAACCACTTACATCCTGATCGACCACATTCGCGACAGCCGCCGCATCCACACCGATGGGCGCGACTTTCCCACCAGCATGGCGGACGATCCGCAGTTTACAGGCTATTCGATCGGCCGATGGGTCGATGAGGACGGCGATGGCCGCTACGACACGCTCATTGTCGAAACGCGGGGATTAAAGGGGCCTCGCACGTATGAGATGACCGGCATTCCGCTGCATGATGACAATCAGACGATCATCAGGGAACGGATTTATCTCGACAAGTCCAATCCGAACGTACTGCACGACGAAATCACCACCATCGATCATGCGCTGACCCATCCATGGATTGTCGTGAAGGATTATCGCCGCACACAAACCAATCGGCCGATCTGGTGGAAGGAGACGGTATGCGCCGAAAACAACGTGCATGTCGCGATCGGCAATGAAATCTATTTCCTGAGTGGGGACGGCTTGCTCATGCCGTCCAAGAAGGACCAGCCACCGCCTGATTTGCGGTATTTCAATCAACTGCGGAAGTGAGATTGCCTACGGGGTCGCGGTACCGCGTTCGGCGCTACTGTAGTATGGCGACTCTAACGCTTCATACCATCAGCGTCATTCCGCGGCGCCGCGAAGCGGCGAACCCGGATCCATAACCGCTGATCGAGGGTGATGGATTCCGGCCTCCGTCGCTGCGCTAGCGGAATGACGGATACAGCTGCACCGCCCAAGTTGGCAGAGTCGGGCCAAGAGCGTGCCTTCTTCTGTTCGGGCAGCGTCCATGCGGTCAGGACATTCCCATTGAGACTAACCACCCACCTGCGGCGATCAGGACTATCCCGGCAAGCCGAGAGATCAGCCGGCCCTTGGAGATCCTCTCCAAAAAAGCGAGTAACGCGAGGAGGACGATCCAAAGCACGTTCATCACGCCCACGAACAACAGCACCATCAGTGTCCAGCAGCAGCCGACGCAAAACGCACCATGGCGAAGCCCGAGCATTACGCAACCCGGCGCGTCGCGACGAAAGCCACCATGGCGCATGAGGAACGCAAACGGCATTTGGCATCGGGAAAGGCATACGTCATGAAGTCGGGTCCACTGATAGAGGCCCGCCGCTACGAACAGGAACCCTCCGTGGATATTGCTCGTGATTGCCATCGTGGAGTCGAGCAAAGCGGTGCTCGATCGCCCACTGCACTAAAGTAGCGATCGCCGAAAAAGCGATCCATACAAGGAAATAGCCAGCAGCGAACCAAACGGTCGCAGTGAGCGGCGTGCCTTGCGTCTCGGTTTGTCGGCCCACGCGAGCGTAAATGAGAAACATCGGCGCCGCCGAGGGCGTCATCATGGCGACCATCATCACGGCCCACATGGCAAATACGGACGCGAACTCCATCGCCTGCCAGGGCATGTGTGATGACCGGATCAGCGACCCGCGGGCGCGAAGATCAAAGCGCCGCTGGTAGGGAAGTCGAGAGCTTTGGTCCCTCCAACGCTCTGCTGAGACATTCTATCAAAGAATCCTCACCAAACGGTTTGCGCAGAAAACCCACGGCTCCAGCCTCAAGCGCCTGCGTTCGCGCGCGCTCCGAAAAAAAAGCAGTGATAAAGATCGTGGGCACATGCTTTCCAAGGTCAATCAGACGTTGCTGAAGGTCGAGGCCCGTCGATCCAGGCATTTGTACGTCAACGATTAGGCACGACGTGTCGTCAATCCGCCCCGACTCAAGGAACGCTTCAGCGGACTCGAAAGTGACAACCTCGAAACCCAATGATAGCAAAAGATTTTCGGTTGCCCGGCGTACAAAGACGTCATCATCTACGATGGAAATCACGACCTTGCGGCCTCATTGGCAAATTTTCTTCGTATACGCACAGTCTAGTCGTCAAAGCAGACTCTCGCATCACATACTTTGGTTAAAACCAAATTGTCTACTTTGGCTAAAGCCAGGCTGCTCACCGTGCTCAAAGGCAAGATTGTATACTTTTGATTAAGATGCTCATTGAGCATGGCTTCCGTTCTCTCGTGACGGCCGGATGGCTGCGGTTGGCCTCGCGCGTCTCAACCGTCCCGAAAAATGTCGCACGAATCTTCGTAAGGTAAACCTACATATTGCTCCGCGATACTAGTCTGCGCCGCGCGTGAACTCGAAATGTATTCCAGCTCCGCGAGCTGCAATTCTCGCTCAACGGGCATGTGTGACGGTAATTTGTGCAACAGCTCCGTCAGCCTGGCAGAGAACCGCATTGTCCTCCAGACCCTACGCAGGCAACGTTCAGAGTATGCATCCAGTCCCACACGCGATCTCTTCCAGTAGTATTCGAAGAGGCCGCTCGCCAACATCCTAGCATCGGCGACTGCGAGATTCATGCCTTTGGCCCCGGTGGGAGGAACGATATGGGCAGCGTCTCCGGCTAGAAACAAGCGGCCATACTGCATCGGAGTGATAACGAAGCAGCGAAGATGGGCAACGTCGCGCTGGAATATCTCGCCTTCGGTAATCTCCGTTCGCGCCTCATCGAACATTCGACTGTGCAACTCGTCCCAAAAGTGCGCATCGGACCGGGCGTTGGGCCCTTCGTCGAGACTAACCTGAAGATACAGCCGCGATATCTCCATAGAGCGGCGGCTACATAACGCGAACCCGCGGTCGCTGTTAGAATAGGTCATGTCGGCCATGGGTCGGGCGCGGGCAAGTATGCCCAGCCATGCAAAGTCATAGGCGTGATCGTAAATCCGGGCTGCATCTTGGGGCACCGCAGAGCGGCTCACGCCATGGTATCCATCGCAGCCAGCAATGAAATCGCATTCCACGCTCAGCTCTTCACTGTGTTCGCGGTCGACACAGACATAGCGCATAATGGCGCGATCACCATACAGGCGGTCGAGACTTGTCACCTGCGCTTCGAAGTAGATCGGTAGGCCTGTCGCAATACGTGATGCGATCAAGTCCTTTACCACCTCCTGTTGGCCATAGATCATCACACTCTTGCCTGTGAGGTCCGGCAAATCCAGGTGTATAGTTCTGCCACGGAACCTGATGTCGAGGCCATGGTCGATGATTCCTTCCCGCTTCAATCTTCCATCAAGGCCGAGTGCCTGCATGGTTTCAATTGTCCCGCGCTCAAGCACGCCGGCGCGAACGCGCGTTTCCACATGGCTGCGGCTACGTCCCTCGAGCACGATGCAATCAATGCGCATTTGCCCGAGGAGCTGCGCCAGGAACAGACCCGCTGGGCCGGCCCCAATTATCCCGACCTGAGTGCGCATGACCAGCTCCTTGTTGCTCAATTCCCTCGCTGTGACCTCTTGGACGCCGGAAATGCGTCTGACAAGGATGCAGGTGGGAAACGGAATCCATGGATGCGACGCCGTCGCGTCGACTTGCCGAGCTTAATTTTAGCGATGCTCGAGATGTTCGCTACTTCACCGAACGCGGCCAATGCGACGCTCTTGCCAAATCTCAAACTCAATTTCATCCGTGATATCGCAGCAGTCACCTTCATCGGTCGCTTGCATCGGTCGCTTGCATCGGTCGCTTGCCAATGTCATGCAAATCAACCTGTCCTTTCCTGCCGGTTCTCGAATTTATCGGCCTTGCGTAGGCAAATCCCGGCAAGATGCGCTTTGCCTCCTACGCACTCACGCGCATCGGCGGCGCCCTGTACATCGATAGTCAAACCGTGCTGGGCCTCGATCGGCGATCCCAGCCGGCGATAAAAATGACAATTTCTCGGCGCAGCAGGTAATACAATGCGGGCGACGTCCGGAGGGTTGGAACGATCTTTATGATTGGATCGAGGAGATTTATCCGCACGGGATTCGTTTTTTCAATGGTCGCCCATGGGGGCCTGTTGCTGGGTCTGCTCTTTGTTGGCTCGGGCGGAGTTAGGTCAACGCCGCCCGAGGCCATTACAGTCGAAATCGTGCCGTCCGTCGAAGCGCAAAGCGAGACGAGGCAAGTTGAAGGCACCCCATTCAACTCAACGTTGCTGGGGTCGGAGATGTCATCCAATTCCGAAAAGGGGAGCGCCAGTACGGCGCCGCCCCGGCCCAAAACGGCCGCACCGTCGCTGCAACAAACACAAGCCCAGCTGATCCCGCAGCATAGCGGCAGCCTGGCCGCACAGCCGCAGACGGAACCGCCAGTACCGGAGGAGATGCAGTCCCAATTCGAACTGCTACTTCCTACGGCCACGAAGGATTCAGCGAACCGGCCGAACGCGAGCGAAATGTTCGCGATGCCGCTTGCGCTCCCAGGTGGACGGGTCGGCGGCGGCTTTGACGTCCCTACTAGCAATCCCGCCATGCTCCCGCACGATGACACCGCTGCATTCCGTGCGCGCCTCAGTTCGTGCTCGCAGGTGCCCGCCGGTATTGATGAAAAGGTCGCGATCGTGGTGCGGATTTCCTTCAAACGCGACGGTACTCTGGCGTCACGACCGCAGCTGCTAGACGCCTCCCTGTCACCGGATGCGGCAGTTCTGATGCACACGGCCGTCAGCGCGCTGCAAAGGTGCCAGCCCTTCAACGAGCTGCCGGCGGACAAATACAAAAATTGGAAGACGATCGATCTCGTCGTCACGCCTCTAGTTCTCTCAGGCGGATGACGCGAGGTCGGCTGAAGTGAAATTTCCAGGAGCGAAATTTTCCAGGAGCGACATTGCAGTCAAATAGAAAATGCGGATCGGGCCAGGAAACCCTTCCTCACTCCGCCGGAGCGTCCGCGGGTACGGCAGGGCGATACAGCCTCGACTCTCCCCACAGCCGGCGATGCAGCCGGTCCAGCAGCAGATAGACAACCGGGGTCGTGTAAAGCGTCAACAATTGCGACACCGCGAGGCCGCCGATGATGGTCATGCCCAGCGGGCGGCGCAGGTCGGAGCCGGTGCCGGTAGCGACCAGCAGCGGAACCGCTCCGAGCAGCGCCGCCAGGGTGGTCATGATGATCGGCCGAAAGCGCTGAAGACAGGCTTCGTGAATTGCCTGCTCCGGCGTGCGGCCGCCGTGGCGCTGTGCTGCCAGGGCAAAGTCCACCAGCATGATGCCGTTCTTCTTGACGATGCCGATCAGCAGGATGATGCCGATGAAGGCGATGATTGTGAGATCGGCGCCGAACGCCGTGAGCGCCAGCAGCGCCCCAAGGCCTGCGGACGGCAGGGTCGAGATGATCGTCAGCGGATGGGCAAGGCTCTCATAGAGCACGCCCAGCACGATATAGACCGCCACGAGGGCGGCCAGGATCAGCAGTTCCTGTGACGAGGCGCTCTCGCGAAACACCTTCATGTCGCCGGCGAAATCGGTACGCACCGTATCAGGCAGATGCATGTCGGCAACCGCTTCCATCACGGCGTTGGCTGCGGTCTCGAGCGGTGTATCGGCAGTGAGATTCCAGGTGATCGTGGCGGCCGGGTACTGGCCCTGATGATTGATGGAAAGCGGCGTGTTGGATTTCTCAAGCCGCGCGACCGCGGCAAGCGGCACCTGAGTGGCGCCCCGTGATACGCCCTGGGCGGTACCGCCACCGACGAAGACGCGGTTGATATTGGCGGGGTCCTGTTGAAACTGCGGATCAGTCTCCAGGATGACGCGATACTGATTACGCTGCGTGAAAACGGTCGAAATCTGGCGCTGCGAGAACGCGTTGTTGAGCGCATTGTCGATGTCCTGCACCTGGATGCCGAGCCGGGACGCAGCCGAGCGATCGATCACCACATTGGCCTGCAGGCCGCCCAGTTCGCGATCGCTGGTGACATCGATGATGCCCGGAATGCCGCGGATGCGATCCTGCACCCGCGGCAGCCACAGGGACAATTCCTCGGCATCGGTATCCATCAGGGTGAACTGGTATTGCGAACGGCTGGTACGGGCGCCCACATTCGGCAACTGCTGCGCCGGCCACATGTAGACGCGCAGGCCCGGAATGTCTGCGAGCGCAAGCCGCATGCGGTCAACGACATCCGCGGTTGACACGCCGCCTCGCTCGGCAGGCGGCTTGAGGCTGATGAACAGGCGGCCGTTGTTGACCGTTCCGCTCCACGGCGAGCCGCCGACCGAGGCGCCGACAGCGGCGACTGCCGGGTCGGCTTGCACGATCGCGGCGGCGCGCTGCTGCAGCATGACCATCTGCTGGAACGAGATATCCTGCGACGCGCCCGCATAGGCGCCGACGAATCCGCTGTCATCCGGCGGGAAAAAGCCTTTGGGCGTGTGGACGTACATGTACGCGGTCAGCGCCATCGTTGCCACCAGTGCGACCAGGGTCAGGAACTGGTGGCGCAGGACGAATTGCAGGCTCGTGCCATAACGACGGATCAGCGCGGCCAGCACGCCTTCGACCAGACGATCGAACCACCCGCTCCATCGCCCTCCCCCGCGGGATGCCACAGAGGGAACGCCCGGCGCCTCGCGCAGGAAGCGGGCGCAAATCATCGGGGTCACGGACAACGATATGAACGTCGAGATCGTAATCGCGAAGACAATCGTCACCGAAAACTCGCGAAACATGCGCCCGGCGAGACCGCCCATGAAGAGCAGCGGAATGAATGCCGCGATCAGCGACACGCTGATCGAAATTACCGTAAAGCCGATCTGCCGCGCGCTCGCGGCCGCGGCTTGCATCGGCGACAGCCCCCGTTCGAGATTGCGAAATGCGTTCTCGATCATGACGATGGCATCGTCGACCACGAAGCCGACCGAGACCGCGAGCGCCATCAGCGACAGATTGTCTATCGAATATCCAGCAAGCCACATCGCGGCGCACGTGCCGGACAGCGAAAGTGGCACCGTAATCCCGACCGCAACGGTTGAGGACAGGCGGCGCAGAAAGGTGAACACCACCAGCATCACCAACAGCACGGTCGCGCCGAGGGTGCGTTGCATGTCGCGCACGCTCGCGCGAATCATCGTGGTGCGGTCGGTCAAAATCGAGAAATCGATGCCGGCCGGTACCCAGCGTTTGAGCTCCGGCAACAGGGCATAAATACGATCGACCGTCTCGATCACGTTGGCGTCAATCTGCTTGGTGATATTGATGAGGATGGCGGGCTGTCCGTTGAACCACGCGGCGGAGCGGCTGTTCCGCGTGCTCTGCTCGACCGTGGCGATCGCACCGAGGAGCGTCACGGCGCCGTTCTGGGACTTGACCACGATGTTGCGGTAATCGCGCGGGGCGCGCATCTGGGCATCGGTCGCAATCGTCTGGGCGACACCCTCGCTGTCGAATGCGCCAACTGGACCGGCCGCGTTGGCGTTCACGATCGCGAGGCGCACGTCCTCCATGCTCAATCCCATGGTGGCAATCGCAACCGGATTGACGCGCACCCGCACCGCCGGCTGCTCGGCACCGGAGACGGTCGCCTGAGCCACGCCGTCAATCTGCGATATACGTTGGGCCAGCACCGTATCAGCAACGTCGTAGATAGCACTCGGCGGCAACGTGTCTGAGGTTAGCGCCAGGATCAGGATCGGCGCTCCGTTCGGATTGGCCTTGCGGAAGCTGGGCAGGCTCGGCAGGTCGCCCGGCAGATCGGCGACGGCCGCGTTGAGCGCGGCCTGCACGTCACGTGCCGCGCTGTCGATCTTGCGGCCGAGGTCAAACTGGATCGAAATCGACGAGACGCCTAGTGAGCTCGTCGAGGTCAGTTCGATGACGCCTGGAATTTCACCGAGCCGGCGCTCAAGCGGCGCCGCGACCGTCGCTGCCATGGTGGAAGGATCGGCCCCCGGCCGGCTTGCCGACACCCAGATGGTCGGAAACTCCACATTGGGCAGCGCCGCGACCGGCATGAATTGATATGCCACCGCGCCGGCGAGAAACAGCCCGACGGAAAGCAGAATGGTCGCGATCGGTCGGTTTATGAACGGCAACGAAAAGTTCAGTGCATTTCTCCGTTGTCCCACGGGATCGGTCTCGGCCGATCCACTACGAACATTATAGCGGATTTCGCTCCGAAGGAATCACAGGCCCGCGTCGGCGCCCGCGAAGGCGGGCGAGCAGCAACCCCCGCGATGCCGCGAAGTACTGGATTCCCGCTTTCGCGGGAATGACACGGAAGAATCAGCGGGTGCAGCGCCATTCCGTTTGACAGAGAACAGCTGTGGCGGTCCCTATACTGCTCTCTGGTACGCACCAGCCGACACCATCTCTGCGACCGTCCCGTCGGGCGCCCGGAACTTCAAAGCGTTCGCTTGCGGCTTCGAGAGAATCTTCCCGCCGTGCCGCGTAATCGCCTCCGCGAAAGCGGGTCGGTCGGCGACCTCCAGGCCCCAATGGTGAATGCACGGACCCGGCCCGGCGAGCTGGGCTTCGTCGGCGTCCTCGCTGTCGTAGATCATTAAGGCGAGGTCAGTTTCCCCATCCGTCATATGGCGGGAAATGTGCTGACCATTGCGTTCGGTTTTGACCTGCCGGAATCCGAACACGTTCTCGTAGAAACTGGTCGCCTTGTCGAGGTCCTTGACCTTGATGGCAACGTGCACGATCCGCGACTTGTCGCTCTTCTCCTTTTTCTTGTAACGGCCGATGCTGACGATCTCCGCCATGGTCCCGTCCGGCGAGCGGAATTTGAGCGCGCCCTCTTCCCGATCCGAGAAGATGACGCCGCCATTGTCGGTGATTTTCTTCACTGTCGCCTCGCGGTCCTCCACTTCGATGCCGATGTGGTGAATGCATGGACCGGGGCCGGAGAGCTGCGCTTCGGGCTCCTGCTCGCTGTCATAGACCATGAGGGCGAGATCGATATTGCCGTCGGTCATGTGCCGTGAGGTGTGGCCGCGAGCGTGCCCGGTCTTGGTCTGGTAGATGCCGAATACGTCCTCGTAGAATTTTGTCGCCTTTTCCAGATCCTCAACCTTAAGGGCAATGTGCACGATGCGAGCCATGGAGTTCTCCTCGATTTTCCGAGGTAGTGTCTCGGTATCGTGTTGGCTGTCAAGCATTGCGTTGGCGGGCGATATCGTACGGAGAATGTCGCCCGCGGGCGCGCGCTTGGTGGGGCGAACTGAGTCATTGTTAATGTCGACCCGAGCATTTCCTCATAGGCATCGCCGGCGATCTGCTGTGACGTTACAGGCTCAGGCCGCAGGCCATCCGGCAGCAGACCGTGAAGGTCGTTGGGCGCGGCGCCGAGGCTGGTTCAGGTCGAGATGCCAATCAGCACGCCCGAGGCAGAGCGAACCTTCGCCGGTAGGAACTCGGGGTGGACGATCCGGCAACGGGCAGCCGGGATCCCCGCCGGTCCAACGGGACGTGTCTGTTGTTTGGCTACCGTGATCTATTGGCTACCGTGATCTAAAAGGGAACCTCGGCCGGGCAGCGGGCGTTTATCCAGCGGCAACGTTCTGCGCTAAGTTCCCTGATTCTGTCGCCACAACCGGGCCGCGCTGCCCTCGCAACATCACCTTGAGCGCCGTTTCAGAAGAGGCCCTCATGAGTATCGCATTTGTCCTCGAACTGCTGGCCGTCATAGCAGCCATCGTGCTTTTGATCGACGCAAACTGGCTATTCTTGACGGAAGACCCTCGTTGAGATGATCCGGGGCCCGGCGAACCGCTTATTCGCTTATGAAATCCCACGAGGCCTCAGTTGCCAAGTCCACTCGTTAAACCTGCGGATCGCAGCAGTGCCCAGCGCAAGCGCACATTGTGGGCTGGGCGCGCGGGGCTTTTGCGAGCGTCCAGGTGTAAGGAATTTTTCTACAATCGCTTCACGGCGCATATCATCGCCCACAAAAAAAAGCGGGCGATGACAGTGAGCCCGTAATTTTGGTTGGGGCACCACCCCACGGCCGGGGGTTACTTGGATGGCCCGCTCCCCGCCTTTTGCGGCGAAGAGCTAGCTCCGGATTACACGCGTGATCGCCTGTTCGCGCCGGATACTAAGGTGCCCGCGTGCGGTCGACTGCCGCACCTCGCAGGTATACCGCCGAGATACGCCGCGTGTTGGTGATGTCGTCCAATGGATTGGCGTCGAGCACGATGAAATCGGCGCTCTTGCCGGCCTCCAGCGTACCGGCGTCGGCGGCAGGTTCGGATTAACCACGAGATTAGGGTGCTGTCTGACCAGGGGGATGAACTCGTCATCGACGTCGCAGTCGCGAACGCTATGTCCAAAGGCGTCGACGCCCGCGCGCAGCACGCCTTTCGCGTCCTCGAGCGTGAAGATATGCGCGGTGACGCGCAGCCCGTTCTTGTGCGCCTCATCGACAACCGCAACGTACAATGCTGGCGTCAACTTCTGATACTTGCGGTCCCGGTCGTCGACCCAAATCTTGACGATATATCGACCTAATGCGCGGCTAGGTCCTGCACGGCCTTGCGGCCGTCTGCCTCATTATCGATCCAGTACGGCGCCTCGGTGCGGCCGGGCTCTGGTCGCGCAATCCCGCGCCACGCCGTGAATAGTCTCGCCGCGCACCTGCAGTTCGGCTTCGGTCTCGACCGTGCCCATGCTCAGGGCGGCGCTCACGCCGTAATGGGCGCGCGCTTCCGGTCCTGTATGAGCCCCTCGCGTGTCGGGCTGAGATGGGTGTGCGTGTCGATGAGCATTGGCATCCACGGTCTTGCCGGCCAAGCTTAGACGTGCAGCGCCGTCCGGTACACGGACGTCAATTGCGGGGCCCGCCTGGACGATGTTGGCGCCTTCGACCAACAACGTGGCGTTTTCGATCGAAGGGCGCCCGTTGCCCGCCATCAACCGCGCGCCCTCGAATGCCGTGACGGTCGGCGCCTGCCCGTGCGCCGGAACGACGAATGCACCAAAAGCCGCAAAGGCAAGCGTTGCCGTCAAAACGATTGCATTTACACCACGCATTGGTTCCTCCCTTGGCGAAATGAGCCAACGGTACTGTGGAGCCTGATGCGGGTGGGGCGAAAGCAGGGGCGTGGGCCCGGTTGAGCGGAGCGAAGCCCGGCCGGCACTGCCATATTGATAGGCCACCCCGGATTTCGCGTCGCTCAATCCGGACTACACTCCGGTAATGCCCACGGCCTATCGTGCGATTGACCCCACCCGTGGCGCGGGCTACCAAGCCTGCCGACAGGCTAAACACTATGTCCCACAATACCTTCGGCCATCTGTTCCGGGTCACCACCTTCGGCGAGAGCCACGGTGCTGCGATCGGTTGCGTCGTCGACGGCTGCCCGCCAAGAATTCCACTTAAGCCGGCCGACATCCAACATGATCTCGACCGGCGCCGCCCGGGCCAGTCGCGGTTCACGACCCAGCGCCGCGAACCTGACGAGGTGAAGATCCTCTCTGGCGTGATAACAGATGACGCGACCGGGCTTGAGGTCACGACCGGAACCCCGATCGCGTTGATGATCGAGAATGTCGATCAGCGTTCCAAGGACTATTCCGAGATCCGCGATCTCTATCGTCCCGGCCATGCGGACTACGTCTATGACGCTAAGTACGGCCTGCGTGATTATCGCGGTGGGGGGCGCTCGTCGGCGCGTGAGACGGCCGCACGGGTCGCGGCAGGCGCGGTCGCCAGAAAGGTCGTGCCCGGTATGACGGTGCGCGCCGCGCTTGTCGCCATTGGGCCGCACCAGATCGACCGCGCCAGGTGGGATTGGGACGAGGCTTCGCGCAACCCGTTCTTCTGCCCGGATGCAGCGATGGCGGGGTTCTTCGAAACTTACATTGATGGTATCCGCCGGCGCGGCTCGTCGATCGGCGCAGTCATTGAGGTCGTGGCCGAGGGCGTGCCGGCGGGCCTCGGGGCGCCGGTCTATGGCAAACTCGACGGCGATATCGCCAGCGCCTTGATGGGCATCAATGCGGTGAAGGGTGTCGAGATCGGCGCCGGCTTTGCGGCGGCCGCCCTGTCCGGCGAGGAGAACGCCGACGAAATGCGCATCGGCGGCGACCGCAAGCCGCATTTCCTCTCGAATAATGCTGGCGGGATCCTGGGCGGCATCTCTACCGGCCAGCCGATCGTGGTGCGCTTCGCCATAAAGCCCACGTCGTCGATTCTGACGCCACGCCGCACCGTCGACCGCTACGGCCGCGAGACCGAGATCGCCACCAAGGGCCGCCATGATCCCTGCGTCGGCATCCGGGCGGTGCCGGTCGGCGAGGCCATGGTGGCGTGCGTGCTCGCCGATCACTATCTGCGCCACCGCGGGCAGGTAGGCGAAACTCCGTCCTGGCCGTTTGAAAGATCCTGAATGACCACCGCTAATACCCAACGTCTCGTGGAAGAGGTTGCCGCAGCCTTCGGCCGTGGCGAGATCGTCGTAGTGGCCGATGACGACGACCGCGAGAACGAAGGCGATCTGTTCGTTGCCGCTTCCATGTGCACGCCCGAGAAAATGGCCTTCATCATCCGCCATACGTCCGGCATCGTGTGCGCGCCGTTGTCGGTGGAGGAGGCGAAGCGGCTGCATCTCGATCCCATGGTGGCGTTGAATGATGCGCCGCTCGGCACTGCGTTCACGGTCTCGGTCGACGTGCGCCATGGGCTCACCACTGGCATTTCGGCTGAGGAGCGCACCAACACGGCGCGGGCGCTCGCGAACCCCAACAGCGGTGCCGCCGATTTCGCCCGCCCTGGCCACGTCTTTCCGCTGGTAGCGCGTGAGGGTGGCGTGCTGATGCGCTCGGGTCACACGGAAGCGTGCGTCGATCTGTGCCGGCTGGCAGGACTGCCGCTGGTCGGCGTGCTATCGGAGCTGATGAACGACGACGGCACGGTGATGCGCGGCGACGAGGTGGTGCGGTTCGCTGCGAAGCACGGGCTCAAGCGCATCACCATCGCGGATCTGATCGCCTACCGGCAGCTGCGAGAGAAGCTGGTCGAGCGGGTAGGCGAATTCACGGTCGCGACCGAGATCGGCACTCTCAAGGGCTATGCCTATGTGACGCCGTTCGACAAGGTCCACCACATGGCGCTGGTGCACGGCCGTATCGGCGACGGTCGCGACGTGCCGACGCGGCTGCATCGCGCCAACATTCTGCGCGACATTTTCGGTGGTGCCACCGAGGTGCATGGCGCGCTGCGACGGTTCGCCAAGGACGGGCGCGGTGTCATCGTGTTCTTGCGTGACGGCTCCGCAGGCGTGCCGGCGTCGGCGCTGCCTCAGGGTGGCGACCACACCCTGGAAACAGCGCGCCAGCGACAGTGGCGCGAAATCGGCCTGGGTGCGCAAATCCTCAAGGACCTCGGCATTTCTTCGATCCGCCTGCTCACATCGGCCGATCACCACTATGTGGGCCTTGCGGGCTTCGGCATCGAGATCTCGGCGAGCGAGCCGGCCGGATAGGGGCGATCCCGAGTGCGACGACCCAAATTCCCTGCTGGTAAGGAATTTGGCGGCGAATCTGCAGTCCGATTCGGCTTTTGCTGCCACGAATTCGTGCACAGGTCTCGCGACTTGCACACGCACCGTCGTAACCGGGGATGATCTGGTGGTTCTATCGTTGCCTGAAGGAATACAAGCTGGCGCCCTGCCCGCAACAAGCCCAGGTTCTGCGCGCGCGCTTCGACCGCATCTTCAAGCGCAGCGCAACCGGCTACGTCATGCTCGACCGGCTGCTCAGACGGCTGTTTCGCCATAAGCAGGCCTTACTGCGCGTCCTCGATCGGCCGGAAATTCCTCTCAATACCAACGCTTCCGAAAACGACATCCGCGCCTTCGTCACCAAAAGGAAAATCTCCGGCGGAACCGTCAGCCTCAAAGGTCGTGATGCGCGCGACATCATGCTCGGACTGGCAAAAACTTGCATGAAGCTCAACTTGTCGTTC
>DATGCX010000430.1:0-30802 GCA_035311445.1 Xanthobacteraceae bacterium | reverse complement strand
GGCCAGTTGTTTCCCCGCCGCATCACCATAGTACGGCTTGATGGCCGCGCCGATGTCGTCCTGGTTGCCCAGAAGCCGCTCTGCGATCTTGCCCTCGTCCTCCAGGCCCGCCAGGGCGCTGATAATATAGTTCCGAGTATAGGTGATGTGGTCTTCCCACAGCTTCCTCATCGCCATCTTAAGCTCGACGATCGATTGCGCTTCGGCGCTGGCTGCGAGGCCGACACCGGTGGTGGCAGACGATGGCCGATGTGCTTGCTGCGCAATTGCACCGGACCCGATCAAAGACGCGATGATAGCTGCAATCAGGCTCATATGCCTTTTCATGACACTACCCTCTTGTGATTAGAGCCCATGGTCGTTTCGAACCATGTTGTGCCATTGGATGCAAAACGGGCGGAAAGGTTCCGGGATCATGGCGGCGGGCGAGACCGGGAACCTTTCATACGGCGCCTCGTTGCGGCGTCGCCGGGATTTTGTTACAGGAGAAGCCGTAATTGAGATTGGCAGACGAATGAACACCCAAGACCTGATCGACAAAATTGTCGCGCTGCCGGCCGAGCGGATCGCTGAGATCGAAGACTTCGTGGATTTCATCCATCTGCGGGAGCAAGCGCGCGCGCTTACCCGCGCCGCTACAGCTGCCAGCGAGCCGGCCTTCGCGGCAATTTGGAACAATTCCGACGACAGCGCCTACGATGCGCTTTGAATTCGGCACCGTCGTATTGGTGCGGTTCCCATTCACCAGACTGGTTCCAAGCAGCGCCCCGCTGTTGTGATCAGCAATCGCGCATATAATACCGCCAAGCCGGATGTGGTAATCATGGCGATCACCACCAAGCTTCGCCAGAATTCCGAGCCGGGCGAGGTCTTGATCGACCAATGGCCAGCCGCCGGCCTGCTCAAACCTTCCGCGATCAAGCCGGCATTCGCCACTCTCGAACAATCGCTCATCGTCCGCCAGCTCGGCACGCTCGGTGCCGACGACCAGGCGGCGCTCAGAAAAGCGATCGGCGAGGTGCTCGGGTGAGCTTCCTCACGCGAGGGCCGCGGCCTTGGGCGAACCTGGCAGCAGGGGTGTCGGGCGGGAGACCGAGCGGGCATGGGGAAAATTCTCTCAGCTCAGGAAGCCCGGCGAATGCTGAGCCAGAGGATGCCGCGGCAGTGCGCGAATGACGAGCGGTATGCCGATCGCGCCTGGCACGAGCCAATAGGCCATTGAGGGAAGCTCCCTCCAAAACGGAAGGCTCTTGCCATTGTCGACATAGAAAGCGGTCAGCAGCAAAATGTAGGACGCCCCCATGCAGATGATGTGCAGCCTGACCCAACCGCGCCATCGCTGCTGCCGGGCGGTGCGGCCGAGGAACGCCGCTCCGAATGAGAGCGCGCCAAGAATGAACAGGTGATAGTCCTCGGCCCAACGAACGACCGCGAGCGCAGTTGCCGACGCGAAAACGGCTGCCAGCGACCAATAGTAGATCGCCCCGAAGCTCGGATGCCGACCCGGCCTTTTCTCGCTCAGCATCGCGATCACGCCGGCTGCGACACAGACCAGTCCAGCCAAGACGTGAAAAGCGACCGTCGTCAGGAAGGCCGGATCGGTCGAGGGTATCTCAATTCCCAAGACAATTGTTGTTTCATGAGGCATACGGCAAGGCGTCCAGGCATTATTCGTCAAGAAGTACTGAGAAAAACGCTTGGTTGCGCTTCTTCGCCATCTCAATGAGCGTCTCATAACCAAAGGCTTGGATAAAAATCCGTTCGTTGTCCGATAGCGCACATAAATCCTTGGATTCCAGTCATTCTTGAAATCGTGCTGCTTCAGGAGTTTGGACAGAGTCGGCGTTACGTCGGCGACTATGAACGCGAATCGGCGGACAACTTTGGGGAACGACATATGCGAACCATCAGTCCTCGTGATGCCGCCAGCGGCTGTAGCCTTTTCTAAGGTCTCGATGACTTGCAGGACGGGGTCCGACTTCGTCTTGCCAAAGCTGTAGTCATCTCGGCTCGGCTTTTTGAATTCGACAATTGTTAGCGTGGTGCCCTCCTCATCGCCAAGAACTAAACTATCGTCATAAAAAAGCAGATCGGTGACCTTATCTCCAGCCTTGCGCCCTTTGCCATGCATTGCCCTGTCGCTGGACACGTAAGGCAGAAAGGCCAGAGCGTCATCGATGAGCCACAAGTTATGCTCGAAATAGCTCATTTCGACGTTGTCACTGAAGCGCCTGAATACTAATTCGTGAATGTCCTCCTCCGGGGCACGTGTCGCGTCTTCGCCGTAACGTTGGGCTGACTCCACAAGTGAGATAATGTTCTTGCGATGTATGATGTATTCGGCAAGTGCTTCCTTCTTGCCTTGATCGAGCTTGCTAACAAGCTCCTTGACCTTCTTTTCGTAGTCTTCCCGGTTACTTGCGGCAGCAACGATCTGCTTCGTCAGGTCATTCGTAGCGCGGTAGCGCTCGATGGCTAAGTCCGATATGAACTCCTCGGCCCTCCAGTGGTTAGGCTTGGCGGCAACATAGTCGCTGAGTGTCCGCCCTCTTAATCCCAACCGTAGGATCGGGTTCTCCTTCAATGCATCACCGAGTTCGGCAGACTGGTCCGATTTGATCTTTTCTATCTGGCCTCTCTCCTTGCTCTGGACGACGTCGCTTATTGTCGAAACGATGTTCTCCGCCACTTTCGTCGGCAAATCGATGCTGGTCCGGGCGTCATTGAGCCGCCCTTCGAAGGCCTCGCCACGCACGACAGCAATGACAACGTACTTTTCGCCCTTCTCGTCAACAAAGTGAGGTTCCCCCAACTTGGTAGCGAGGTCTCTTGGGGAGCCGACGATGCGATCAGCTGCCGAAAACAAGAGGCAGTGACTTTTGAATAGACGACTTTTCGTAATCCGGGTGAGCGAGTAAGAAAGGACTTCCTCGGAGCCGTCTAGCTCACACGGAAAATTGCCGGTGTCGTATTGGACAAAAACGCCTTTGAAATGAGCGGTGATATTTTCTGGCGGACTGTCATCAAACTGGATCGTGATCTTAGGGAGCCACCGATACAGGAAGTACGGCAGGAAATGGCTCCCTATCTGGTCTAACACGTCTGCTGGCTGGATCTGGCGGATGAGCTCGTACCAGCTTGTTAGGGGCTGGTCGTAGTCCACGCACAAGCCAGGTCCGGTGAAGGTGGGCTCGGTTTGGCGGAAAGTGAGTTCTTGCTCCTGGGTGACGTCGAACCGGAATGCTCTCACGTTCTGCTGTGCGAAAAATTCGTACCGACTCGAATAGAAAATACGGGCAAAGACCTTGAAAGCAATAAATCGACCAAACCCCCGCCCACCTTGTTTTAGCTTATAACCGCTGAACGGCGTCTTGAAGGACCTGTAATTGTCCTCGTGAGCCCGACCCCGTTGTCTGTTACGCTCACGGCGATTTTCTGAGGAACATTAGTGTCTCTGAATCGAATGCAACCCTCCCCCTTTTGCTTGGCTTCTTCGCCAAAACGGCTTTGGATACTGTCCATGGCATTCGAAATCGCTTCGAATATCGGCAGTAGGAAACCGTGTAAGTTGTGCGCGAGATGAGTCCTGGAAAGCACCGTCTGCATGTCAGGCTTTACCAAGGTATCCGTACGCCGTTCGGACATCTGTGGTGCTCTCCTCAACTGTGTGGAATGCGGTGCAGCGCGTTCGTTCAGAACGCGTCACGATTGATCGACACACTCCCAAATGAAGCTCTTCCCACCGGCTGCATTATGAACCCTGTCGAGCCTCATGCGCTACTTCACGCTCCGTTATACTCTTATTAAGCTTAAGCGCGCTTCTGCATCCGACTTTCGGCCCGTTGATAGCGAATCCTACAAGCTGGCCGCCATCCCACCCGAACCATCGCGAGCTAGGCCGCCCATTCCCCACCCGAGTCACCCCCATGCCCGACCTCACCATCACCGCCCTTCGCACCACCCTCCTGCGCGTTCCCTGGCCGGAGACGCCGTGGCTCAAAGGCCATACCTTCGGCGACGCGCGTAATCTCCTCGTGCTCGACGTGGAGACCAGGGGCGGCATTGTCGGCATGGGGTATCTGTTCTCGTTCCGGCCGGGATTGCGCAGCGTGGCGACGGCGCTGGAGGAGACGATCGCCCCGCGCGTCATCGGCAAGGATGCAACCGCGGTCGAGGGCATCTGGAGCGACCTCTGGCGCGCGACCGCGACCTACAACCGCGGCGGGATCGTCACGATGGCGATGTCGGCGCTCGATATCGCGCTGTGGGATGCGGTCGGCAAGCGCGCCGACCTGCCGCTGCACCGGCTATGGGGACACGTGCGCTCGCAGATTCCCGTCTATGGCAGCGGCTGCTTTCGCGGCTCCGGCGGCGACGGCATGATCGCGAAGGCGCTGCACTACATGTCGCAGGGCTACCGGGCCATCAAGATGCAGGTGGCGCATACCGACAACCTGCGCGGCGACGTCGATAATGTGCGCCGCATGCGCGAGGCGCTCGGCCCCGACATCGACATCATGATCGACGTCAACCAGGGGTGGACCGCCGATGTGGCGATCGCGATGGGCCGCAAGTTCGAGCCCTACGATATCTACTGGCTGGAGGAGCCGGTACCGGCCGACGACTTCAAAGGCTATTTCCGCGTCGCGGAGGCTTTGCCGATCCGCATCGTCGGCGGCGAGACCCATTTCACCCGGTTCGATCTGCGGCCGTTCTTCGAGAACCCGCGGATTCCGATCCTGCAGCCCGACCCGATGCGCGGGGGCTTCACCGACCTGCGCAAGATCGCGGTGCTGGCCGACACCTGGGGCATGACGATCGCGCCGCACCTGTTCCCGGAACTGAACGTGCAACTGCTCGCCGCGATCCCCAACGGCGTCTGGATCGAGGACATGGGCCTGTCGCACGATCTGTTTGTCGATCCCGTACCGGTGGTCGACGGCATGATCACGGCGCCCGAGCGGCCCGGCCATGGGCTGGCGTTCCGGCCGGAAATTTTGCGCGATTGCAGGGTGTTAGAGTAGCTGGCAGACTAATTCTGCAAAAACGATCACATGCACAAGCCGTCATTCCGGGGCGCCACCGCAGGTGGCGAGCCCGGAATCTAGGAGCCTCGGCCCGATGGTCGTGGATTTCGCGGCGCCCCGGAATGACGGGGTGGTATGAAGAGTTAGAGCCAGACCACGAACAGCATTTCGGATCAGTTGAAGCACATCGAACTTCTGGCGGCCATGCCTGTCCCAGACATTCCGATTATTTTTGCGCCATGCCTAAAATTCGGAGGGGGTCGGGCACACGCGCGGCGACGACACCGATTATTTTTGCGCCGTGCCTAAAAATCAGGTGGACCGGAACGGCCGGCGACGACACTGATATGTGATTCACACCGATCGAACTTCCAGCCGGAATAACATTGCATCTGCAATCGCCGCGCCCCGGACCTACGGCTTGATTGAACGATCCCCTGCAGCCGGTTCCATCATTTGGCCGTGAATTTTCGGTATCGGATAACGCCTGCGGGGGGCGCTGAAAGATAGGAGCTCCTCCTCCATGTGTGACTACAGTCTGCATGAAGTTTCCTCACGACCCGCCAAGGTCGGAGACAAGCTGGTTTCGACGCAGTTTTGGAACACCACCACACAAGGCTTCTCGGCAGTCGGAGAACCCAAGGTGGCCGTGTGTCTACTTCCTGGCACCGAGATCGCGTTCGATCAGGACGTCCAGCGAAAGGAGACGGGATTTCTCCTGAGTTTTTTCAAGAAGGAATCGCGGCACATCCGTCACCGGGTTGGACGGTTCCGGCAGATCAACATGGATAATCCATGCACGCATCACGATGCGATTGAGTTCCCCGACGGCCAGATCGTGCTGCTCACGCATCTGTGCGTGGGTCAACGCGCGACGGTGCTGCAGCTGCCCGCGAACGCCACGCCAGCCCCAGCGGAAGCTCGCGCGCGCGTTACTCACGAGGCCACAAGTCGAGTTTGATGAACGAGGTGCCGTGACTCCCGGCTGCGATCGTCGGTCAGGGAGAGATGATGGGTCTGAATCCGGCGCAGCCGATGGTCGCCGGGAGGTTCATCTGAACGGCATTTCTGCGTCTCAGCTGCGCCGTTACACACCGGCAGCATACCGGTCGTCGGCGGCTGCCAGGCCTGACCTTGCGACTGCAGGGCGCCGAGGACGCAACTATACGAACTGAAACGGAGTTATGTATGAACTGAGACATTGCCTCTCTGATGCCGCAATTGCGCGCGACGAACCGCCGCGCTGGCCATCGAATAGATAGGACTATTCGGCCTTAGGAACATCGCATCAGGGAGCCTGCTTCAATGTCATTCGTTCGGTCTGCATTTGTTGCCGTCGCTATTCTGAGCATGGCCACGTCGGTAGTGACGATGGCGCAGGAAACGACGCCCTCGTCGACCTCCTCCAAGGTAGACGACGTTTCCAAGTGGACGTTGAAGCAATGGAGTCAGGCAAAGGCCAAATGGGCCAAGGAAAAAGAAAAATGGGCCGACTGTCGCAAGCAGTCGAAGGATCAAAAACTCACCGGCCGCAAGAGCTGGTCGTTCCTCGCGTCCTGCATGACGAGTTGAGGCGTCCCGGGCCGCTGGTCCATCGCCTCAGCCAATCTGATGGGATTGGAGCATCGACCAAGTCATAACGTTTTGCAGGGCCGCACCAAACGACGCCCTCCAACATTTCCTGCTGTAGGGGCGACCCTTGTGGGTGCCCCATTCCTCGCATCCGGCAACAGGGCGACCACACGGGTCGCCCCTACATCATCCTTCCGTCGGCAGAAGTCTATCGTTATCGCTTTCATGACTGGGGCGCCAGCGAAGGTGGCGAGCCCGGAATGACGTTGCATATTCGAAATTCAAGAACACTGAACGGGGGTGGATGTTGATCGCTTTACAGCATCGACAGGCGTCGTCGCCGCGCTCCCCCCTGGCGCCGCCACCGGGCCCGGCCGCTGACCGGCACGATGACCGGCTCGGCGGCGACGTCGGAAATGCCTGACTAACGCGCCGCCAAAAGCTCCGCGACGTATTCCCAGTTAACGAGGTGGTCAACAAACGCCTTGAGGTAGTCGGGACGCCGGTTGCGGTAATCGATGTAATAGGAGTGCTCCCACACGTCGCAGCCGAGGATCGGTCTCGCGCCATGCACCAGCGGGCTTTCGCCGTTCGGGGTCTTGGTCACGACGATCTTGCCGCCCTGGACAGCGAGCCAGGCCCAGCCCGAGCCGAATTGGGTGACTCCCGCCTGGATGAAGTCCTCCTTCATTTTGGCGACCGAACCGAGGTCGGCGATGATCTTCTTTTCAAGCTCGCCCGGCATCTTGTCGCCGCCACCGCCCGGCTTCATCCATTTCCAAAAATGCACGTGATTGTAGTGCTGGCCGGCGTTGTTGAAGAGCCCGGCATTCTTGCCGAAGGAGCCCTTGACGACTTCCTCGAGCGATTTGCCTTCCCACTCGGTGCCCTTGAGGAGATTGTTGCCGTTGTTGACGTAAGCGAGGTGATGCTTGTCGTGGTGGTACTCCAGCGTTTCGCGCGACATGTACGGGGCGAGCGCATCATGCGAATAGGGCAGATCGGGCAGGGAAAAAGACATTGGGATTCTCCTCAAGCTGGGTCTCGCATATGGTAAAGGCGACCAACCGCCCAAAGGTTCAAACGGTCAGGCGCCCCTAATTAGGGCGTGTCGCGCGAGGCGGCAACCGTGGCGTACGACTGGAAATTTTGCGTTCCGGGAACAGGCCAAAGCTGTAGACCGGTTCGATGAAACCGATTTCGATGAACGCTGAACCAGAACGCGTCATTTTGGCATAAGACGGTTTGTTGACAGCCGTCAAATTAACAAGACTTGTAGCCGGATGCTCACGTCGGACCTATATTATCATCGGATCGACTTGATTCTGCATGTGTTCCGGCTGAGCGGAAAGTTCTTGCGCAGAATTTCGTGCGGGGTCAGCGCGAGAGCATCTGCGCGGTTCTGACTGCGGACGGAAGTTTGAGCCATGTTCTACCTCCTGCTGTTGCTTGGTTTCATCACCATAGCGGCCGGTGTGTTCGTGGTCGGGTTCGGGATTCCGATTCGCGAGACTTCGTTTGGCGCGGCACTGCTCGTAGGCGGAAGCGTTGCCGTCACGGGCGGCCTTATTTTGGTGGGGCTTGCCGCCGCGGTGCGCGAATTGCAGCGGGTTGTGCATGGACTCAAGGCTCGGCCGGGGGTGCCGCGGCCGCTTCGGGCGGCGGACCGCAGCGACGCGGAGCGCCGGGACGGAGAGCGTACTGAGGGAAGACAGGGGCCGCGGTTACCTATGACGGGAGCGCCTGGCACCGAAGCTCCGAATGTGATTCCCACCAAGATCGATGGGCCTGATGCCCAGCAGTGGCGCAAGCCCGGACCGGAGTGGCTGCGGCGCGCTATTGCGGAGATCGAGGCAACTCCGCCATCGGCCGAGGATGGGCCGGCATCCGATCATAGCCGCACAGAGCAGGTTCGGCGTTCGCCGGATGCCCGGCCGCGCACAACCGGCGCGCCGCCGCTGGATAAGGCTGCGGCGGAAGAACGCCGGCCACCCATCGTTTCCCCACAAAATACGTTCGACTCGGTATGGCCTTCGGAGCATCGCAATATCGAGAAGGCATCGGAAGAGCGAACCGAAGCGCCTCCCCAGACCGAGGTACAGCCTGCGGAAGTAAAATCGCCGCCCATGACCGCGCCGCCCGCCCCGCCGCCTGTCGCGCCGGCGCCCGCCCGGCCGATGCGCGGCGAACCGCGGCCGGTGCCAGTCCTCAAGTCGGGCGTGATCGATGAAATGGCCTATACGCTTTTCACAGACGGTTCGATCGAGGCGAAAACGCCCGATGGCACGATGCGATTCGCGTCGATCGAGGAGTTACGCAAACATCTGGAAAAGAACGAAGGCTGAAGTTTCACGTGCGCGGCAGCGCTCCCTCGACCGCCGCGATCGCGAAAGCATAGCCCAGTGCGACCTCCTTCAACCGGTCGAAGCGCCCGGGCGCGCCGGCATGGCCGGCGTCGAGATTGATCCGCAACACTACCAAATTGCTGTTGGTCTTGCGGCGGCGCAGGCGCGCCACCCATTTGGCAGGTTCCCAATACGTGACCCGTGGATCGGTGAGCCCCGCCAATACCAGCATGGCCGGGTATTCCTGCGCGCGCACATTGTCGTAAGGCGAATAGGCCCGAATGGTAGCAAAGGCCGCGGCGTCCGCGATCGGATTGCCCCATTCGACCCATTCGGGCGGGGTAAGCGGAAGGGTATCGTCCAGCATGGTGTTGAGAACATCGACGAACGGCACCTCCGCAATCAGCGCTGCGTAGAGGTCAGGCCGCTGGTTCGCTACCGCGCCGATCAGCAGGCCGCCCGCCGAGCCGCCCTGAGCCACCACCCTCTGCGGCGCTGCGAATTTGCACTTTACCAGATGCTCGGTGGCGGCGATGAAATCAGAGAACGTGTTCTGTTTCGCAGCCAGTTTGCCTTCGCGATACCAGCGCCAGCCTTTCTCGGTGCCGCCGCGCACATGGGCGATGGCGAACACGAATCCGCGGTCGACCAGCGACAACCGATTCGAGTTGAACGCCGCCGGCATCGAAACTCCGTAGGCGCCGTAGCCGTAGATGAGCATCGCCGCGGTGCCGTCAAGCGGCGTGGTTTTGCGATAGAGCAATGAGACCGGAACGGCGTCGCCGTCAGAGGTCGGCGCCAGTATGCGGCGCGTCACATAGGCGGCCGGATCGTGCCCGCTCGGGATTTCCTGGCGCTTGCGCAGGGTGCGGGCACGTGTGGCGAGGTCGTAGTCCCAAACTTCCGAGGGGGTCGTCATCGATGAGTAGGAAAAGCGCTGGGTGTCGGTTTCGAACTCGTAGCCTTGATCCAGGCCGAGCGAATAAGCCTCCTCCGCGAACGCGATCACGTGTTCCTCGCCGTCCGCAAGCCGCCGAACCACGATGCGCGGCAGGCTGTCCTCGCGTTCCAGGCGGATCAGCCAGTCCCGGAGCACCGCGAAGCTCAAAATGAAGACACCCGGACGGTGCGGCACGACATCGCGCCAACGGGTCCGAGCGGTGGCGGTCAACGGCGTCCACGCGATCTTGAAATCTTCGGCCTGCCCCGCATTGGTGTGGATAATGAGCGCCGGAACGCCGTTAAAATCCGGATGATGCTCGACCTCGTAGCGCATCGCCGGCTCGCGCGGGGCCACCAGCACCGGCTCGGCGCTGAGGTCTTCAAGATCGATGAGCCATGCTTCGGAAGTGTCGTGATCGTGCGCCGAGATCGCGGCACACCGCCCCGATTGAAGACGCGACAGCGAGACGAAGCGGCCATCGTGTGTCGCATAGATCTCCACATCCTCGTGCACGTCGGTGCCGAGGCGGTGGCGATGGACGCTTGACGGGCGATGCTGTCGGTCGAGGCGGACGTAGTAGAAGGCCGCGCAATCTCGCACCCATACGATGGCGCCTGCAGTCTCGGGGACGATGTCCGGCAACTCCGTCATACTGGCGAGGTCGCGTACCCGGACGGTGAAAAGTTCAGCGCCGGTCTCGTCCGCGCTCCACGCCAGCAACTTGTGATCGGGCGAATGCGCCGTCGCACCGAGGCGAAAGAATGCCTTGCCGGCTGCGAGCGCGTCCCCGTCGATCAGGATCTCGCAATCTCCACCGCCACGCGGCTCGCGGCAAATCGAGGGATGCTGGCCGCCTTCGCGATAGCGGCTGAAATACGCGAACGGGCCGTCGGCGGCCGGAACGTTTGTGTCGTCCTCCCTGATACGGCCTCGCATTTCTGCGACCAACGTTTCCTGCTGCGGAACCGTGGCAGCGAGCACCGCATCCGCATAGGCGTTCTCGTTCTCGAGATGCTGCCTGATCATCGGGTCGAGCAGGCTCGGGTCGCGCATCACCGCCTGCCAGCTTGCATCCTTAAGCCAGGCGAATTCGTCGATGAGGGTGACGCCGTGCCAGGTCGCCGTGACGGGAGACGGTTCTGGGTGCGGCCGCGCGGGGAATTTCGCAGCGGCAGCAGAACCAGGCGCACGATTTGGAGGACTGTCTGTCATCGCGGCGGCAGGCTCCGGGACATGATGAATACGATAACATGTGACCCGATCGGATCGGGCGATTCAAGCGCTCACCTCGAGTTGAATCCAGCGTGATCTGCCGCAACGCCACGGGTGACGGCGGTCCAAAATAAGTTTTCGGGCTTTTTTGGGGCAATTTTTGTTGCAAGCAAGACTATTGTTTCCTGGTGTTCTGCTTGCCAAAACGCCTTTCTGCGGATGTAAAAGCTCCAAGTATTCTTGTGCATCTTCGAAAAAGCTAGTAAATAGACATGCTCACCATCGTAAGATGTTCGGCATTCGAAGGATTCTGGGACGATACCTGAGCACGCGATGACGGCGTCCAGCCTGTGGGGAAAGGCAACAATGATGAACGACAAGGTGCCGAGTAGCTATATCGAACTGACGGCCGGCATCGTTTCCGCATATGTTAGTAACAACACCGTGGCGGCGAGCGATATCTCGTCACTTATCAGCCAGGTGCACACCGCGCTGCTACGCATCTCCAACGGTCAGAACGAAACGGCGGTGGAACCAGCGAAGCCCGCCGTCGCCGTCAAGAAATCGATCACGCCGGACTACATCATCTGCCTTGAAGATGGGAAAAAATTCAAATCACTCAAGCGTCATCTGCGTACGCAATACCACATGACGCCCGAGCATTATCGCGAAAAATGGGGGTTGCCGCCGGACTATCCGATGGTGGCGCCGAACTATGCGGAGGCGCGGTCCCAACTGGCCAAACAAATGGGCCTCGGGCAGCAGCGCAAGCGTCGTTCGCGCTGAGATTCATCGGGTTCACTCTGAAGGCGCTGGCCGGAGTGCACAAGTGTACGCTCTAACATTGGTATCCGTCACTCCGAGTCCCGAGCGCACTGAGGGAGCGCCGAATCCATAACCGCCGATCAGTGGCCATAGATTGCGGGCTCGCCGCGCGCCTGTGATCGGGCCGACCGAAGGACCCGTTGCCGCGCCCCCCTGGAATGACGCCGATGGATACGGGATGCAAAGCGCCGGACCACCGGCGTGAGATCACGCTCCGGCCAAGGCGAGCGCTTTGCGTGCTTCCTCGCGAATGCGGCCGACCATGGATTTGAGTCCATTCGACCGCTGTGGAGTGAGGTGCTCGCGCAATCCGAGGCGATCGAACAAAGCCAGTGCGTCGAAATCAAGAATGTACTGCGCGGGCTTACCAGAGTAGACGGCGAACAAGGTCGCGATTAGGCCGCGCACGATGTGGGCGTCGCTGTCGCCCTTAAAGCGCAGCACCGGCCCGCTGGGGCCGCCGCGATCAATGTCGGTGCGAAGCCACACCTGGCTCGCGCAGCCCGACACCTTGTTGGCCTCGGTTCGCGCCGAATCAGGCAGGGGTTCGAGCGTGCGCCCCAATTCGATCAGGTAACGATAGCGATCGTCCCAATCGTCGAGCAGAGCGAAGTTCTCGGTGATTTCGTCGATCGTCATAACGTCCAGAGGCTCAGCGGCACCGCTGCCGCACGCTCTTTACATATGACGGACAGGCCAGGATGGCGATAGGTTGCGGATCTCTATGAGGACCGCTTTGTCGCTGCATACTTGCGGGAATGGAGGCCGCTCCACGGCGGCGTCATGTCGCTGTCATTAAGATAGGCTGCGATGCTTTGACGCCTTCGATGCTCCTTCCTTCGGAGGCTGGGCTTGCGGCCGGCCAGGAGAGTTGAGGGCGGCTCGATCGATCCTGCCAAACTGGTGTCACTGGCGAAGTCATAGAGAATCGTCGCCCCGCCACGGGTGCGCTGCCAGGATCGCGCAGCGACTTGGGCGGCCGCAGCGCACGCGGCAGGTCGACGATCCGGTTCGAGAATTTAGACGCATTGCCCGCACTTTCGCTTTAAATTTGCAATATTTTGACGATAACTTTCATCATTTTGACATTTTTATTGAGCGCGCCGCCGAAGTCGACCATGCCGGTCCGTGCAGATGCGTTGCAGCGCGGCGAGTTCGGCTTTGCATGACACCGATCCATCTGCCGGCCTTCAACCCGGCATTCACAATGTCGGAGAATTCCGTTAACCAAGACAGCTTTTCTGCAATTGATTTCGATATTCCGAATCGCGCGACCGCAACCTCCTTAGCGTTCGCTTAAGGGGCCTTTGCCACGATCCGAACGGGGACGTGTTCCAATCGTTGAAGCAACAGAGCATCGTGAACCTATCGACCCCTATTTGCGACTTTCTCGACGCGCTTGTGCACCCCTCGGCGCGTGCCGACGCAGTTGCGGTGCAGCGCCATCTCGCCTTCATGGTGCCCCGTGTGTTTGGGAGCTTGATGGCGCTTGGCGTGTTCCCGGTGTTCCTCGCTTGGCGGGGTGTGCCGAGCGCGCCCGAATTCTTTGTGCTGGCTTGGATGATCGTTCCGATCTCCACCGCCTGTTTCCTCTCGCGCACCGGCCGCTACGATGTCGCTCAGGGTCTGTCCGCGTTTGCCCTGACCGGCATTGTGACGTTCGTGGCGGCCGGTTCGGGCGGCATAAATTCGGTCGCTGTGATCTGGTTCGTGCTGATTCTGCTCGAAGCCGCATTGTCCGGGTCGCGACGCGTGATAGCGCTTGCGGCGTTGCTTGCGCTCGCCGGGATCGGGCTTCTTACCTTCGCCGGCGCAGGGTTCGACCTCGTGCCCGCCGTCGAGCGGCCGACCGGCATGCTTGCGGTGCCTGGCATTTTGTCGGCCCTGCTCTATGCCACCGGCATAGCGCTGAATGCCGATGCGCTTGCGGGAGCGGATGTAACGCCGCTCTTCCGCCAGGCGGGCCAATGGCGGCTGCCCGCCTTTAGCGAGACCGACGTCATCACCCACCACGGCCACGGTGGTCGTATCATATACGCCTCCGCGAATGCGCAGGCCGTGCTGGGCGCTTCGCCCTTCGACTTACAGAGCTGCGGTCTGTTCGATCGCATCCACATCGCTGATCGTCCGGCCTATCTGCATGCGCTGTCGGAGGCGGCGGCAACCGGTGATACCTGCGAAATTGAATTCCGCTTGCGGCGACACGACCAGGCGGAGTTCATCTGGATCGAAATGCGGTGCCAGCCGTTCGGCGCAGACATGGGCCGAGGCGGCGATGTGACGAGCCGCTGCGTCGTCGCGGTGATGCGCGATATCACCTTGCGAAAAACCGAGGAGCAGGCGCTGATAAATGCGCGCATCGAGGCGGAACGCGCCAGCACCGCCAAGACCCGTTTTCTGGTGGTCAGACTCCATGGCGGCGACCCCGACATCGACAGCAGATTCGGTAAGAGCACTCAGGTGGTGCGCCCGTCGCTTGATTGCGAACACGCAGCGGACTCTGGCTCTGCCATTTCGATGCCGAGCGCTATCCATGATGGCGCGCCGAAAGGACGGCCCGGTTGTTTCCCAATGTCGGGGCATGCGGTCGATCCTTCCACGGCGGAGCCGGCTGCAATGAACTCTCCGGCAAATCCCTCGTTCCAGGTACAAAAGCGTGCGTGAAATATCCGTCCTGGAACGCGTCGGCGATGGCCTGAGCGCTACATACCGCGCCCTCGTACGTGTGCGGCTGCCGCGCATTTTTGGGCTGGTGCTGCGTAATCCGCGCGACAGTATGTGCGCGCTGGCGCTCACTGCCGCTGTCGCGGCGATCCTGGCGAACAGCCTCTATTTGCAGCCGGGGCGACATCCGGCGCCGATCTTCGCGATCCGCCCACTGCCGGTGTTCTCCAGCGAAGCGACCGGAGCGGTTGCGCAATTGCCGCGGCGTCGGCCGGCTGAACCCGCACAGAAGATCGATCCGGTTCCATTGCCGCGCCCGCGTGCGCAAAGCGGGCCCGCAGGTGTGCGTTCGGATCCGGTCGCCGAGGCGATCAATCCGTTGCGGCAGGTGAGCACGCTGCAGCGCGTTCTCAACGAATTCGGTTATGGGCCGATCAGGGTGAGCGGGGCGCTTGACGATGATACCCGGGAGGGGATTGCGCGCTTCGAGCGCGATCACAATCTGCCGGTGACCGGTCAGATTACGCCTCGCCTGCGCCATGCGATTGCCATGGCGACGGGGCGGACACTGGAATGATTGCAAAGACGGCCCCAATTGCCCAATCACCGGGATTGGCTGCGGCTATTCGCGTTTTGTGATACATAACCCGTCGTTTCGAGAGAAGCCCCGGACATGCGACTCAAATCGGCAGTATGGGTATCTGCCTATCTCCGACGCTGCCACGTCGAGGGTGTATTCGCGGCGATTCGCCGACGTGGCGCCGAGGAAGCTGGCGCGATTTTCGTCAAGGTCAATCGCCTGGACGACACTGCAGACGTTTATGGACCGGCTCCGCAATCGGCCTTCGAGGACGAACATCCAATCGAGCGCGCCTTCAGTGCGGCGATGAAAACAATGCCGGCGCCTGAGGCCGAAGCCGAGGCCTGTCTGGCTCGCCAAATCCGCTTCGATCCGGACGTATGGATCATCGAGACCGAAGACCGCGCGGGGCGACACTTCCTGGACCGGGTCGTGCATTGATGGCTTGACCCTGCAGGCGGTCAGCAAGTGCGCCGAATCGCGATCGCAGGCTCGCGACCGACGTGTCGCGCAGAACACCGGGTTTGCAGTCTCCTGCGGCGAGCCGCCGCCGCACGGTCGGATCGTTGCGTTTTGCTCGCGCACGCCACGCCGCAACGATGTCGCGTGCTACGCTGCGATCCAGACCGTGATAAAGCTCGGTGAGATCGTAAACCCGCTGCACCGAATGACTGACCGCCGGGTTAACGAGCAGCAGGATGCGCTGGAGTATTGCGATCGGCACGCCGCTCGCTTTTGCGACGATCACCATGGGCTCGCCCGACGGATCGTTGAGTATCCGCTCGCACAGACTGTTTGGAATGTTGACCATGCGTTCGAATTCGCAAGTGAACTCACCAGTGCGACCATGCAGGGCGGCTACGTCGAGTTCCCCGTAGGTGCGCTCGCCATCTTCGGACGTGGCAGGAACATCATGGCTACCACTGGGCGCGATTAGCGACAGCATCCTTCGCCGCTCTGCCGGCGAGGCAGCGAAAAATGCCTCGGCGAATTCAGGTGTCGTGTCGGTAGCCTGCGGCACCGCGGGCGCGGCTGCGAACGGTGCCGGCGTCGGCGCGCGTTCCCCATTGGCCAAATGTTGATCGCCCGCGAATTGTTGATCACGTATCGAGTGAGTATCGCTTTCCAAGTCGCCACTGAGCGACGATTGCGTACACCTAAGGTGTTCGAAGATCTCTGCGGGCGCGTGCGGGTGGCGTTGCAGGATGCCGGCCACGGCGTCGCGCGTCGGCGCGTCGACCTTGTCGATCAGGCGCAGCGCCAACTCACCGTATTGCTGCTGCTCCTCCACGGTATGAGTCGGCCGTTGCACATAGAGGGCCGTCAGCGCGAGCAACAGGCGCGACGTCACTTCGGTGTCGGGCCGATCACCGCGGCCAGTCAGAATGTCCCTGTTGGTTGATATCGTAACTGCCACGCCGCTTCTCGTTTGGTTCGCGAATTTCGATACGCGGCATCGCTATAGCGGCTCGCCGTTAGCGGGCCGTTAACCACCGGCGGGACCCCGGGCTTGCACCATCGCGCAAGGGTGACACTACGACGGCTCTGGGCCGACGCTATCAGTCACACCCCTGATTTCTTCGCACCCCTGATTTTCCTTGGGAGGATTTGAGATATCCGGCAACGCCGCATGCCACGCCACGTCACAGGACGACATTACAACTCTGAGGTGATGAGACCAAAGGGACAAGCAAAGGCACCAAAGTTCCGTACCGAAGGCCGATTGTATTAGCACCCGATGTTCTTACGCTGGTTGCATCCAGAAATGCTTTAGAGGAGGCATAAATGACGCAAGAGAAGTGCCGCGCAGTTCCCGGTAAGCGGGTACGGCGAGTGGTTGCTACCGCGACCGCGTTTACGTTCCTCTGCCACAACTTCGCCTGGGCCGTGTGTGCGGACGGCTCGACGTTGCCGGCCGGCGGTTTCGTTGCCGGATCGCCGCCGGTGACCATCTGGTCGCCGGGCCTCAGCGGCGACGGCTCCGTCTTCGTCCCCGATATCTCGGTCTTCGAACACAACAATCCCGGTGAGCCGCGGACCGGCGGCGGACATAACTGGGTGTTCGACGTGAATACCTTCTGCAAGGCGATTGACGTTGGACCTGCGGGCGGAGCGCCGACGGCGTGGAAAGTGACATTCCCACCCTCGCTTCCGTCGACGGAGTGCTTTGGCCTGTCCGGGCCCGGCCCCGTCGCTTCCGCCACTATTGGTCAGGGCGAGACCATCACGCCGACCTGCGATCCGACCCTGCTGAGTCAGGCCGGCGCGCCCAATCCGGCCAACACAAGGCTTAACCAACTCGGGTGCGCGATTTCCCATGGCGTCGCCACCACGCCGCAAACGGCCACCACCTTCCTGTTCGTGGCCGTCATTCCAACCGTCAGGCTTCCCCAAAGCGGCCTGTTCGTAGTGGAGCTGGTGAATGCCCCGCCCTCGCCGGTTATCGGCGGCGAGGCGGGCAAGATCGTTGGGGCCTTCGACTATTATTCAGATATTCCCGGCGGACAGAATCTGACCAGCGCAGCGATCAGCCCCGACGGCATGTTCGCCATCGCCACGTCGAACAAAAGGGCGCAATTCATCTGGGCCTGCCTCAATCCGCTGGGCGATCCCGGCGATCCCGGCTTGCCGATCGATGCCAATTTCTCGATCCCCCCTCCAAGCCAAGTCAAATGCATGGTGGTCGGCAATAACAACTTGGTGGTCGATCTGACCACTGCGTTTGGCCCCGACAACCAGCCCTATTTCGGCGGGCAGCGGACCGTGAACACCTTTAACGCGGATCCGGGCGGTCGGTCTCCGACGGCGTGGCCGCAGTGCATCTTCAACGGCGTTGTCTTTCCTCCTCCTCCGCCGACCACCTTGATGGGCGAACTGGAGGCGGTCTTCAACGCGCCCAGCGCAAACCATTGCGGCAATGCCGTGCCCAACGTCGGCTTTTCGTCGGCCATGGTTGTCCAACCGGACGACATCATTACCCACGGCTCATATATGTACGCCTCTCCCACAGGCGGCACAGTGGTGCAGGCCAAGGTAACGGTCGATCCGGTCACTGGATTGTCGCACTATGCGTTCCGGACCGTCGTCAGCGGGTTCCAGTTCGTTACGGGGCTCGGCGTCGCCGACGACCTCAAGTCCCTGATGGTCTTCACCACCCCAATAAGTGGGACTCAGACAGTCATCTACAGGGTGCCTCTCTGCGAGGACTTGTAAGCGGAGATGTTCCGGACGGGGAGGTTTCTCCGTCCGCATTCCGCTCTGCGTCGTCCCATAGGGACGGCGCAGTAGCAGCCGAAACTTCGAAAACGAAGTTCGACTATATCGACAAACACAACAAACCTTATCCGTGTCTTCAAGCGTGAGGGAGTACACCATGATACGAAAGTGGAGTAATGCAAATCTCAGAAAGCGGACGCGACACGTAGTTGCAACCGCCACGGCGTTTACGTTCCTCTGTCAGAACTTCGCCTGGGCTGTATGCGCCGACGGCTCGACGTTCCCGCCCGGCGGCTTCGTCTACCCCCAACCGCCGACGGCCATCTGGTCGCAGGGCGTTTTCACGGGCTCAGCAGGCTCGGTCTTCATTCCTGATAATTCGATCTTCGAGCACAATGATCCCGGTCAGCCGGTGACCGGAGGCGGGCACAACTGGGTGTTCGACCAAGGCTCGGCGACTTGCAAGGCGATCGACGTCGGACCTGCCGGCGGAACCCCAACGGGATGGCAAATTTCTTCCGCGTCGGAGGAATGCATTTTTCTGCCGATCACCAGAAACCGCATAATTGTCAGTTGTTGCAACATACCGTATCAGGGTCAGGCCATCACGCCGACCTGCGATCCGGCTTTGCTGAGTCAGCCCGGCGCGCCCAATCTGGCCAACACCAGGCGCAACCAGCTCGGATGCGCGATCTCCCATGGTGTCGCCACCACGCAGCAATCTGCCACCACCTTCATGTTTGTGGCTGGCATCCAAAGCGGCCTGTGGGCGGTTTCGCTGGCGAATGTCCCCAATCCGGCCACCGGCGGCGATGCGGGCAAAGTCGTTGTATCCGAGAGCTATTATTCGGATATTCCCGAGGGACAGAAGCTCACCAACGGCGCCGTGAGCCCCGACGGTATGTTCGCGATAGCGACCTCAATCCGTAGGAACCCAAACGTCTTCGCCTGCCTCAATCCGCTGGGCGATCCTGGCGATCCCAGCCAGCCGATCGATCCTAACTTCTCGATCCCTCCGGCAAGCCAAGTCAAATGCATGATCATTGGCAACAATGGCCTCCAGGTCGACCTGACGACCCTCTTCGGTCCCGACAACCAACCCTATTTCGGCGGCGCGAGGGGTGTGAACACCTTCAACCAGGATCCGGGCGGCTCGTCTCCGAGCGCGTGGCCGCAGTGCATCTTCAATGGCTTCGGGTTTCCGAATCCGCCGCCCACTACCTTGATGGGCAAGTTGCAGGCTGTCTTCAACGTGCACAGCGCAGGCCATTGCGTCACTGCTGTGCCTAATGTCGGTCTATCGCTGCCGGCGGTCGTGCAGCCGCAGGATATCATCAGCCACGGATCGTATATGTACGCGGGTTCGGTGGGCGCTCCGGTTCTGCAATTCAAGGTGACCGTCGATCCTGCCTCGGGATTATCGCAATATGCGTCCCGGACTTACCTTAGTGGGGCCCCGTTGTCCTTTATTACGGGACTCGGCGTCGCCGACGACCTCAAGTCGCTCATGGCCTTCAACGACCAATCGGGCCTCGGCTTGGCGGCCCAGGAGCTCGTCGTGAAGGCTCCTCTCTGCGAAGACATGTAAGCAGAGATTTTCCGGGCGGGGAGGTTTTCTCCGCCCGGATAGAACTGCGTCGCCCCCGTGGGCGGCGCCACGTCGGGCGAGAATTCCAAAACTGAGTTCGGCTGTATTGACAAACACAACAAGCCTTATCCGTGTCTTCAAGCATGAGGGAGTACAACATGATGCGAAACCGGGGTAATGCAAATCTCAGAAAGCGGACGCGACACGTAGTTGCAACCGCCACGGCGTTTACGTTCCTCTGTCAGAACTTCGCCTGGGCCGTATGTGCGGACGGCTCGACGTTCCCGCCCGGCGGCTTCGTTGCTGGCCAACCGCCAGCAGTTCCCACCTGGTCGCCGGGTATGTTCACCGCTACGGCCGGCTCGGTCTTTGTTCCCGACAATTCTGTCTTCGAGCATAACGATCCTGCGCAACCGGTGACCGGCGGCGGACACAACTGGGCGTTCGACCAAGGCTCGACCACCTGCAAGGAGACCGACACCGGACCTGCCGGCGGAACGCCCACCGCATGGGCGATGCCCGTGCTCAGTGCGCAAGGGGATTGCCTGTTCCTGCCGATTATCAGAAACAACATAATTGTGAGTGGTGTCTTTGACATTCCCTATCAGGGAACGACGATCACGCCGACCTGCAATCCGGCCTTGCTGAGCCAGCCCGGCGCGCCCAATCCGGCCAATACCAGGCTCAACCAGCTCGGGTGCGCGATTTCCCACGGCGCTGCCACCACCGCGCAGTCCGCCGCCACCTTCCTATTCGTCGCGGGCATCAATAGCGGCTTGTTTTCGGTACCGCTGACAAATGTCACCAACCCGGTCACTGGTGGCGAGGCCGGCAAGATCATTGATCCAAGCTTCCCGGCCAACGACTATTATTCAGACATTCCGCAGGGACAGAAGCTGACCAACGCTGCGGTCAGCCCCGACGGCATGTTCGTCATTGCCACTTCGATCAGAAGGCTGCCGTCGGTTTGGGCCTGCCTCAATCCGCTGGGCGATCCCGGCGATCCCAGCTTGCCGATCGATCCGAACTTCTCGATCCCGCCCGCAAGCCAGGTTAAATGCATGTCGATCGGCGCTAACGGCCTCCCGATCGACCTGACCACTGCGTTCGGCCCCGACAACCAGCCCTATTTCGCCGGAAGGGCCGGTGCGAGCGGACAGAGCAGCGTGAACAGCTTTAACGGGGATCCGGGCGGTTCTGCGCCGGCCGCGTGGCCGCAGTGTATCAGTATCGGCTTCCCGAGCCTGCAGGCCGCCTTTAACGCGCATAGCGGAAACCACTGCATCAGCGCCCGGGCCAACGCGGGCTTTCCGGCGGCCAGGGTCGTTCAGCCGGAAGCCTTCATCACCCATGGATCGTACATCTACGTTGCTCCAGTGGGCGGCACGGTGCTGCAGTTCAAGGTGACCGTCGATCCGGTTTCCGGATTGTCGCAATACATCTTCCGCACCTACGTTTCCGGGCTCTCGCTTGTTACAGGGCTCGGCATCGCCGACGACCTTCTGTCTCTCATGGTCTTCACCGACCCATCGGCCGTCGGCGCGGCGGGTCAGGAACTCATCTTCAAGCTACCGCTCTGCGAGGACATGTGAGCGGAGACTTTCTGCAGAAAATCTCTCAGTGCGAATACGTTTGCTCTGCGTCGCCCCAAGGAGGCGGCGCAGCAGCGCATGAAGCTTCTAAAATCTGAGTTAGATAGTATAGATAACTAACCAAAAGCTTAGTCGTATTTTTGAAATACTAAAGGAAACACTGTTATGAAAAAAAGCAATTTATCTTTTGCGCGTCGTTTAAAAGGTTACTGACAGTTTTTGTATGCCATAATGCGACGGCATGAACCAAGCCGATGACTTGAACCAAGCCGATGATTTGCGCGAATTCGTGACAGGGCTTCCGTCCTGCGAGGACAGGTAAGCGGATATTCTCAGACTGAGGAGGCCGCTTCGTCCTGACAGGTCCGCTGCTGGTCCGCCCCATAGGAATGCCGCAGCAGCGCACGAAAGTTCGAAAACGGAGCTTGGCCTATCAACAAACCTTATCCGTGTTTTTACAAAGCAGTCGAGGTACACCACGGTGGTGCAATTCAAGGTGACCATCGATCCTGTCTCCGGACTCTCGCAATACAGGATCCGGGGTTATGCCGCCGGGCTCCCGGCGTTTCTTAGCGGGCTCGGCGTCGCTGATGACCTCAAGTCGATCATGGTCTACGGCCAGACAAATGGTCTTGATTTCGTCACCGTCAAGTTGCCCCTCTGCGAAGATCTGTAGCCTGAAATTTTCCGGGCGGAGAAATCTCTCCGCCCCCATGCGCTTGCTCTGCGTGGCCCGCGGGCGGCGGCGCAGCGTATGAAGGTTCCCACATCGAAATTCGTTTGTATTGGTATTTTCAAAGTTCCCAGCGCTCGCCGTCGGCGGGCCATTCAACGCCGGCGAGCAGACGTCCGACCTTATGCAGGCTCATCTTGCAGGCCTGCGTGATGACGCGTTGAACCGACGGCTGTCGCACCAATCACTGCGATTTCCTTCGAGCATTGCCACCGAGCCCCAACGCCATATGCCACCACCGTCAGCGGCCAACGACACGAGGCCGCTCATACCGATCATCAGACCAAAGTGAAAGTAAATGGACGAAAGTTCGGCCCTGAAGTGCGATGTTATCAAATCGCGTTTCTTTTACCTTGGTTGCGCCGGAAAACTCACCTTTTGCGTCATCAGGGAGGTAACTTGATGCGAGAGGAGGGCGACGCAAGTGTGAGCGCACGGGCGCAGCGAATCGTTGCGGCCGCGACGGCGTTTGTGCTTCTCTGCCAAAACGTAGCGTGGGCTGAATGCGTCGACGGTACGAGTTTCCCGGTCGGCGGCTTCCTCAGCGGTCGACCACCGGCGGTCAACTGGTCGCCGAACATCTTCACCAGCACGGCCGGCTCGATCTTCGTCCCCGACAATTCGGTCTTTGAGAACAACGATCCCACGCAACCGCTGACCGGCGGCGGGCATAACTGGGTATTCGATCAGGGCACGACACTCTGCAAGGAAACTGATATCGGCCCCGCTGGCGGAACGCCGACAGCATGGTCGATACCCCTGATCACGCTGGCAAACTGCCTTCTCCTGCCAGTCGTCAAGGGTGGCGTAGCTATTAATATCGGTGACGTGCCGTATCAGGGCGAGGCCGTCACGCCGACTTGTAATCCCGCCGCGCTGAGCAAGCGGGGCGCTCCCAATCCCGCCAATACAAGGCTCAATCAACTCGGCTGTGCGATCTCCCACGGTGTCGCCACCACGGTGCAGTCCGCCACCACCTACCTGTTCGTGGCCGGCATCAAGGGCGGCTTGTTTGCGGTGCCACTGGTGAACGTCACCAATCCGGTCAGCGGGGGCGATGCTGGCAAGGTCATCGGAATACAGTACAAGATCGGCGTTCCGCCCATAAACCATTATTCAAGTATTCCCGAAGGACAGCTGCTGACCAATGCTGCGGTGAGCCCCGACGGCATGTTCGCCATTGCGACCTCAAGGAAAAAGCGGCAGTACGTCTATGCCTGCCTCAATCCACTGGGCGATCCTGGCGATCCCGGCCAGCCGATCGATCCCAACTTCTCGGTCCCCCCGGCAAGCCAGGTCAAATGTATGCAGGTCGGTAGCGGTGGCCTCCCGATCGACCTGATAACGGCCTTCGGCCCCGACAACCAGCCCTATTTCGGCGGCCAGCCTGGCGTGAACAGTTTCGACGCCGATCCCGGCGTTTCGTCTACGACCGCTTGGCCTCAGTGCATCTTCAACGACGTCGCATTTGCCAATCCGGGGCCGTACACTCTGGCAGGCAAGCTGCAGGCCGTCTTCAACGTGCACAACCCCAACCGTTGCGGCAACGCCCAGCCCAATGTCGGCTTCTCGTCGGCAGCCATCATCCAGCCGTCAGCCATCGTCGCCGAAGGACCATACATGTACGCTTCGACGAGCGGCGCGGTCGTGCAGTTCAAGGTGACCGTCGACCCCACCTCTGGATTATCGCAATATGCGTTCCGGACCTACGTCAGTGGGCTCTCGTCTCGCATCACGGGGCTCGGTATCGCCGAGGACCTCGAGTCGCTCATGGTCTTCACTGATCCCTCGGGCATCGGCTTGGCGGCCCAGGAAGTCATCATCAAGCTGCCGCTGTGCGAAGACATGGAGCCGGACACTTTGGCCAGCCGATAGCTCTGCGCCGCCGTTGCGGATGGCGCCGAGGCGCGCGTTTACGCGCCTTTAACCATGGCTGGCATTAATCGCATACGCACGCGTTGCGTCTGCAGCGCCAGGAGTCGCATCGAATTCTTAAATCGCCGGGAGGGCCTATGGGGGCGGTCATCACGTTTTCGAAAGCGCGACGCACGTTGTGCGAAGCGCCGACGCCGGCGCCACACGTCTCCGCGGCAATTGTCATTTTACCGGTGGTTCGCATTGAACGTGCACACGACGTGCCTTCGGGCATTGAAAGCCGGACTATCAAATCCCCGTCCGGCCGCAAGCGCCGCAGGCGCGCGTCACCACCATGAGAACCTCGCGCGGCGGAGTCGGTACATTGCGATTACATCTCTTGGCGCGGCCCCGCTCTGCACTTCACTTGAACTGGGCGGTTGCGCCAATGGAGATTTTGGCGGCGTCAAATCTGGTCTCGTCACCGACGACATCCATGCCGGGGTCGGCACGACCGCGGCACTGGGCAATGACACGCCGGTCTCTGCAGCGGCGGTCACACCGGTCGGCAACGATTCGGCGGGGCGCAATCGATCGGCGATCACTGCGGCTTGCATTGGGCCGCCTGCAGAGCCGCGGTGGCTGCCGGCGTCATGCTTGGCTCGGGTGAAAACGCCCGGGCGACGATGAGGCCGGTGAGGGTCGGCGACTCCACGATCAATCGATCGGCGGCGGTGATCTCTTCATCGTCCGGCAGGTCGTCACGCTGCTTGGTCGTCATCAGATCGAGTTCGATCGAACGCCGTCCGGCGGAGCGGTCGTTGATGGCGTAGTAGGCAACGTCGTAACGCGTATAGAACGTGACAGACGTGTAGGCTTGGCCCACTGGCACCGTAAGCTTGACCGAACCCTTGGTGAGGTCATATCGGCACACCGCGACCGCAAAAGCCGGATCCATGAACGGCACGCTCGAAGCCTCCGGGGTCGGCGCGGGGAGCAGCGCAAATCCGTTGACGGGCGCGAGCGGGGCAAGCCTCGCATAGGCGTCACGGCTCGCCGTACGCGGCAGCGCCATGATGGCGGTGAGATGCACAATGCCGCCCAACACCAGCCCGCCCGCGATCCACAATAACCACCTGATCATTGGCAATTCCGCGTCGATCGGACCGCCGGCATCGGAGCTTCGCGGCCGGCCCGCGTCGCAATGCCAAGCGACGTATCGTAGAAACGCATCATCAGCACGTAGCTATCAATGCCGCCAGTCGGCAGCCAATTGCCGGGTCGTACGCGCGGAGAGACGGTAATCTCAAAGTCTCCGGACGCGTCGCGCACCAGCTCCTGGCTGGTGAAGCCGTGCCGGTCGAGCGAATTTGCGACCAGACGTCCGGCGGGGGTGTAGAGCGTCACCGTAAAATAGCGCGCCGGTGGGGTGGTGCCGCGTACGATAACATCACAGCGGCCGTCAAGCGGACGGCCATCGTCGTCGACCGCGGTTGTGAATGCAACGCCGTCGCCCGAGCCGATCGGCAACTCGCCATTACGCGCGATGGCAGCCCGCGCATAAGGGTCAATGCCAACTGTGCCGTTGCGCGGATAGCCCTTCCATGCGCCGAGTTCCAGCGCCCCGAAGGAAAGGTTCTGGGTCAGCGCAAACCACGTCGAGCCGAGCCCAATGCCCGCTGCGATGACGAAGGAAAGCAATAGTCCGATCAGCAGCCGCATATCACAGATCAGATGACAGACGCCGAATGACGGACGTCAAACAAAGGACGTGAACTAAAGATGACACGGATCAAGTTGCCAGGAAATGGGATATCTGGAGACATCAAGATCAAAATCAGCCTGTGGTCTGTGGTCTGTGGTCTGTCGTCTGTCATCTACATCACGGCGCCACTGTCGCGACTGAACCAACTTTGTTGCCCGCGCGCCCAGGCGTTGCTCGTCGCGCCGGAGCAGGTGGTTGGGCTGCCGCGGCCGGCTTTGCGGGCTCTACGGCACGGTTGTCCGCGGCCATCTGGCGGCTGGCATCGTCCATCAGCCGCTCGAGCCGCAGCAGCGTATCCACGCCTTTGTGGGTGAGCATGGCGGGCCGGATCGGCGCGTCCCCCCTGCCTTCCTTTTCGATGATTGGTCCGGTGGAGGCGCTATTCGGTCCGAGGCCCACAACCTGCTTGAGTTCGATGCCCTGATGCGCATACGCCATGATCTCGTGCCACGTCTGCGCTGGCAGAGAACCGCCGGTCATTCGGTTGAGCGGACTGTAGTCATCGTTACCGTACCACACACCGCACACGAAGTTGCCGGTATAGCCGACGAACCAGGCGTCACGATAGGAGTTGGTGGTGCCAGTCTTGCCCGCCGCTTTGACGCCATCGAGGGCAGCCCGCTTGGCGGTGCCCTCCTCGACCACCTTGCTCATCATCATGGCCATGTCGGAGGCGACCTGGGGCGGTATGGCCTGCGTGGGCTTCTTGCTCTCGTCGCGGTCGAAACGCCAAATGGTGTTGCCGGCTCCTGAGCGCACCTCCAGGATGGCGTGCGGCTTCACGGCCTTGCCCTGATTCGGGAAGGTCGCATACGCAACCGTATGTTCGAGCAAGGTGACCTCGTCGGCTCCAATGGGTAGCGACGGGGTGTCGGGCAGGGGCGCCTTGATGCCCATGCGACGGGCCGTCTGCACGATCTTGGCGCGGCCGGCCTTGGGCCCTGCGGACCCACCCATCATGATCGACAGCTTCACCGGCACTACATTGATCGAGCGCGTGATGGCCTGGGTCAGCGTGACCGAGCCCGAGTAGCTGTGGCCGTAGTTCTGCGGACACCAGTTGCCGATGCAGACCGGTCCGTCCACAACGACCGAGTTGGGCTTGAAGCCGTTCATGAGGGCGGTGGCGTAGACATAGGGCTTAAACGAAGAGCCCGGCTGGCGATATGCGTCGGTCGCGCGATTGAACTGGCTGATGTTGTAGTCAAGGCCGCCCACCATGGCGCGCACCGCGCCATCGAGATCCGCCACCACAGCGGCGGCCTGCTTGGCATGGTAGTCGCGCCCGAACTGGCGGATCATGTTCTCCACGGTATCCTCGGCGGTGCGCTGCAGCCCAAGGTCGAGCGCAGTGCGCACCACGAAGGCGCGATCCGGAATGTTGCGGAAGGCGGGAGTTTCGACGAGCTTCTTCATCTCGTCGAACGCATAGTCGAGGTAGTAGCCCGGCGCTCCCTCGTCGCGACGGTCGATCGCGACCGCGGGATTGCGGCGAGCGCCGAACACCTGACCTTCAGTCATGAAACCTGCCTCGACCAGGTTGTCGAGCACGACATTGGCGCGCGCACGCGCGGCCGGCAGATTGATATGCGGCGCAAACCGCGTCGGCGCCTTGAACAGGCCGGCCAGCATCGCGGCTTCGGCAAGGTTCACCTCGCGCGCCGATTTACCGAAATAGAACTGTGCCGCCGCATCGACGCCGAAGGCGCCACCACCCATATAGGCGCGGTCAAGGTAGAGCTTGAAAATTTCGTTCTTGGAGAGTCGCGTCTCCAGCCACAGGGCCAGGAAGGCTTCTTTCACCTTGCGCTCGATGGTGCGCTCATTGCTCAGGAACAGATTCTTGGCGAGCTGTTGGGTAATCGAGGAACCGCCCTGCACCACGCCGCCGGCGCGCGCATTGGTGACCATCGCGCGTGCCGTGCCGCCGATGTCGATGCCGAAATGCTCGTAGAAACGCCGATCCTCCGTGGCGAGCACGGCCTTGATGAGGTGGTCAGGAAAATCCTGGAGTGCTACCGCACTCGAATGCTTGATTCCGCGGCTGCCGATTTCGTTGCCGTAGCGGTCAAGAAATACCACTGCGAGTTCGGATTTCTTGAGCCAGTCCTCGTCGGCAGTCTCGCGGAATGCGGGAACCGCAAGCGCGAGAGCCAGCAGTAGCCCGCCGGTGCCCAAGGTGGCCAACTCCGACAGGGGTTCGATCACGAGCCATCGCCGCCACCCGGCCACGTAGAAGCGATCCATGAAGTCGCGGAACCGCTCGAACGATTCACGCGCCATCCGGCCGCTGCGAAACAGCCCGAAATCGAGGCGGGAGTCGACGTCAAGCAGATAGGTCCGGAGCCGCCGCTTCAAGTCGGGCTCATCCTGGAATTGAACTTCCTGCTCCCTCCGCCGGCCGCGAAACAGGCCGAAATCGATGCGGGAGCGAAGGTCAAGCAAATAGGTCCGGAGCCGCTGTCTCCAGTCGGGTCTGTCCTGGGATGGAACCTCGTCTTGCACGGTCGCTCTCTTGGCCTGTTAATGCGACGCTGTCGTGGCGGGGTTAGGGGACGGTTACGCTGGTAATCAACCACTTGATTCGGCTATTGTTCCTGGTGTTGCCGGCTAAACGGAGCGCCGAGACATCGCCGCCAGCTTGCCAATCCGCAAATCCGATAACAGGTATCTAAGCCCGGGACTGACATCGGGCCAATACGGATACGTTGCAACACAAATCATTGTGGGGCAACGGTGTATTGCAGCGCGACAGTGCCGCAGAAATTACCTTTGCGCGGTGCTCTCGATTAGTCCAGGAGTTGAGCAATGGACGATGCACCATTTTGGCGCCGCAAGACGCTTGCGGAAATGACCCCGGCCGAGTGGGAGAGCATATGCGACGGCTGCGGGCGCTGCTGCCTCAACAAGCTCGAGGACCTCGACACCGGCCGGATTTACTACACGGATGTGGGCTGTCGCCTGCTCGACAGCCACACCTGCCGGTGCAAAGACTACGAGAACCGCAGCAAGCAGGTCGATGATTGCGTGAGGCTGTCGCACGAGAACGTCGCGAACCTCAAATGGCTGCCGCCGACCTGCGGCTACCGGCTGCTGGCGTACGGCCGCGATCTTTACTGGTGGCATCCACTGGTATCTGGCGATCCCGAGACGGTGCACGCTGCTGGCATTTCGGTGCGCGGACGTGTCGCAATCTCGGAGGAAAATCTCGGCGATCAGGACTACGAAGATCGCATCGTCTCCTGGCCCAGCCGCGTGCCGGCACGGGGCAGACGCCCCGCATGACGCTTCGGTCCGTACGCCCATTCGACGTCGGTGCCAGTCCACCGCTCGCACAGGAATGCGGCGCTACGCCGGCCGCTGAGTTTCACGCGCCGCTTGAGCCTGCCGCCGTGCGCGCGATCATCGCCGGAATTATGCTCGCGATGTTTCTAAGCGCGCTAGAGCAGACCATTATTGCACCCGCGCTGCCGACGATCGGGGCAAGGCTCGGCGATGTCGACGACCTGTCCTGGGTCGCTGGCGCATATCTTCTGAGCGCGACCGCGGTGACCCCGCTGTTCGGCAAGTTGTCGGACATTCACGGCCGGCGCAGTGTCCTGCTCGGCGGCATCACCATCTTCATCATTGGTTCTGTTGCCTGTGCGCTGGCGCCGACGCTGGGGACGTTGATCGCGGCGCGTGCATTGCAGGGCATCGGCGGCGGCGGCATTTTGCCGATAGCACAGGCCATCGTGGCGGATCTGGTATCGCCGCGCGAGCGCGCACACTACCAGACGCAATTTGCCGTGATGTTCATGATCGCGAGCGTCGTCGGCCCTTTGCTTGGTGGCTTTCTGACCGAGCATCTGCACTGGTCCCTGATCTTCTGGATCAACCTTCCGATGGGCGCGCTCGCACTTTTCATGACGCATCGGGCGCTCGAACGGCTGCCGCGCAATGAGTGGCCGCACAAGCTCGATTGGGCGGGAGCCGCGTTGATGGTCGCGGCTGCGCTCGCCATCATGCTGGCGATGAGCTGGGGCGGCGTGCGTTATCGATGGACATCATTGCCGATCCTTTCGCTGATCGCCGGTTCGGCGTTGTTGTGGTCGCTCTTCGCATGGCGGATTGCGACAGCGACAGAGCCGTTCGTGCCGCTAGCGATGCTGAGCGACAGAACGGTTGCCGGCACTGTGGTCGCGGGCTCCTTCTCGATCGGCGTTATCATCGGTCTGTCGTTTTTTATACCGCTTTACCTTGAACTGGTCATGGGCGCTTCGGCGTCGAAATCTGGTATCGTGCTCATCGCATTCATGGCCGGCATCGTGCTGGGCGCCCTTGCGGCCGGCCGGACACTCGGGCGACACCGGCATTACAAGCGGGTTCCGTTGTGTGGGCTTCTTCTTGCCATTATCGCCCTCGCCGCACTGGCGGGTCTGTCGCGGTCGCTTGGCGGCGTCGCGAGCCTGCTGTTCCTGGCGGGTGGCGGGATCGGGACCATGTACCCGGTCACGACTGTCCTGATCCAGAATGCCGTTCCGTCCCACGAGGTCGGCGTTGCTACCGGCATGCTGAATTTTTTTCGCTTGCTCGGCGGCACCATCATGGTCGCGGGATTTGGTGCGATCGTACTCGGCAAGCTGGATGTGTCCGGCGGATTGGTTGCGCTTGAACCGATATCGCGAGGTGCCACGCAGCTGCCGGCAGATGTCGCATCCGATTTTTCCACAGCATTCGCGTGGGTTTTCGCGACTGCCTGCTTGTGTCTTGCTGCGGCGCTGATTGCACTGGCGATTGTCGAAGAACGCACCTTGCGCGGGCCGGCGTCTGCCAAACTGATGTCACAGTAATACCCAGATTACTGTGCCGGCTTCTTGTGCATTGTGTGCGACCACTTTGCATCG
>DATGCX010000429.1:0-3274 GCA_035311445.1 Xanthobacteraceae bacterium | reverse complement strand
GCGTTCGAGTTCCATAGCGCGCTCACGTATTCGCGCCGCGATGGCGTCGGAAGAATCCATGTGGCGAAACGTGATCTGAAGCGGGAGTTGCATGGGATCTTCCCTTCAACTGGTGTGGGAGCCGGGTGACATACTGCATCCTTCCGTTCAGAATCCGGGAAGCCGGAGGGTCTTATCCTCTTGAAAGCGCTTATAAAACTTCGGTCGGCGGTCGACGATTTCGCGGACGCCTGACCTGACCGCCTGGGTGTCGAGCGCGGCGACCGGGATTTGCCAGGGCGCCGACTGCATCAGCTGCGTTGCGGGAAGTACACCCTCGCGGATGAGCTTGTGAACCGAGCCGACGCAGATGCTGAGCCGGATTGCGGCCGCGTCGGCGCTGATCGTCTGCGCGCGCGGTATCGTCGGATCGAACGGGGCGATCCCGAGCCGCTGGCGAAGCTCGCGCACCCGAACGGTGGTCCACGCGTTTCCGTCGGAGGGTTTGCACCGCATCCGGTTCATCGTCACTGCCAGCTCGCGATCCGGCAATTGGCCGCCGAGCTTGCGGATCGCCTCCACGGGGCTCGGGTGGCGATTGGCGGGGTAGCGCCCAGTTCGCACGCGCGAGACCCGTAATTCAGTGTGACGTCCGCCGCTCCAATGGATTGTGACGAGCGCTTCGTTGGTCCGCTCGTCGCGGTCGAGCACGACCTCGCGGATCAGGATATGCGTGATCCGCTGCTTCGTTCTGGCGTCGGTGCCCGGCGCATTCCATGTCGTCGGCAAGTCGCGGGCAAGCGCCATCAGCGCGGCGCGATCGACCTTGGGACGAAGCGCCCCGGCAACATCATGGCGAGCGATGCGATCCTCCAGATGGGCGACGCGTTCCAGCGCTGTGTTCCACCGGGTTTCGAGTTCGCGTGCAACCAGACGCTTGGTCGGGTCGACGACCTCGTAGCGGCGAGCGGCCAGTGAGGCTTCGTAACGTGCTTCCTCGAGCTCCCGGCAGAGCGCCTGTCGGATCTCATTGTCGGCCTTCGCCGACTGATCGGCAGCCTGGATCGCGGCTTCGATGGCGTGCTCCGAGACGGCCTCGACGATCTGCGCGGCGACGGCCCGATCGATCCGGACCCCGCCGATGCCAATGCACAGCCATCCGCCGACATGACTGTCGTCGCCGCGGCAATGGTAGCGGTGAGCATGGCCCGATTGCGTGCCATAGAACACCCGCATTGTGCGGCCGCAACGGCCGCAGCGCACCAAACCGGTCAGCAAGGCTCGGCCGCCGCGGGCCGACTTGCGATCGGTCCGGCGCTGCATATGGGCATTCTCCGAGATCAGCTTCTGGTTCGCCTCGTACTGCTCCCAGCTGATGTAGCCGGGGTGGTGATCGCGCAGCAGGACGTTCCATGCAGCCATTGGCTTCGAATGGCCGGTGGTCTTGCGGGCGCGTCCATCGACGATGCGCGTTCGCTGGGTTGTGCGGCCAAAGACATAGGCGCCGGCGTAGACCGGATGCCTGAGGATCTGCAGTACCGTGTGGTAGGCCGCCGGCCGCCACTCGACCTTGCACACACTGCTGTTATTGCGCCGCGTGATCGGCAGTTGCAGCGCCTGATCCTGCGCCCAAAGCAGGACTTGCCGAGCGCTCCCGAGCTCCTGGAACTTGTCAAACAAGAGCCGGATGACCCCGCTGACACGCTCGTCTGGGTCGATCTCGATTTGTCCGATCTCGTTCCAGCAATAGCCCGGCGGGAGAATGAACTGCAGTTCGCCCCGCAGCGCCTTCGAATCTCGCGCCGCCAGCCCGCGCTGCCGCAGGAGGTTCAGCTCGTATTCAGACATGGTGCCCTTTAAACCAAGCAACAGCCGGTCGTTGACCAAGCGCGGATCGTACGTGCCGTCTGGATCGATCACCAGCGTCCCGACAAGGGCGCACAAATCGATCAGGTGGTGCCAGTCGCGGCCATTCCGAGCAAGGCGGGACGCCTCGATGCAAAACACAGCGCCGACCGAGCCCGAGCAGACCGAGGCCACCAACTTCTGGAAACCAGGGCGCTCCACTAATCCGGACCCGGAGCGACCAAGATCGTCATCAATCACCGTGACCGCGGCAAATCCATGCGTGCGCGCCGAATCGGCCAGTGCGTATTGACGCCGCTGGCTCTCCGTATGCTCGGCAACCTGCCCCATCGTCGACTGGCGGATATAGACAACGGCGCCGCGGCCAAGGTGCTCAGGCGTGATTTTGGGATGCATCACATTCCTCGCGCTCGGCCGGTATCACATTGTTTTGTCTGCCCAGGGCTTCGAGAAGCAGGTCGGCTAACGCCTGGAGCAGCTCCTGCGGTGCCACCATCACCGGGAGCTGGCTTCCGCTGCGGACGAGATCGAGCACGAGTTGATTGCTGGAACGACGTCTCATCTAAACCCTCCATTGTCGTTGAGGAGGTCAATGATCCGTCGGCGGGCCGGCCGGGCGAATGGCTGTCGAGTACGGCCCGAAGCTCGGTCAACGCGGTAATCGCAAGCCTCGGGCTGCCGCATGAAACCGCCGCGCAGGCTGCGGCATCGCACATCCATGCCGGTATCTCGCGCGACAGACCCGGCCGGACCTCGATGTAGAGGATCTGGCGACCGGCGCGTCCCTGCCGGCCATAGACGCGAACGCGCTGACCGTAGAGCGGATGCCACGGATATCCCACGACAACAAATTGCGATCGGTATGCTGAATGACGTGCAGTGTGGCGATCTGGTCAAGCTGTTGTGATGGGATGGCGACGGGCTGTGTCTGTTTGCCAAGCGCCTGGAGCGCGGGCGATTCGTCTGGCCGCGGGCTGAGGAGGGGGTGGCGGTGCTGAGCCGGGCGCAACTGTCGATGCTGCTCGAGGGGATCGACTGGCGAATGCCGCAGCGAACCTGGCGGCCAGAGCTGGCGGGCTGAGCTTGGCAGCGCAAGCTGCGGCAGTTCGACTGAACCATTGACCAAAACGGCTGCAAGTCTGATCCACTGCCGGCGTGCCGATCACAGCCGACAATCTGCCCGACGACCTCGTGGCGCTGAAGCGGATCATCGCCACAATGGCGCAGGATGCGCTGACCGCGCAGGCCGAGATCGCCCGCCTGAAATTCCAATTGGCGCGATATCGACGGGCCGAGTTCGGGCGATCCTCGGAGACGCTGGCGCGCGAGGCTGAGCAGCTCGAGCTGGCGCTCGAGGCACTGGAAACCGACCACCGGAAGTGGCCGCATCCGTCGAGACCGCAGCGGAAGCCCAAAAGCCGGCGCGGCG
>DATGCX010000428.1:0-2834 GCA_035311445.1 Xanthobacteraceae bacterium | reverse complement strand
AACAGCACATTCGGCGTGCCCGCTTCGATGGCCCAATTGACCACCGTGCCGTCGGGGTTTTTCACGTCGACGTGCAACCAGGTGTGGGGATTGACCCACTCCATTTTGGTGATGGTGCCCTTGAAATTCACCGGCTTGTTGGCGTCGAACTCCGCGGCAAACGCGTGGTGCGCCGAGGCCGAAGACGCCCATCCGGACATCGCAAAACCTATGCAGACTGCTATCGCAAGCTTCGTTCGCATCAGATTTTCTCCTCCACTAGTAGAACCTAGAAAAAGGCGCTCGACACGCGTCCCTTCTGACCTCCCGGTTTTGCCGGAGAGGTCGGGAGGGTGGCCCGCGCCGGGCGATTGGCGCCCCTCATCTCACCTGCCGTACCATTGATAGAAGGCATCGCCGGGCGGCACCCTCCGCGTAATATCGACGATCATCGTATCGCCTTCCCAGTGCTTGACCAGCGGCTGCTTGCGCAGATTTCCGTACATGAACTCCTCGACGAATTCGTTGCAGCGGAACTCGAGAAGCTGCATGTTCGGTTCGACGCGCCGATAGATCGGCATGGCGATGCGCCACGGACGCGTAAAGACTTTGGGATCTTCGATCGTCACTTCGTACCAGATGACGTCGGGCGACCTCAGTGTAAAGCGCTCGGTCAGGTGCAGCGCGTCGCTATGAAAATTGCCCGCGCGGTCGAACCAGCTGCGATCGTTGAAATGCGATACGTCGACGACGAGCGTGTCTCCGTCCCAATGTCCAACCGAGTGGCCCATCCAGGTGTCGTCGGGCGGGCCTTCGACCTTGTCCATGTGAATCGTGCGTGCCGTATTCGTGAATGAGTACGCAATGTGAATCTTGTTCGTACTCTGCGTGATCTGAAACGGATGGGGCAGATACATCGCCCGTGGAATGCCAGGCAGGTAACATCTGATTTCCGGATCGCGATCAATCCAGTGTTCGGCGTTTTCCTTCTTGATCGCCAATGCTTCGGGCTTGTAAGGGATCTGTCCGTCGTCCTGCACAACGCCGAGCGAGCCCGGCACGGCGCCCGTGGCGCCGAGCGCAAGAACCGGGGCCGCCGGCACCCGCGCATAATCATAAGGATAAACGCCCTGCTGGGTGACGACGGCGGGACGTGCCGCATGGGCCTCCAAGTCCCAGTTGGCCTCGTTGTTGGCTTGCCAGATGCCGCTGAAGTTGGGCTTGCCCTCGATGCGAGCCGGCTGCGAAGTCTGTGCCTGGCCCGACGTCTCGGTGATGGACGCTGAAATGACGGCGCCGACAGCAGCCGCCGCAATGCCGACCGTTATTATTGAACCTAAGTATCGGCCGCACATGGTGGTCTCCTCCCTCGCGTTACATTATTGCAGCGGATCATCTTCAACACCCACAAAGTCCGTCGCGTTATCTTTTGTTGCCGGGTGAGGACCTCGGCCCTCCGCGTAGGCGAGCTCTTCCGCGCGCGCTCCCCGCATCAATCCCGGGAGACCATAGTTTCCTTCGATGCAGCGAGGCTCGTAATAAAGCCTGTTCTCCTGATCACTCTGCCTGGCGAACTCTTGGCGGACGGTCCACGCCTTAGTCCACACCGTCGGATCTTCTATGGTGACGACATATTCGAGCGAGGTTGGCCCGGTGCGCGTCCAGCGCTCGACAAGGTGCAAGTTTTCGCGCGCCCCTTGAAAATCTGTCTTCGGGCTGAAGTTTGTCACGTCGACGACGAGCGTATTGCCCTCCCAGTGACCTCGCGAGTCACCGTACCACTGGCGGATGTTGGACGGCAAGTGCGGACGGCCGCCCATGACGATGTTGCGCTGCCATCCCTGGCCTTGACTTACATCGTAGAAGATCGAGATGCCGCCCGGTGTTTGCACGATCCGGCGAAAGCTGCCGGCCGGGCTGCCGAACTCCGGCAGCCCGCCGGTCAAGCACCGGTCCGGCAATGAGCTATCCTCCGGCCCGTCATGGCGATTCATACGTGCCGTGTTATAGCGCAGAGGAAGTTCTGCCAGTCGCGGCGAGGGTGCGGGATCATATTTGCCGCCGTTGCAGGCCACCGATTTGTTCTTGCAGGTCTCGGTCGACTGCAACAGGGCAAGACGAAATTCCCGGTCGGCGGCGGCGATCTTCTGTGCCGGCGGCGTCAGCGGCGGCATCCGGCCGTCGGGCGGATCGACAATCATCGACGTGCGGGCGCCGGTGTGCTTTTGAGAAAAAAACAACGCATTATAGGCGCCGGCGACGTCGAGCTCGGTGCCGCGCTCCACACGCCTGTCGCGGCGCAGCAGCGCTGATCGCTCCTTATCCAGCTCGGCTCGCTGTGCCGGGGTGAAAAATTCCTGAGTTGCAAACTTGGGAGAACGCTGCAGCGGCGTGTCGGTTTCGTCCGTCCAAATGCCTTGCAGATCAGGTTCGCCCCAGGGCGTTTTCGGTGCCGGAGTCTGGGCCGATGTCGCCGGGACGGAGGCCGAAATGGCGGCCCCGAATGCGGCCGCCGCAATGGCCACCGTTCCCATCGAGCCCGAGAAGGGGGCGCGCATGATGGTCCTCCTTTACCTCAATACCTTCAATTGCAGTCATGGCAACGGGATCGGCTTCAAACCCCAACCTATGCTGTCCCCGGTTTCCCGGACCTCGTCCCTTACGAACAGGCGAACTCTTCGGTCGCCGTCCTGGTCAGCCCCGGCAGGCCAAACCTTTCCTTCGATGCAGCGAGGCTCGTAATAAATTCTGTGCTCCCGGTCTTTCTGCCTGTGAACTCCTCCCCGGCGGTCCAGGCCCGCGCCCACGGACGGATCTTCGACGGCAACCTCGTATGCGAGCGATCCGCGCTGGCG
>DATGCX010000427.1:0-2999 GCA_035311445.1 Xanthobacteraceae bacterium | reverse complement strand
CCGGTAGCCGGCACGTTGATGATCGAGCCGACGGAATCGGAATCGAAGATTGAACTCGATCGCTTCTGCGACGCCATGATTTCGATTCGATCGGAAATTGCGGCGGTTGAGAAAAAGGCGATGGATCGCGAAGACAATGTCCTCAAGAATGCGCCTCACACCGTTTTCGATCTCGCCGATGAAAACTGGAATCGCCCTTATCCGCGTGCGCTGGGATGCTTTCCGGTCAAAAGTCTATTGCGTGACAAATACTGGTGCCCCGTAAACCGGGTGGATAACACGTACGGTGACCGCCATCTCGTCTGCTCGTGTCCGCCGATGGAAAGCTACCAGTCGGCAGCGGAATGATGTGAGCTGATGCAAACGTGCCACCCGAGAAGAAACATCTGCTTCAGCCCACGCTTTGATCCACGCAATCTTCGTATGTCGGCATGCGAGAAATAAATCCGCCTGAGAGTAGGCTTTCACCAAGCCGCGTGAACCCCTGCCTCGAAATATCAGGAGCACGAGCCCAAATCCCCGCTTGGCCATAACGCCGGAGCGAACTCACTAGAATGTTGCGCGCGATGTCGGGATAGAACGGCGCGGTGATTTCCGCCAGTTCTTCCGCCTCGTGTTGGGTGAGCCAGGCCTGCATGCGCCGAATAGCGCGCGTCATGCCCGCAAATGCATCGCGGTGGCGCTCAATTGCGCTTCGCGTGGCGACGAACGTCGTATAGACCGTCGGTCCTCGGGTGCTGGCCGCATAGAGGATTTGGCCCGCGCCCAACTGCAGAGCCATGGCTGGATAGGGTTCGAAAAGCTGCGCCACATCGAGTTGCCCCTTGCACAGCGCTTCGAAGTTCGCGGCCATGGGCTGATCGGGCGCGCGATCGAGGCGAGACGGGTCGACACCTTGCTCGCGCAGGTCGTGCTGCAGGCACATCCAAGGCGTGGCTACTTCGGCAACCCTCGCAAATCGCAGCGACGCCAAGTCCCGAAGCTGAAACTCGGCACGATGGTGTCTGCCCACCAGATAGAACGGGTCGCGGGCGACGACCTCGCAAAAGCAGACGAGCGGCGAGCTTGGCTTAAGGTCATGGGCCTTCATGACGCGCATCGGCCCACCCCAGGTAATATCGATCGCGCCAGCGAGGAGAGCCGATACGCCGTCACCCGGAATGGATGAGTTGACCAATTCGACCTCGACACCCTCGCTAGCGTAAAACCCGAGCGAGTGGGCGGCGTAGAACGGCGCGTAAAACACGGCGCGAAAGTTTTCAGCGAGCCTGATTGGCATGACGATGATTGATCAACGCTTGGATAAGTTCGGTTGTCGCGACCGGCGGGCTGTCGGTCGCTCAATCCATCGAGACGCCGCTAGCCTTGATCGGCCCGGCCCATTTTTCAATCTCTGCCTCGACGAATTTTTGCAGATAATCGGGCGAGCTGCGCTCGTGCGCGACTAGGTCGGCACCGATCTCCTGCATTCGCGTCTGCACTGTGGGGGTTTTGATGGTCGCGAGAGTGGCGGCATGAAGCTTGTCGACTATCGCCGCGGATGTTCCCTTGGGAAAGAACGAAGCAAACCAGTTCGAGGCGTCGAAATTGGTCAACCCTTGCTCGTGCGCGGACGGCTGAGAAGGCAGGCTCGGCGAGCGATCGCGCGTGAGGATCGCGATCGCCTTGACCATCTTGCTCTGAATCTGGGGAATCGCGATCGGGGTATCGGGGCATTGGTAATCGATCCGGCCGGCGATCAAGTCCTGCATCGCCGGAGCGGCGCCGCGATAAGGAACGTGTGTGACATTGATCCCGATGGCCGCATTCAACAGCACACAAGCAAGATGGCTGGCGGAACCCGCTCCGCCCGAGCCGTATTGCATGCTTGCTTGGTTTGCCTTCGCATAGGCGATGAATTCCTGCAGATTGTTGGCCGGTAGATCCTTGCGCGCGAGCAGGACCAGCGGGGTCTGAGCGATCAGCATGACGGGCGCAAAATCAGTCGCGGCATTGTAGAGCGGAGTTCTATAGAACGTCTGATTTGCGGCATGGGTGCCGACATTGCCGAGCACGAACTGATAACCGTCGGGCGCCGCTTTCGCCACGCGGGAGGTGCCCGTCATGCCGCCGGAGCCGCCGACGTTTTCGATAATGACCTGCTGACCCAAAATCTCGGAAAGGCCCGGGGCGAGGATGCGTCCGACCGTGTCTGCCGGACCGCCGGCTGCGAACGGAACGACCATGGTCACCGGCCGGGTCGGCCAGTCGTGGGATAGCGCTGGCCCGATGCATTGGAGGCTACCGAAAAGTGCAACAGCCACGTATCGGGATAGCCGTCCCATTCAATCCTCCAAGGCAAATGGATGAAGAGAATAACAGTTGCCGGGACGTTGGATAGTCCGTGCCCAATCCGGTGATCCGTCGAAAAATGGATATAATGTCGCTCCCACGGGACCATAGCCCGCCCCGCCGCTCGCGACCGCATCGACTTCCGGGTAAATTCAAACGTGATGTCAATTTGCACCCGCATTCCGGATTGGCCGACGCCAATGCAACTGCGCGTCGCAAAATGAGCATGACTGCAGCGGAGCGCGCCGGGCGACTCGAACTATGCCTCAACGCGTTTGTGGCCGTCGAGAATCGCTTTCGATTGGCACGCACGCGTCCGGGCTACCATCGTGGACGACTTGACCATGTGACGGAGCTTGAGCAAAGGGGGCATCGATGCCGCATCTGACCACCGACGACAACGTGAAACTCTACTATGAGGACAGCGGATCGGGCATTCCGATCGTCTTTGTGCATGAATTCGCCGGCGACTATCGTTCGTGGGAATCGCAGGTTCGCTATTTTGCCCGCGGCTATCAGTGCATTACTTACAATGCACGGGGTTATCCGCCTTCGGACGTGCCGGCGGATGGGGAGCGCTATTCGCAAGATCGCGCGCGCGACGACATTTGCGCCGTGCTCGATGCGCTGAAAATCGAGAGAGCCCACGTCGTCGGGCTTTCCATGGG
>DATGCX010000426.1:0-33053 GCA_035311445.1 Xanthobacteraceae bacterium | reverse complement strand
AGGTACAATCCCGGCCCGGCGGCCCCGCCGAAGCGCTTGAGCACCGGATCGTCGCTCCAGGTCGAGCCGTTGCGAATGCCGCGGATGCGGCCGTCGGAGATGGCGATGTGCCGCTCGAGCACGCCCTTGGCGCGCGAAGCGAGACGCAAATCGACATAGCCGATGACTCCGGCGATGCAACGTGTCGGCCCGTAATTGCCCGAGGCACTCATCGCCGCAACGCCGCAGACGAACTCGGTCTCGCCAAGCGATTTCAGTTCCTCCGGCCCATCGGCTCGGTACATCGAGCCGGCCTGCTCGTACAGCGTCGCCTGGATGTTGTGGCCGCTCCCAACATCGGCGAGAAGGTCGGGGAACAGGTAGGTGTAGCGCGGGCGGTCGTACAGATGATGATGCGGATCGATGATTGGCAAACCGGGTTCGAGGATGTCCTCGGTGTGCTTGGCGAGCCAGTCATTGCGGACCGGCGCCTGCGACGCCGGCATGGTGGGCGGAGCTGCCGGCGCTTGCGCCAAGGCGGCGTCCGGTGCCAGAGCTGCAGCGCCGAGGAGCCCGGCGCTCGCCGTCAGGAGCGCGCGACGCGACATCGCTTCGACCGGCGTGTCAACGGAGTCTCGGGTGACGGTTGCGTCCGGAAGCATGATTTCCTCCCGAATTGCGTTCTGGTTTGACGCAAGTCTACCCTGGAGCGGCCGGCGAGGCCACCAATTGACAGTCTGCCGCCGCCACACATTCTTGATGCGGTTCGCGCCTCAGGCGCTTTGTATTTCGATTCGGTGAACCGGGTGACACAGACAAACGGGGCACGCAGCCGGGTCGCGCTACTGGGCGATGCGTCATCCCACCGATTGCGTTGTGGTCGGGGGTTCAAAACGGAGGAGTGCTACCGCCTTTCCCCACACCTGCCGAATATACGATATTGACTCGTTCCTGCGCTTAACACGAGACAAAGCGAAGATCACAGGCTTTGCCCGAAATCAAGTTGGTCCGCGCGGAGTGAGAACCTGGAGGCTGCTCTGCTCTCAGGCGATCTCGTGAAGGACGATCGCGAGCTCGCTCGGCCTGTCGGTGGTGACGCTATGACCATAGCGCATCTTCATGATTTGCCATCCGGCTGCGTCAGATCGAAAGCAGGGCGGCAACGCGAAAGTACAAGGGTAGGGCGGATTAGGCGACGCCCCGCACAAGGTGAATACGCCGGACAAGGACCTTACTGACCCGCTCTCTGCACTATGAATTATTCATAGAATGCTGGCGCGAGCTTGAGCGACTCGCGCTGCGGCTTGTCGTGGTTGATCCAAATCTCGCCGTGCTCCTTGGCCAGGATGTCGGCCATGCGCGCCATCGACGTCGCCGACTTGGCCTGATCGAAATTGAAGCCAGGAACGATGCGGCCTTCCCAGTTCGACTGGAAGTGCACGGCATCGCCGGTCAATAACCGCGCGCCAGTCTTCGCTAGCTTGACCAGCAGCGACTGATGGCCGGGTGTGTGACCCGGCGTCGAGATGATGGTCGCGCTGCCGTCGCCGAACACATCGTAGTCGCCTTCCAGCATGGTGACCGGATGCGCCGGATTGAAGCGTGGCTTGGCGTTGGCGTCCGGCCATTCATACTCGGCCTTCTGCACGAGCAGCATCGCTTTCGGAAACTCCTCGACATTGCCAACGTGATCTGGATGAGTGTGCGACACAGCGACATATTTGATGTCGTCGGCCTTGACGCCAAGCTCGGTAAGCTGAGTAGCCAGCGTCTTGGGACGCCGCCAGGTGAGCGCCTTCGGATCGGCGGAGTTCGGTGTGTCGGTCGGCGTCGCATCGGCGACACCGGTGTCCCACAGGAAATAGCCTTGGGCATGCTTGATGAGATAGCAGTTGTCGACGATGTCCTTCGGAACGTTAACGTTCTGCCCCGGCGTCCAGCGCGACATGTCGCCGGTATGTCCCTGGCCGCACTCGAGGATGTAAAGCCGCTCGACACCCTTGCCTTGCGCAAAGGCTGCGGATGCAAGTGCGATTGTCGCGAACACGGCAGTTGTGACGATTTTCATGGGCTCACTCCTCACAAACAGGACAAGCATAGCATCGATCTGCGCTGACGAGACACTCACCATCAAAGCAAAGCTTCGTGTTCCTCCCGGTGCTATGAAGACGCCCCGGCTCGTGGCCGTTGCGGGGCATGGGTGTGAGGTTCTCTCCATTGACCGAACACGGGTGATACCAGTCGACCGCCGTGCAGAAGACCGGCAGGAGACGGCGTGGTAGCCCGCAAGTGCTTCGGAGGCAGTGTCTATTCGGCTATCTCCGAGGCGGCCGTTGACGATTGAAGGAATCCAAGGAGTTCCTCCGTCGTCATTACCACGTTCGCGAAATATCCCCGAGACAGATGTAATTCCAATTGTCAGTTCGGGGACTATCCAGGTCTCGTCGACAAGGCCAGCGAACTCAGCTTTCCAGGGCTTGCCGGATCACGCTACGTTCACGCGAGGGCGCCAATGAAGCTGGTTGCGGTTTGCCGCCAAACCGATACCGGGAGACCGTGCCCCGGCGCTTCAATGTATTCATCGTCCCGCGCGAAATGCTCCACGCTCACGCGCGATGCCGACGGACTTTCATGGAAGACCACGCGTCGCTTCCGGCGTATGCTTCGAAGCCGCGTTGGCGCCTAACGCCGATGCGCTGAAAAACGTCGACATGACGGATTTGGGATGAAGCATGTTTCTTGCGCTTGCCTGGAAACACCATCGGAGGAGAAACACCATGAAGGCGAGGAAAGCTCCGCTTGTCGCGCTGACATCGGCGCTTATGGCGGCGACGTCGGCGTCGAGCGCATCGGCATGGGAGAACCCGCTGGAGAACCCTTATCTGGACGAGCCGCTGGAAGTGTGCGACCAGGGTTCATTCTTCGTCGGCGGCGTACCCAAGGTCACGAAATACGCTGCAGGTCCGACCGCCAGTGATCCCCAGCAGATCACGATCGGGCAAGCCTACGTGCAGTTCCAGGTCCCGAAGATGCGCCGCCAATGGCCGATCATCTTCGTTCATGGCTCGACGCACACGGGCGCGGCGCTGGATTCGACGCCGGATGGCAAGGAGGGCTGGCATTCCTATGCCGTGCGCCACAATCTGGCGTCGTTCGTCATGGACCAGCCGGGGCGCGGGCGTTCGGGCTTCGACCAATCCGTGCTCCACGAGGCCAAGGCGACCGGCAATTGGGACATGGTTCCCACCTTCGGACGCATCACCGACAACGGGGCGTGGACCGCATGGTTCGGTCATATCATAGGTGGCTCGACCATCATGGTCGGCAAGATGATCCGCCACGGCGATCCTGGCGATCCCGATCCAGCTGAAAATCCTCAACCATCCCCGGCGCACGGCAATTACCCACCGAAATTCCCCATCCCGCCAGGCCCCGACTCAGCTGATCCAAAGCTTGTTGCGCGCATGGGGGCCATAGGACCGGCGCCCAATGCCGCCAACAACGAGTACCTTGGCCTTGAGTACTACAAGCAGCTGGTGCCGAATGCTGAGGTGACGCTGCCCGGCTCGATCTGCGAGGCGTGCACGCCGCGCGAGGTCGCGCCAAACAACACGTGGCTTCCAATCGCGCTGGCCGACCTGCTTGAGGGCATCGGCGGCGGCATCGTCGCGCCCCACTCGCAGTCCACGCCGTCCTCGCTGCACCTCGTGCGCGTGTTGAAGGAGCGGGGCAAGCTGCACCTGCTTAAAGGCATCATCACGCCGGAAGGTGGAACCGATCTCGCTGCGGCGGGCCTGGTCGGCTCCGATTTCGATACGATTCCCTTCTTGATGATGAACGGCGACTATCGACCGATGGCTTTCCGCGAAGGAAACTACGCCGCCGTCGCTGCCATGAACGCCAGTCCGACCCGTAAGGTAGGCCCCGCGCTCGTGGTTAGTGCCGAAGACCCGGGCTTCGAGGGCAAATTCAACGGCCACACGCATATGGGGATGCTGGGGTCAACGGCCCTGGCGCAGTTCGACGTCTTCCTCGACTGGGCGGAAAAGAACATTCCCAACCCCATCGCGAAGACTTCATGCACCAAGCGCCCCGGCCGTGGGCCTTGATCCTCATGTCCGACAATACTGCCGGCTGCACGATGGCGCGGGCATGCGTAGAGATCCAAGGATATGCCGTGATTGGCGGCAAGTGAAAATTTCCAAAGCGCGCCGGCGGGCGGAGCATTGACTTTCTGGCAAACGCGCCGGAGTCCGCGGTGCGCAACGGTCGGCGTTTACCCGGTGATGGTCCAGTGTAGTGGGTAACTCGATCCCATTTCGCGGTTCTGCGTGATGGGTGGGATGGACAATGCGCCCGCGCGGCCTCCTGGCTAACTGCTGGCTCTCTCCAGCGCGCAAGCCGGCGCTGTCTATGACCAGGTGCCAACGCCGCTCACGATAACCGGGAGCAATGTGAATGCTTGCTGAGCAGCGAAGATCAAACGTTGACCGCTGCGGCTGCGGATGACACTCCGCTCTTGCGTTGCCACTGCTCGATGCTGATCGCTCCGGCCCCGAAGGCGGCGATTTGGAGCAGCCCGCCAGCCATCATCACGTTTTTCAGAAAGTGGATCATCTGGTTCTGGTCGGCGAAATCGCTGTGGAACGAAACAGCGGTCGCCAGCGAGAAAAGAGCCAGCGCAAGGGCAACCGGGCGCACGCGATAACCGAGAACGAGGAGCAGTCCCCCGCCCAATTCGACGGCGACGGCCACGGCGAAGGCGAGCGGCGGGAACGGAAGGCCAACGGCGGCGATCCCCGCGGTCGTCGGACCATACGCCACGAGCTTGCTGAGGCCGCTCATGGCGAACGGCAGACCAATGAAAATGCGACCAATGAAAGGTAGGTAGTTCATGGTGCTGTTTCCTATGCTGGGGTGAATTTCAGGCAGTACGAGTCTCAGCCTTGCAGCTTCTTCGCGGTCTCGGCGATCTTGCGACCCTGATAGCGGGCGCCCTGCAGCTCGTTGGCGGTGGGCTGACGCGAGCCATCGCCGCCCGCAATGGTCGTGGCGCCGTAGGGCGAGCCTCCGGTGATCTCGTCGAGCGTCATCTGCCCGGCATGGCCGTAGTCGAGGCCGACGATCACCATGCCGAAGTGCAGGAGATTAGTGATGATCGAGAACAGGGTGGTCTCCTGGCCGCCATGTTGGGTGGCGGTCGACGTGAACGCGCCACCCACCTTGCCGTGGAGTGCGCCGCGCATCCACAGCCCCCCGGCCTGATCGAGGAAGTTGGCCATCTGCGACGACAGGCGGCCGAACCGGGTGCCCGCGCCGACGATGATGGCATCGTAGTTGGCGAGATCCTCGACCTTGGCGATTGGCGCAGCTTGATCGAGCTTGTAGTGAGACTTGCGGGCGATCTCTTCGGGAACGAGCTCGGGCACCCGCTTGATGTCCACCTGCGCACCGACCTCACGTGCGCCCTCGGCGACCGCATTCGCCATCGCCTCGATGTGGCCGTAGGACGAATAGTAGAGAACCAGAACCTTTGGCATTTTGTGTTCCTCGCTGTGAGTGTGAGATCGGCCAAATCGAGACCCTTACGGGGTGTCGACCAGAACCAGCTCTGAATCTTCGATTGCCGTGACCTTGATGACCGCGGCATCCGCGATGGCTGCGCCGTCGCGTGCCTCGATCCTTGTGCCGTTCACTTCGACCGCGCCGGTGGCCGGAACCAGATAACCGTGGCGCTCGGTGCCCAGCACGTAGTCGACCGACTCGCCGGCCTTTAGCGTGGCAGCCAGCACCCGCGCATCGGCGCGGATCGGCAACGCGTCCTCGTCCTCGTCGAAGCCGCTGGCCAGCGTGACAAAGCGCCCCGAGCGGTCACCCTTCGGGAAGGGCTGCGAGCCCCACGCCGGCGAACCGCCACGCTGCTTCGGTAGGATCCAGATCTGGAAGATCCGGGTCGGCCCCGGCTCGAGATTGTATTCGGCATGCCGGATACCCGATCCGGCACTCATCACCTGCACATCGCCTGCCTCGGTTCGGCCCTCGTTGCCGAGGCTGTCCTTGTGCGTGATGGCGCCCTCGCGGACGTAGGTGATGATCTCCATGTTAGCGTGCGGATGGGGCGGAAAGCCAGTGTTGGAGGCGATCTCATCGTCATTCCACACGCGCAAAGCGCCCCAGCCCATTCGCCTTGGGTCCACGTGTTCACCGAAGGAAAAATGGTGGCGGGCCTTCAGCCAATCATGATCCGCGGCAGCCAGTTGACTGAATGGTCGGCGTTCGATCACTGTGATCCCTCCCGGGAGTGACGTTGCTTCGTCGTAGAGCTATGGACAGATGCATGAATTGAAAATAGAAATTATGGAAATCAATCGTTTCCGGATTTGACATGTCCAAGCTGCCAGATCTCGAAGGCTTGGCGATCTTCGCCAAGGTCGCAGAGACGCGCTCATTCGCGGGAGCCGCGGCAGAGCTGAAGCTATCCAAAGCCACTGTTTCAAAGGCTATCAGCAGGGTCGAGAGGAAGCTGAAGACGCGGTTGTTCAACCGGACATCGCGACGCATCGCGCTCACCGACGCTGGGCGGCAGTTCGCAGGCCGCGCTGCGCATATCCTGGCCGAGGGCGAAGCCGTCGAGGACGCCGCGTTGGCGCAAGCAACTGTGCCGCGCGGGCTGGTACGGCTGGCTGCACCCATGTCATTCGGGGTGCTGCACGTCGCGCCCCTGCTGCCGGAATTCCTTGCCACCTATCCGGAGGTGTCGGTCGATCTCCATTTGAGTGATGCGATGGTGGACCTCATTGGCGAGGGCTTCGACGCGGCGATCCGCATCGCGTCCCTGCCCGACTCCTCGCTCGTTGTGCGGCGGCTTTGTGAGATGCAGCGCTATCTGGTCGGCTCACCCGCATATTTGAAGAAGCACGGCAGACCGAGGCATCCACTGCACGTCGCGGAACATCGCTGCATCGGCTACAGCTATACGATGACAGCCGAGTCTTGGCGCTTTGCCAGAGACGGCAAATCCGCGACCGTGCGGCCGTCGGGTCCGCTGCGCGTGAATAATGGTGACGCGATGCTGCCGGCCCTGATTGCGGGGACCGGCCTCGGCATCCTGCCCGAATTCATTTTGCGTGAGGCACTCGCCGCCGGCCGACTGGAGAGACTACTGCCGGATTGGTCTCTCCCACTCGGCGCCGTCTACTGGGTCACGCCGCCCGGGGGCCCGCGACCGAAGCGGGTCGAGGTCCTTGCCGACTTCCTGGTCGAGAAGCTGTCCCGCCAGAAGAAACGCGGAGCGAGAGAGCTGCATACGAGCGTTCTGAGGCCGGCCAGCAAGGCCAAGTGGCAATGAAGATTCGGTCCTTTTGAACATCACGTGCTGGCTTCTCGACTTTCAGCCGCGCCCGCGCTCCCGCCGCCGCCTTGCTGACACAAGTCGTTCGGTAGTCGAGCAATCTCAGGGTGTCCACGGCGGAGGCCCGACGCAGATCGGCGATCTCCAGCGCCTGCGTCAGCATGGCATCGCCGAACCGGCGGCGCAGCATTTCGGCGGTGAGATCGACCTTCACGCTAACCTCACCCTTTTGGGCGAATGCGTCGTCCCAGAGCTGTAGCAATTCGTTGATCTCGACGTTTACCTCATTATAGGCGAGCGGCGATGGCTGTGGCCCCGAGACCCCGGGCTTTCATCTCACGCACCCTGGCCGCGTCTAGCGAGGCGGGCCGGCCCTTTACAGCCACAAGGACGCAATCTTCCGAAATCGTTTAGTCGCGTCGCTCGATGCACTTGGCTACGCATCAATCTTCGACGAATCGGATCGACAGCATAGGGATCGAGATCTAAGGCTTACCGCACAGGACGAATGGCGGACTACGCTCAAATCGATGATCGCGGCGAGCGACGTCATGCTGTTCGTCGTTTCGCCCGACAGTGCGCACGCTCAATATTAAGCCGATTGCGCACGAGTATGGGATGCCGATGGCGCCACTGAAATCGGCTGTCCGAAGAACGATGATGGCTCACTGCAGAGCGCAAGATGGAGCCCGACTAGCCGGCACATTGTTACTGCCCGCGACAACACGGCTCCCCAGACAATCCGGCCCGGATATGCACAAGAGTGCCGGCGAGAACGGAATGGCTGGTCTTCTCACAGTCGGCGCACTAGGGCCCTAGCATGCTTTGCGCAAACCTATGGTGCGCACGGAGCGCTCGGGCAAACCGTGAATGATATCGGAACGTCAGGCGGGCGACGTATGGCGACGGCAAGCAAGTGCCGGGTCGTGGGCCGCATCTCAACGAATTGCCATTGCGTCGCCTCGTCGGCGTCCTCCGAAGAGAACACGATCGAGACGGGATCGAGGGAGAATGAGAAGCTATCCAACGAACGACTCAGGCCATCGCCGGTGGCCTTGATAAACGCCTCCTTGAGTGTCCACAGACGAAAGAACACAACTGATCGCTGCTCTTCCGGCGTATTCCGCAGTAGCATGACCTCGGTGGGGCTGAAGAAGCTTGTCGCAATATCGAGACCAGCCCTGTCGGGCCCGAGTGTCTCAACGTCGATACCTAGCTTAGCTCCCAGGCAAACGGCGCAAGCCACGAACCCTCTGGTGTGCGACAGGTTGAAGTCATACACTGGTAGACCTGCCTCCAGAACGATTCGGGGTTTACCAAGCTTCTCCGCGGTGAAGCGCCAGCCCGTCGCCGGAGCGCCGGCGATCGAGGAGAGCGCAGTGCGGAGTAGCCAATGGGCGGCTATGTAGCTCAGTCGATCCTCCTCGAACCGAAATCGTGCAGAGCGCGCCATCTCCGTGGAATCAAGATAGATGCACCACTGCGCGACAAGCGCGACCGTGAGGTCAGCACGTCGACGGCCGGATAGACGTTGGCGCGGATGCGTTCACGCGACAGGTGGATGACGGTATCGACGGCGGATAACGCTGCGAGGCGATCTTGTGTCCATGGCCGGTCTTCGCCGCGAAAGAAGAATGTCTGCACCTGACCGACCGTGCCCTCGCTACCTGCTTCCTTTTTCAACTCCTCGGCAAATGACCAGTCCGGAGGCACGTTCGGCGTTAGCGGCACCAGAGGAAACAGCGAGACACGGTCGGGACCGTGACTCAAGCGCTGCACCAACTCCTCCGTGACCACTACGATTCCAACGCGCGCCTCGCCAACGATCGCCACGCTGCCGCCCGCCATGAGAGGACACATCACGTCGATCACCTTGATACCGGTCTCCACGAGCTTGCTCGCTCCCATCGCCGACGGCGGGCCGGCGAGCAGCGGAACGACCTTGGCAAGCTCATCGAGGCTCACGGGCGCCTCGCTCTGGCGGCCTGAGTTAAGCACGGTGCTGCCCCGCGCCAAGTCGGAGACCGGCGAGACCGCTACACCGCGCACGATACCGGCGCCTGGGCGCTGAACGACCTGAACGTTAACGGCCCGCCGACGCACCTCGTCGCTCACCACGATCTCAGTCAATATGTCGGGCGGAGCGTTCGGATCAAACAGCGCCTCGATGATGGCGCCACGCGCCTCGACGAGGCGGCCGATCCGGTTGGCGAAATCGTCGGGCAGCGCACGCGAGTGGAGCGTCTCTGTCACCATGGTCAGCATCCTCTCCTTCAGCTTCGAGCGAGCCGCATGCAGCCGATTGTTCACTGTCGCCACAGGCAGGCCGAGAAACGTTGCAATGTCTTGATGCGAGCACTCGTACACGAAGAACAACGTTGCCGGCTCGCGCAGCTTGTCCGGCAACTCGGTAATCGCAGCCAGGGCGGCGGTGGCGTGCTGGCGTTGCGCCAGACGATGGTCGGCCGGCGGTTCGTCGCTTGGTAACTCTTCCGCCTCAGCGAGGGGTACCGTCCGCAACTGCCGCCGCCGCAGCATTCGGAACGCCTGATGCCGCACGATGCCGCGCAGCCAGCCCGGAAATGCCGCCGGATCGGCAAGGCCTGGCAGCGCCGACCACGCCGCCACGAAGGCCTCCTGCACCACGTCCTCGGCGTGCTGGAAATCGCGGACCAGTGCCAACGCCGAGCCGAATGCGAAGTGCTGAAACCGCCGCGTCAGGTCCACAAAGGCCTCGACGTCGCCACCGCTTGCCCGGCGCACCAGATGTTCGTGATCCATTACCATACCCTCACACCTAAGGTGCCAGGAAACGGGCGCGGCCTTTAAAGTGAAGCGGTGATTTGCTGTTTGCAAACAAGCGTCGGGTGACCGAATATGTCGGGGCTGGTGATGAACGACTTCACCTCCTGGATGAAATAGAACTGGAATGATTTTCCGTCCGGCAGCGGGTCGGTGTAGGTGTGCGCCTCGTGGTAAGTCAGCGCCGGCCCGTCCGTCACCTTGATGCGACGGAGGTACTTCGTGTTCATGTTGCCTTCCCAGCCTGGCAGGAAAAGGCGCATCAGATAGCCGTTGCCGGGCATCAGCCGCTCGCCGTTTTGATAGAGGGCAACGATCGCGTCATCGTACGCCTTGCTCAGCGGCACGCTGCGGGTCAAATGCGGTGCGTCGGCGCCTTCCGCGACAAGCCACGTCGCCTTCGGGTCGACACCGGCTTCCTCGAGCAGCACCTCGGCGGGGTGACGGTTGAGATTACCGGCCGACTGAACGCATTACTTGGCGAGCAGGCCTATCCGAACAGAGTCCGAGGAGTGTGGGGAAAGATGGTAGCGGAGGAGGATACCAGCAATGTCACCACGCAATTTTTCGCAGGAATTGGCCTATTTGTTCGACGTCGCCTAGAATTTCGATCTGATACACAGATTGCATGAATCTCACGATCCAGTGGCCAGGCCCTGGGGCGCCCAGCTTCGTGCCAGGCCCCAGCAGTTCGTGCGGGTCACGTCTCGCGTGACGATGTTGGCCGGCGGCGGCCCGCGCTTAGCTGTTGGGCGGGCGCGAGTGCTGTTACGATCTCGTCATCGATTGGAGTGACGATCGGCTTGGGGGAGGAGGACAGCGTGTTCCTTGGCGGTTGCAACGCGGGCGCGGTCTCTGTGCCGCACGCAATCCCGAGCGACTCGAGGCACTCGTGGCGGCGTCTACGAGCTAAAGCGGGTCGGGCTCGACGTCGTATCGGAGACCGGCCGCCGCACGAATAGCACATCAGTCTTCTTAATCGAAGTGAGATCGAGAGAGCGCTCGCGAGGTGAAACGAAACTCTAACCCAGACGGTTTTGCCGGCTGAACATCGTTCGCTGGATCGAGTCTAACACCATATCGAGATTTCTACCAACATCTTCGGCCAGGAAGCGCAATACGAAATAACCGTTCTCCTGCAGCAATTGATCCTTACGCCGATCTCGGCGATACGCATCCGCACTTGCCAGATGTTGCGCGCCATCAAGTTCGATCGCTATACGGTGATCGGCGCAGAGCAGGTCCACTTCCATTTGGCCCCAATTGTCGAATGGAATTGGCAGTTCCGCGTTCAGGCGGAAACGCCCCTTTGTCGTCGGCAAAGTTTCCAAACGGCGATATAGAAATGCCTCGGTCGCGCTTCGAGCCCGATCCGCGCCCACTGCGTCGGACGCAGGAACTCTCACCGCGCTAACGAAGAGATTTCCCAATGGCTCGTCCACTCCATCGCGAATCAGCCGCCTGACACTCGCCGCATAGTCACGCTTCCACTGCGGATCCGAAGGCAAGGGAACGGCTGCGGGCCATCCCGGAACTGCGCTCGCCGGAACGACAATTGTGTAGCCTACCGCTTCATATCCGCGACAACGCCGATCGAACATTCGCGCCAATACCGGCACATCAAGATCCGCATAGTCATAGACGCGGACCTGGCGCTTTCGGTCATTGAGGCGGTGAAGGCGCCCGGCATACTGGGCAATTGTTCCACGCCACGAGACTGGCAGTGTCAGAAACAAGGTATCCAGGCGAGCATCATCAAATCCCTCTCCCGCGTATCGGCCGGTCGCCAACAGCACTCTCTCTTCGTCGACATGGATTTTCGCTAGCCGGTCAGCGACCGTCTGGAACTCTCTCTTGCCCATGCCGCCGCGCAAGACAACCAGGTGACGGACTGCTGGCGCGAGAGCGCCAGCGAGACGTTCCAAGTGCTCGTTGCGTTCGGTCAGCACAATAGGGGACCGACCCTCGCGGACAACTTGAATGATGTCATCGCAAATGAGGCCGTTGCGAGCGTCGTCTGCGATTAGCTCGTCATAGAGGTCGTGAAACTGGATTCGGACATCGGCGTGAGCCGTTCGCACTGGGCGAAATGAGGTTGAGCGCACATGAACTACATGTTCAAAGGGACGGGCCGCGGCCTGTTCCTTGGCGTCGACACGATAACGGACGGGGCCGCATTGCATGAAGACGATCGGGTGGTGACCGTCCTTCCTCGTCACGGTTGCGGACAACCCGGTAACAAACTTCGCCTTTGCCCTACGAGCAACCTGCTCAAAACTGCTGGCGGACAGATGATGACATTCGTCAACAATCAGATGGCCGTATTCAGCTACACAGTCGTCCACAGCGCCCCTGCAGGCTAAACTCTGAATGAGCGCGATATCAACCACGCCACTGAGTTTCCTTCGTCCACCTCCAACGTAACCGATCGACTTCGGATCCAGATCGAGAAATGCACGTAGTCGTTCAATCCATTGTTCGAGTAGTTGTCGCCGATGCACAAGCACCAGCGCATTGACCCGACGTTGCGCAATCAGCCACGCTGCAACGACTGTTTTCCCGAACGCTGTGCTGGCCGACAGAACACCCGTGTCATGATCGAGCATCGCCCTCGCTGCGCTCAGCTGCTCTTGCCGTAATGCTCCTCGAAACATCACGGTCAGCGGTCGACCGCAGAATCTTTCGTCGCGAATGACGGGAGTGATTTTCAACTTCACCAGGAGTTCATACAGATCACCCAAACAGCCGCGTGGTAAACTGACGTGAGCCGGATGATCTGCGGCGCAGGCAATGATCCGCGGTTTGTCATAAGTAGGCAGACGCATCGCTTGGGATTTGTAGAACTCGGGATTCTGGAATGCGGCAAGCCGAAGGAGCCGATTACGCAGACCGGGCAAAAGAGCGTCTTTAGCGATGTAGATTTCGTCGCCAAGAACCAGCTCTAGATTGGCAGGCAAAGGTCCGCGTATCGGATGTTCCTTGCCGCGGCGCGACCGCGGTGCCGTCCAAGGTTCCGGCGCATCGTCTTCTGCCAGTGCATACCGGACTCCGACAATTCGATCTATTGCGTCGGCTTTGTGAACGATCGTCTCAACGACCGCCCGACCGAGATGCCGGATTGTGGATAAGAATGCCCACTGGTCGGGATAAGGTAGGAGGTTTTCATCGAGAAATAAGCTGTTGCCCGATTCTCGCGCCCGCCCTTGCAACGGCAACGCGATCAGGTTGCCGAAGCCGCCCCTTGGAAGCGTGTCCTGGTTGGGAAAGAAGCGGTCATATGAGTCCAGGCCGATATCGGGCCTGCGCTCCATCGTTTCGGTTAGAATATGGGAACCGAGCTTCCGTGCTGAGGAGGCAGGAATTGCTTCCTCAAAGAAAATCCAGACATGCGCGCCATTACCAGAGCGAGAACGTTCCAGCGCGGCTGGGACGTTTAAGTGGCGGCACGTTTCCCAAAATGCCTTTGCATCCTCTCGCCAGGTCGCCTTATCGAAGTCGACTGCCAGAAGAAAACAGGTTTCGTCCTGAAGCATCGGATGAATGCCCATGACAAAATCCTTGCCGTCATTGTCATGGCCCAAGAGATGGCACCGGATCGCATCGTCCGTAACCGACAGAAATCGCTGATGTGGGCAATCACTACATTTGATCCTAGGCTTCTCACATATTCCCCGCACCCATTCGTTAGCGCAAACAGGTTGATAGCCGGTCCTTCCGGTCTTTCGGCTTTCAAATCGGCGGGGATAGACATCCTCGCGGCCGCGGAAGAGCGATCGGAAGAGACCAATTTTTTTCGGCGGCGGCGAGCGATGATCAATCCCATCGTCCGGGAGGTGGCCGGTTATCATAGGCTAGCACGCCATCTTCAAGTCGGCGACCCAGAGCCGAGCTATCGCCTGCAGTCATCGTGTCATTCGGGATTGGAAATGATGTCCGAACGTCGTCATCCAGGCAATGAGGCCATTGGCCTCTTGGTCAAGTGCGGTGAAATTCCTGTGGTCAGCCCTCGATGATTTGACGGAGCGCACCGACTCGTATCTAGTACCCGGATGCGGATCAAATTGCGAATTGGAATCGTTGCCATATAGCCGTATCCATGATATGGATTTCCATATGAAGACGACCCTCAATATCGATGACGCGGTCATGGCCGAACTCAAGCGCGAGGCCGCGCGTCAGGGACGCACCATGTCGGAAATGGTCGAGAGTGCGCTGCGTCTGCTGCTCCGTTCACAACGAAAACGAGGGACTCTGCCCGCACTGCCGAGCTTCCACAGTGGTGGTGCGCTCGTCGATATAGCCGATCGCGATGCGCTGTATCAGGCGATGGAAGGGCGATAGTGCTCACCGTCGATACGAATGTCCTTGTATACGCCGCCGACGGAGACTCGCCATTTCACGGCCCTTGCCGCCAATGGCTGGAGCATCAGCGAGCGAGGCCCGATGCCTGGTTCACAACTTGGCCTATTCTCTACGAATTCATGCGCGTGACGACCCATCCGCGCGTTATGCGCCGGCCCTGGAGCGCGTCCGCCTCTTGGCAGTTCGTCGCGGCGCTGCTCGCCTCGCCGGGATTGGCTATTCTCATCCCGACCCAGCGACACGGCGATGTGGCCGCAGAAGTGATCGCGGAGTTACCGCATCTGGCCGGCAATCTGATGCACGACGCACACACGGCCATCCTCATGCGCGAGCATGGAATTGCGCGAATCTGTACGCGGGACGCCGATTTCAGCCGGTTCCCGTTTGTCGAAGTGATCGATCCGCTTCGATCATCCCGGGCCACGGATTGACGACCAGCCGCTTGCCGATCCGGCCCGCTGCCGCAGCCCGATTCCGTCCCATGGTTCTTTCGCTGCGGCCAAGCTTTCTGCCCTCACCCGGATAGTCCAAGTGCAGCCCCGGCTGAGTCCTTCGCGGAAGATAGATGCGCACGCGGGACATATGTCGCAGGCAGCCAACATGCTCTGGCGAGGAATATCGCGCAATAGCGCGTGGTAGCGGAGGAGGGATTTGAACCCCCGACACACGGATTATGATTCCGCTGCTCTGACCAGCTGAGCTACTCCGCCGCCGTCGATTTGAAGACCCGCCGCCAGCCCGGTACCACCAGCCGCGGTTGCGTGTGATGATAGGGGCAAAACGACGCGAAATAAACGATCAACTGTTCCGTCCACCGTTCGGGACCGCATACGTGTTGAAACGCGCTCGGATATAAGGAGCGAGCCGAAAGTGTGTCAAGCGGGCTGGCGTGCCGGCCCTGCGGCCTCTCCGCAGAAGACAGCCGTGCGATCAACGTCAATTCGCGGCTTTGCGAAAGCGCATCAGGGTGAAATGCCCAAGTGGCTGCACGTCGCGCCGTTCCACCAAACGATACCCGGCGCGCCGCGCCCAAGCGTCAATCCTGGCGAACGGAAATTCCATTCGCCAGCCCAGGTGGCGGACCAAAGGAGCAAAGCTGCGCTCATATAGGCGTCGCAGCCCGGTCTCGGCGCCAAGGTGATTGACCAGTACGATTTCGCCTCCCGGCTTGACCACCCGCGCGAACTCGTCGAGGGCCGCCTCCGGATCGGGCACCGCCGTGATCACGAATTGCGCCACCACCACATCAAAGAACGCATCCGCAAAGCCCAGCCGCTCGGCGTCCATCAAGACGAGGGCATCCACGTTGGCGAGGGGATTCCGGCGCATGCGGGCTTTGGCGCGGCGCAGCATCGGTTCAGAGAGATCAATGCCGACGATTCGATTGCGAGGCGAATATTGGGCAAGCGAAATGCCGGTGCCGACGCCAACGTCAAGAACACGCCCACCGACGCGCTCCGCGGCCCTCGCGGCCGCAGCGCGGCCCGGCGCGAATACCGTGCCAAACACCACATCGTAGATCGGCGCCCATCCCGCATAGGCCTTTTCGACCACGACCTTGTCGAACGTATACGCTTCCACCCCAGTCCCGCTCATCGCCCCACTCCCCAGTTACTCTCGTGCCGCAACCCTCTCTCGGTTCGATCGCGTTGCCGGAATTGCGTCGATCTCGCTCCGCAGCACTGCCGAGCGGATGAAGCCGCCGCCGAGCATGCGTGCCTGGCCGACGCCCGCATCATACAACGCGCACGCCTGGCCCGGAGCAACGCCCTCCTCGCCACCGGCAAGTTCCACCTCGATGCCGGACGCACCGCGCATGAGCCAGGCCGGACGCGGCGGACGCGTCGAGCGCACTTTTACGAAAAGCTCGATGCGCTGGTCCGCCGTCAACACGTCGAGCGAACCGTCGCCAATCCAGTTGACGTCGCGCAGTTGCACTCGCGTGGTGCGCAATGCTTCACGGGGGCCAACCACCACTCGGCCGTTGGCGGCATCAAGCCGCACCACGTAGAGCGGCTCTCCGGCTGCGATGCCAAGGCCGCGTCGCTGACCAACCGTGAAGTTGATGATGCCGCCATGACGGCCCAGCACCCGCCCCGAGAGATCGACGACGTCGCCTGCCGCGGCGGCGCCCGGCCGCAGTCGCTCAATCATGTCGGCATAACGGCCGGTCGGCACGAAGCAGATGTCCTGGCTATCGGGCTTTTCGGCGACCGGCAATGTAAAACGACGCGCCAGTTCGCGTGTTTGCGCTTTGGTGAGATCACCCAGCGGGAAGCGCAGGAAAGCGATTTGCTCGGGGGTCGTCGCAAACAGAAAATAGCTTTGGTCGCGCTCCTCGTCGCGAGCGCGATAGAGGGCCCGCTCGCCGCTCGGCAGCATACGGGAGGCGACGTAATGCCCGGTCGCCAAAGTTTTGGCGCCAAGCTCACGCGCCGTCACCAGAAGATCTCGAAACTTTATCGTCTGGTTGCAGTCAACGCAGGGAACTGGAGTTTCACCTGCCACATAGCTGTCGGCGAAGCGATCGATCACCGCCTCCCTGAAGCGGCTCTCGTAATCGAGAACGTAATGCGGTATGCCGATGCTGCCCGCGACCGCGCGGGCATCATGGATATCCTGGCCGGCGCAGCAGGCGCCTTTGCGATGCGTCGCGGCGCCGTGATCGTACAACTGGAGCGTAACGCCTACGACGTCGTAACCTTCGGCCTTGAGAAGCGCCGCCGTTACCGACGAATCCACGCCGCCTGACATGGCGACAACGACCCGCGTATCTGCAGGCCGACCTTCGATATCGAGACTGTTGCGCATCTGCCGACCCGGCCCGCTGCTGGACGTTTTGCCCGCCTGATCCCAGGCGTTCCATCTATGCCCCTTACTATAGGTGCGGGGCCGCCTCATGCAACGCCGACCAATGCCAACCGGGCATTTCTTGCCGGCCCGGCCTGCAAGATCTGCCCGGCGTATATCGCAATCCGTTCAGCTGACTTGCTAACACATTGTCTTACATGATGATTCCTGCTGTTACCCAACGGCCTGGCGCTCACCGATGGCGCCCCGATGACGAGGATCGCCGTGTTAATTGTATCGATCGATGCCATCGCGCCTTGACCGCGCTGTTCACTCGCGGTGCCAGGCCCGACCCCGCTCTGCGATCTCATTCGATGCGACGGCAACACCGACAGCCGCTGCCCTTAAGCCGGCAACTCCCCACGGCGACGACCCGTCACACAAAGCAAACGCTATCGTAGCAGGAGCCGAAGAGACGCTCGCAGTGCGGCGTTCTCGCTGGCCGACCGGGGATTCGCAAACCGCAGCGGATTTGCTCAGCAGATCGAATTCGCAAGTCCTCGAGCAAGCGGCGACACGGCAAACGACACGACGGCGGCCGCAATACTGAATGGATATGCCGCGCGATGGAGCGTAACGGCGACCTCGATATCATGGTTTAACATTCAACATATGAGGTCGAAATCATGACTAGCCTGCGGCTGGGGTATCAGCAACAAAGTCACTTCAGCAACCACCGCTACGTCATCCGGCTCAACTGCCGGTGCCGCCGCCGATACGGGCATCAACACCCAAACGATTGCGGGCGATTTCCAAACTTTTTTGACGTTGCTCACCACGCAGCTGCAGAACCCGGATCCGACCGGCCGGGACCTTACTTCGTTAATATGCCGGCCCTCATTTGTTGGCTGCAGCGGCGGCAAATGAGGTATTTTTTTGCCTGTCCAGGGCTTAGTTAAATCTTAAGCGGCTTAGGGTAAATTCACGCCAAGTTAGTGATGTATCGTCTATTTTGTAGTGCGTGAGAGTAACATGAACGAGCCCCATCGCCCGAGGGTGAAGTACGTCATCGGGCCTGACGGAAGCCCACTTACAATAGCCGATCTTCCTCCACCGGGAACGAAACGCTGGGTGATTCGTCGCAAGGCGGAAGTCGTAGCCGCGGTACGCGGCGGCCTTCTTTCGCTCGAAGAGGCTTGCAGCCGCTATACGCTCACGGTTGAAGAATTCCTGGCCTGGCAATACTCCATCGACCGCCATGGCCTTGCTGGCCTCCGCACGACTCGTATTCAGCAGTACCGCCAGTAGGCGCACAACTACCTGCTGTGTCCGGCTCCGATTTGCAGAGGATCCGATCACGCGCGGTTCTGTTGCGTCCCACAAGCCTCAGTCTGCCAAAAATAAGGGACCGAAGGCCGTGCTTCGTGCTGCATGTGCGATCGGCATGTTTGACGGTTCACAACAGGCCGTGCGCGGCAAGCACAACCCCGTTCTTTGCGCTCATTAACCAAATTGAAACCGTTCGCCCGGCAAAACTTGCCTAGCCAGTCGCAGTGGCCACGTTGGAGGGTTGGTCGGTGCAGAGTCTCGTCGAATTTATGAAGACGCTGCAATCATCTGCGCGCGCGCGAAGGCGAACTTGCACGCACCATCAGAGCGCTCGATCGTGTGCAATTCGCCCCGGTCCATCTGGTGACGCCAGAGCGCACATTGTTTGCGCGCGAGCAGGCGGAGCCATCAGCCTCGATCATGCTCAATCATCAAGGCGGATCGCTTCTGACGCGGGGCGACGCGCAATAAAGGGAATGGAGGCGTGACATGCGACTGCTGATCGTCGGTACCCTCAACGGGCAGCTCACCACGGCAACAAAAATCGCCATCGACAACGGCGCGTCTGTCACCCATGCGGATCGTATCGACACAGCCATGGCGGTCTTGCGTTCGGGCAGAGGTGCCGACCTCCTGATGGTCGACATCGCAATCGACATTCGCGATCTCGTGTTACGGCTCGAAGCCGAACGCATTCACGTGCCGATCGTGGCCTGCGGCACTCAAAGCGACGCCCGAGCAGCAGTTGCAGCCATCCATGCCGGCGCCAAGGAATACATCCCGTTGCCGCGCGAGCCGGAAATGATCGCCGCCATACTGGCGGCCGTCGCCGACGATACGCGCGAGCTTGTTTATCGCGACGAGGCCATGGCTAACCTCATCAAGCTGGCCCAGCAGATTGCGCCGTCGGATGCTTCGATCCTGATCACGGGCGAATCCGGAACCGGCAAGGAGGTGATGGCGCGCTACGTGCATTCGCGCTCCGGCCGTGCACGCGGCCCCTTCATCAGCGTGAACTGTGCTGTGATACCCGAACAGCTTCTGGAGTCCGAGCTGCTCGGGCACGAGAAGGGCGCCTTCACCGGCGCCATCGCGCGCCGGGTCGGCAAGTTCGAAGAGGCAAAAGGCGGCACGCTGCTGCTCGACGAAATCTCCGAAATGGACGTCCGACTGCAGGCAAAACTCTTGCGCGCCCTGCAGGAGCGCGTCATCGACCGAGTCGGTGGCAGCCGCCGCGTGCCGGTGGACATCCGGATTATCGCGACCTCCAACCGCAACCTCGGGGAGGCGGTGCGTGATGGCACATTCCGGGAGGACCTGCTGTTCCGCCTCAATGTGACGAATCTGAAAATTCCGCCGTTACGGGAGCGGCCCTCCGACATCCTCGAACTGGCCGAACACTTCGTTGCTAAATATTCCGCAGCGAATGCAATCGCGTTGCGCCCGTTGTCGGCGGAGGCCAAGCGCCAGCTTGCCATCGGCCGCTGGCCCGGCAATGTGCGCGAGCTTGAGAACACCATGCATCGCGCCGTGCTGCTTGCAACCGGCGAGGAGATCGGAGTCGCGGGGATCGTTGCGCCGGACGCCGGGCGGACCACCAGGCCGCCCGCGGTTGCTCACGCGGCACTTGCAGCCGAGGCGCTAACGCGCGCTCTGGTGGGCCGTACCGTCGCTGACGTCGAACGTGATCTCATTCTGGAGACGCTCAAGCATTGCCTCGGCAACCGGACCCATGCTGCCAATATTCTAGGCATCTCCATCCGCACGCTCCGCAACAAGCTCAACGAATATGCCGCCGACGGCGTCCCAGTGCCGCCGCCAAACAGTGGTGAAATCCGTGGTGCTGCCTGACTCACGTCCGCCCCACCATCGCCTTGGTGTTGCCGTGGTGATGCCGTGGCTTGGGGACTCGCGGCGAATCAGCCAGATTTCCATTGCTGCCGGGACACGGCGAGTGCTCAATCGTCGTGAACCGTCGGTTCGATTCGCCGGTCAGGAGCCGTCAAGTGAGTGAAGTCACAGTGCTCAGCTCCGCTCGTCCACGTGGGGCGATGCCATTACGGGGTCGATCCTACATGGCATTCGCCTTGACGCCGGAACCGCCGATCGCTGACTGGCTTGGAGAACTCGATGTCTGGCTACGCGGGTCCAGTGGCTTTTTTGCCGGGCGGCCGGTGGTGCTTGATCTTTCCGCCGTGACGCTTACCAGCTCTGCCATCGCACACCTGATCTCCGAACTCGGCACGCGCGGTATCAGGATCATGGGATTGGAGGGGGTAGCCGCTGAGAAACTCGGCCCCAACCTGCCGCCGCTGGTAAGCGGGGGTCGACAGGCGCCGGTCGAGTCCGTCAACTCGAAGTTGCAGCCAGCGTCGCCGGCCCCCGCGCGGGATCGCGAGCCGACATCACTCCTGGTGGAAAGCCCGATCCGCTCCGGCCAATCGGTCTTCTTTCCCGACGGCGACGTAACAGTGCTGGGATCGGTGGGATCGGGCGCCGAAGTCGTCGCTGGCGGATCCATCCACATCTACGGCACGCTGCGAGGCCGTGCCATGGCGGGCACATCAGGCCACCGCAAGGCGCGCATCTTCTGCACACGTCTCGAAGCCGAGCTTCTGGCCATCGACGGTTATTATCGTACCGCCGAGGACCTCGACGCCAAGCTGCGAAGCAAGCCGATCCAGGCTTGGCTGGCGGGCGAGACGCTCATCATTTCTGAAATTGACTGAATTAGGCGTTGGAGGTGACGAAATGGGCAAGGTAATCGTCGTAACATCCGGCAAGGGTGGTGTCGGCAAGACGACGTCAACCGCCGCGCTGGGTGCTGCACTGGCGCGGACCGGACAGAACGTCGTCGTGGTGGATTTCGACGTCGGGCTGCGCAACCTCGATCTCGTCATGGGCGCCGAACGGCGCGTCGTATTCGACCTTATCAACGTGGTCCAGGGCGTCGCCAAGCTGCCGCAGGCGCTGATCCGCGACAAACGCCTCGATACACTCTACCTGCTCCCGGCCTCGCAAACCCGCGACAAGGATGCGCTTACGGAGGACGGCGTCGCGCGCGTCATCGTCGATTTGCGTGCCCGATTCGACTGGGTGATCTGTGACAGCCCGGCCGGAATTGAACGTGGGGCCACACTCGCAATGCGTTTTGCCGATGAGGCCATCATTGTCGCCAATCCAGAGGTGTCCTCCGTACGCGACTCCGACCGGATCATCGGATTGCTGGATTCCAAGACCGAGAAAGCCGAACGTGGCGAACGCATGGCCAAGCATCTCCTGATCGCGCGGTTCGACCCAGGGCGGGCGGCGCGCGGAGAAATGCTCAACATTCAGGACGTGCTTGACATCCTTTCGATCCCGCTGCTCGGCGTGATCCCGGAAAGCGAGGAGGTGCTGCGTGCCTCCAATCTCGGAGCCCCGATCACGATCTGCGGCCAACAGAGCGCACCGGCGCAGGCCTACATGGATGCAGCGCGGCGGCTGGCCGGCGAGGAGGTCGAGATGCTGATCCCGACCGAGAAGCGCGGGTTGTTCACCAAACTGTTTGGGCGGAGAGCGGCATGAGGCTATTCCGTTTTCTCAAACCCGTCAGTTCCGCGCCGGTCGCACGCGAGCGGCTGCAAATTCTGCTCGAATATGAACGCCGCATGGTCAGCCAGTCCTCGCTGATCACTACGTTGAAAGACGAGATTCTTGCCGTCGTGAGCCGGCACGTCGCCATCGATCCGGAAAAGATCCATGTGTCGGTGGACCGCGGCGATGGCTTCTCGACCTTGGCGGTCGACATCCAAATCCCAAATCGGGCCGGCGCGGTGGGCGGCACCAGACAGTAAGGACGCCAGAATGGCCGGAAAGGCCCGGCCACCCCGAATTGAAAAATCGCCGTAAGAGCTTCGCTACGGCGCCACCATCGCTTCCGGCTTGCCGCGCTGCCGCTTGACCATGAGCCTGTTGAGGGCGCCAACATAGGCCTTGGCGGAAGCCACGAGCGTATCCGGATCGGCCCCTTTTGCGGTCACTGACTTGCCGTTTTCGGATAAGCGAACCGACACCTCGGCCTGCGCGTCGGTCCCTTCGGTCACTGCATGCACCTGGTAGAGTTCCAGCATCGCGTCATGCTGGACGAGAGCCTTGATGCAGTTGAAGGTCGCGTCGACCGGCCCGTTGCCTTCGCACTCCTCGATCGCGGTCCTGCCATCGATGTCGAGCTTCATTGTGGCGCGTTGGGGCCCGCGAGTGCCGGCGATCACCGACAGCGAGAGCAGCTTGATACGGTCCTGGGCGGTCGCGATCTCCTCGTCGACCAGCGCCTCGATGTCCTCGTCATAGACGTGCTTCTTGCGATCGGCCAAAGCCTTGAAACGCACGAAGGCGTCTTCGAGCTGATTGCCGGCGAGTTCATAGCCCAGGTCCTTGAGCTTGTGGATGAAGGCGTGGCGGCCCGAATGCTTGCCCATGACCAACGAGGTCTGCTTCACCCCGACGCTCTCCGGCGTCATGATCTCGTAGGTCTGGGTGTGCTTGAGCATGCCGTCCTGGTGGATGCCCGATTCATGCGCGAATGCGTTGCGGCCGACGATCGCCTTGTTGTACTGCACCGGAAATGAGGTCGCGGCCGACACCAGCTTGGAGGCGCGCGTCAGCAAGGTGGCGTCGATGCCGGTCCAGAACGGCAGCACGTCGTTGCGCACCTTCATGGCCATCACGATTTCCTCGAGCGACGCATTGCCGGCACGCTCGCCGATACCGTTGATGGTGCATTCGATCTGGCGGACGCCGGCACGGGCGGCGGCAAGCGAATTCGCCACCGCCATGCCGAGATCATCGTGGCAATGGGCCGAGAACCGTGCCTTGTCGGCGTTCGGCACGCGGTCACGGACCATCTTGAAGAGCGTGTAGTATTCCTCCGGCACCGTGTAGCCGACCGTATCCGGAATATTGATGGTGGTGGCGCCCGCCGCGATGGCGGCCTCGACGCAGCGGCACAGGAAATCGAGCTCGGTGCGGGTGCCGTCCTCGGCGGACCACTCGACATCATCGGTGTAGTTGCGGGCGCGGGTCACCGAGGAGATCACCATCTCAAACACCTGCTCGGGCTGCATCTGCAGCTTCCACTTCATGTGCACTGGCGAGGTAGAAATGAAGGTGTGGATGCGGCCCCGCGCGGCCGGCCTGATCGCCTCGCCGCATCGGTCAATGTCCTTCTGACCGGCGCGGGAGAGGCCGCACACGACCGCCCTCTTGGTGCGCTTGGCGATTTCGTTGACGGCCAGGAAATCGCCCTCGGATGCGATCGGGAAGCCGGCCTCAATGATATCGACGCCCATCTGGTCGAGAAGGGCTGCGATCTCGAGCTTCTCCTCATGGGTCATGGTGGCGCCGGGCGACTGCTCCCCGTCGCGCAGGGTGGTATCGAAGATGACGACGCGGTCCCTCTCGGACCGGGGTTGCGAAGTCATGGGATGTTCCTTCTCTCGAAAAATGGCTGCAAACGTCGCGCCCGTATCGGCGCTCTCGGGTTCCGGTCTAAACCCCTGAGTGCCCAGGCGCGTACGCCCAGCCGGCCCTCAGGGGCGAGTAAGGAGCAGGGTGCGAAGAATGAGGGCGGCACCGGGACGGGCGGGAAGCCCCCGGCCGATCGCGCGAATTTCGCGGCGCATCGACATGCCAAAACCCTCGTTGCGGGCCATAACGGTCGCGAAAAGTGGTGAATTTCGCGTTAACCCGAAGGCCGGCGGCATCTTTTAGCTGAAAGCGGTTGCGTTGGGCAAGACGGCTGATGGGATGATGAGCGAATTCGTGGAGCGCAATCTGGGCTCAAATCAGGACAGGACCTTGAACCACTTGTTTCCGTTGGCATTTCTGCGCACGCCCCGCCACTCAGGAGTCGCCCGCTAACGCCCGCCTCACCCCCTCCAGCTCCGCCAGCGCTTTGCCTTTGACCACCGGAAAGCTCAGATCAAGGCGTTCCATGGCATCCCCGATCACGGCCGCGATCATCAGCCAGGCGAACCATTTCTGGTCGGCCGGCACGATGTACCACGGCGCCTTCGCGGTCGCGGTGTTGCGGATCGCATCCTCGTAAGCCCCCATGTATCGGCCCCAGTGCTTGCTGCCCTCGACGTCGTCCATGGAGAATTTCCAGCGCTTGGCCGGCTCGTCCAGGCGCGCAAGCAGGCGGCGGCGCTGCTCTTCACGAGAAATGCGCAGGTGAAACTTCAGCACCACGGTGCCGTTGTGGGCAAGATGACGCTCGAACGCGCGAATGCTCTTGAAGCGTTCGGACCAGATCGCCTTGCTCACGAGTTCCGGCGGCAGGCGCTGATGGCGCAGCAGCTCGCGCTTCACCCGCACTATCAGCACATCCTCGTAGTAGGAGCGGTTGAAGATGCCGATGCGCCCCCGCGCCGGCAGGTGCTTGCCGGCGCGCCACAGGAAGTCATGCGCGAGTTCTTCGGTAGTCGGCACCTTGAAGGCGTGGACCTCGCAGCCCTGAGGATTGAGGCCCGACATCACGTGCTTGACGATGCCATCCTTGCCCGATGCGTCCATGCCCTGCAGCACGACCAGCAGCGCCCAGCGGTTCTGGGCATAGAGCTTCTCCTGCATGGCGGTGAGATGGCGCAACCCGTCGGCAATCATGTCCTTGGCGGCGGCCTTGCCGATATCCATGCCGCAGGTGGCGGCCGGATCGAAATCGGCCAGCCTGAAGCCCTGCGCCTTTTCGATTCGGAAGCGCTTGATGAGTTTTGCGAATTTCATGACGGCGAAACTTCACGCCGATTGCGCCGCTTGGCAAGTCGCCCGCTCATTCATGGTAACCGGCCGCCACGTCGACCTTGCCACGGAATACCCAGTAGGCGTGGGCCATGTACGCGACAATGATCGGCACCAGGATGAGCGTGCCGATGAGGAGAAATTCGAGGCTCTTGTCAGGAGCCGCGGCCTGCCAGATGGTGATGCTCGGCGGCACGATTTCCGGATAAAGGCTGATGCCGAGCCCGATATAGGAGAGCACGAACAGCCCGAGCGCCGCGACGAACGGTTGCGCCTCCCGGCCGGCGAGAAGGCTTCGGAACAACAGTAATGTCATGCCCGCTACAGCGAGCGGAACCGGCAGCGTGTAGAGGATTGCCGGAAACGCGAACCACCGGCTCATGAATACTGGATTGAGAAACGGCGTCCATAAGCTGACCACGCCGATCAGCGCGACCGTGCCGCCGCCGCTCATGATGGCGAAGCGGCGCGCCCGTTGCTGCAGGTCGCCGGTGGTCTTCATCACCAGCCAGGTCGCGCCGAGCAGCGCATATCCGATGACGAGGGCCACCCCCGTCATGACGCTGAACGGGGTCAGCCAATCGTACCAGCCGCCCCCATAGGCGCGCCCACTGACCTTGATTCCCTGCACAAGGGCGCCGAGCGCGATGCCTTGGCATAGCGCGGCGAGCATTGAGCCACCTGCGAAAGCCCAGTCCCACAGGAAGCGGCCGCGCTCGGTGCGCCAACGGAATTCGAAAGCGACACCGCGGAACACGAGCCCAAGCAGCATGGCGATAAGCGGCGCGTAAAGCGCTGGCAGCGCCACCGCATAGGCAAGCGGGAAGGCGGCATAAAGCCCGCCCCCGCCAAGCACAAGCCAAGTCTCGTTGCCGTCCCAGACCGGCGCGATCGAGTTCATCGCGACGTCGCGGTCGTGCTTGGTCTTGAGCCATGGAAAAAGGATACCGACGCCGAGATCGAAACCATCGACGATCACATAGGCCAGCACCGCAAATGCGATGATGCCGGCCCAGATGAAGGGGAGGTCGATGGCCACGCCTCTGGGCTCCGCTAGCTCGAAGGGACGGTTGCCGGTGCCCGCGGCAGGGCCGCCCCAGGCGTGATCCCAGCGCTGCGTATTGGAACGCCGCCCACCGGTTCCGCTTCCTCCGTCTGCGGCGGTTTGCCCATCATGCGCAGCAGATAAAAGATGCCGGCGCCGAACACCGCGAGATACACGATGACGAACGCCGCAACGGAGCTTGCTAGCGCCGGCGCCGCCAGCGGCGAAACCGAATCCGCGGTGCGTAGCAGCCCGTAGACCGTATAAGGCTGGCGCCCCGTCTCGGTCACGAACCAGCCGGCAAGGAGCGCCACAAAACCCGCCGGGCCCATCAGAATTGCTGCCCGCTGCAGCCATCGCGCCGTGAACAGCGTCCCGCGCCACCGATGCCACAGGCTCCACAATCCGAGCCCGATCATGGCCAGACCAAGCCCGACCATGATGCGGAAACAGAAGAAAAGGATTGTCACATTAGGCCAATCCGCGCGAGGCCAGTCGGCGAGTCCTTTCACCTCTCCGTCCCAGGAATGGGTGAGGATGAGGCTGCCAAGATGCGGGATCGCGACCGCATACCTGGTCTCGGCTGCCGCCACGTCGGGCAAGCCGAACAGAATGAGCGGAACGCTCCCGCGGCTCTCGAAATGCCCCTCCATGGCAGCGATCTTGGCCGGCTGATGCTCAAGCGTGTTGAGGCCATGCCGGTCGCCGGCAATAAGTTGGAGCGGCGCCACCAGGGCGGCCATCCACAACGCCATCGAGAACATGACGCGGGCCGACGCATTCTCGGGTTCCCGCAACAGATGCCATGCGCCGACGGCACCGACCGCGAAGGCGGTGGTGAGATAGGCAGCCAGCACCATGTGCACGAGCCGATACGGGAATGATGGATTGAACACGACATTCCACCAATCCTCGGGAATGAATTGGCCGGCGTCGTTGACGGCATACCCGGTGGGCGTCTGCATCCAGCTGTTGGCACTCAAAATCCAGAACGCCGAGAACAGCGTGCCGACGGCGACCAGCACCGTCGCGGCGAAGTGCAGCCCACGCCCGACCCGCTGCGCGCCGAACAGCATGATGCCGAGGAATCCGGCCTCCAGGAAAAAGGCCGTGAGCACCTCGTAGCCCATCAGCGGACCGATCACTGCGCCGGTCTTGTCCGCATAGGCGCTCCAGTTGGTGCCGAACTGGTAGCTCATGACGATGCCCGACACGACTCCCATGCCGAACACGACCGCAAAGATCTTCAGCCAGTATTTGTAGACCTGCAGAAAGACATCGCGACCTGTCACGAGCCATAGCCCTTCCAGCACCCCGAGATAGCTCGCAAGACCGATGGAGAATGCCGGAAAAATGATATGAGACGCCATCGTGAAGGCGAATTGCAGGCGCGCAAGATCCAGCGCATCCATCTGCGTCATTTGGCCAATGCTCCGGCTCCAATTGGATACATATGCCGTACCGCTAGCCGCGCAACCAGCAACGCGCGGCCCGACTTCACGTTCCGCCCTCGTCCCATACGTGTGACAGATATGCCGTCACGAAGCGTGGCATATTCGGATCGAAATCCGCAGCGCAGCGAACGATGCGGATAGCGTCGAGTTCGGGCTGAGGCTCGCTCGCAAGATGGCGCAGCACCTTCTGCCTCGCCTCATCGGCCGGATATGCAACATCGATGCGCTTCATCAGCGCGATGCGTGTTCCGGCGATGACGGCTTGCCAAGCGGGCGTGACCGAGAAATCGGCGGCCGTCAAGCCGGTTTCCTCAGCGATCTCACGCATGACGTTGCCCAGGAGATCGACCGTTTCGCCGCGCACATCGTCGGGGTCGGGCGTGCCAGCCGGAAAATAGATGCGGCCCGCATTGGCCGTATGAGCACTCATCACCCCCAGCAGATAGGCCCCGTCACTTGCGCGTAACGCTCCCATGGAAAAGCAATTGACGACGCTGCGATCCGGGAAGTCCCAGTCGCGCCATGCCAGAAACTCGGCAAAGCTCACTTCGAAATACATGCCGCGCAGCGTGTCTTCCGCAATCGCGTGATCGCGCATAAGCAGGACGCGCCCATTCCACAGGTGCGGCGTCGATTCCCGGCGGGAGGCGAAATAACCCGCGATGTCGTCACGGCGCGTTTCGGCGAACGACCACCGAAATGGTGCGAAGCCGAGATCGAGGTGATTGATGGAGAGGACGCGGATAGCGGTCATGGAGATGCGAATGGGGGAGCGCGCCCGATTTGTCAAAAGCCAATCTTGACCGGCGCAAATTTCTCGGACGGCGTCACCAATTCATCCTGCGCAGCAATCAGTGCCATTTCGGAGGCTCCGACTGCGTGCGTTCGCCGCAACAGCCCGAACACTGACGACGTCGCGGCAGCCAGTGCGGCTGCAGCTGAACCGCTGCGCAGGTAGTGGAAGAAGAACAGGGCCGCGATGAGATCGCCGGCGCCATTGGCCGGCGTTGCGAGCCGGGGCGTGCGGACGAGATAACGCCCGTTCGGGTCCGAGGCGATCACGTCGAGCATGCCGTCGGGCGTTTCGTCGGAGCGCACCGACGTGATCAGCACGGCGCGGGGACCGCGGGCGTGGATATCCGCAGCCGCACGGAGAATGGCCGCAAGGCTCGTGGTCTCGTACCCCACAAGCCGATCAAGCTCGAAATGGTTGGGCGTGACGACCTGCGCCGCCGGTACAGCACGCTGGCGCATGAATTCCACGATGCCGGGCCGAACGAATTCGCCGCGGGCGCGATTGCCGATGACGGGATCGCAGCAATAGCTCGTATTGGGGTTGGCGGCTTTGACCTTGCCGACGGACGCCAGAATGGCCTCCCCGGTTTCGACGGCGCCGATGTAGCCTGACAACACGCCGTCGCACGTTCCAAGCACGCCAAGGTCACCGATGCCATCGATGATCTCGCCGATTCGGGCCGCCGCAAATACTTCGCCTTTCCATACGCCATAACCCGTATGGTTCGAGAACTGTACGGTGTGAACCGGCCACACTTCGCAGCCGAGTCGCTGCAGGGCAAACACCGCCGCGGAATTGCCCACGTGCCCGTAGGCGACATGGGACTGGATAGAGATGAGGTTCATGTTAACGTTGATTCGCAGGAATCTTCACCTCTCCCGAAGGGAGAGGTCGACGGCGAGCGAAGCGAGACGTCGGGTGAGGGATGCTCGGATCATGGAGAGGGCGAGAGCCCCTCACCCGGATTCCCTGCTGCGCTCGGAATCCGACCTCTCCCGTCGGGTGAGGTGAAAGCAGGCGCTACCGCATCCCCAACTTCTGCGCCGCTTGCTCGACAAACTTGTTCGTGTAGGTCTTCGAAAGATCAATCTTCGCTTTCGCCACTTCCGGCGACGATTGGCTGAACACCTTGAGCACGGCCTCGGCGCCCTTGGGGTCCATGCGGCCGGTGGTGGAATACATCGGGATCGTGTTTTTCAGTGCCGACAGATAAAGCGCCTTGTCGGGTCCGACTAGGTCGTCCGGCATTTTCGCCATGATCTCCTCGGCTGTGTGCGAATGGATCCATTTCAAGGTGCTGAGGATCGCGTCGGTCAGCGCCTGGGTTTCCTTCTCGTGCCTGGCGATCCAGTCGCCGCGCGTGTAGAGGGCGCCGCCCGGATATTCGCCGCCGAACACCGACAGGGTGTCTGCCTGCGTGCGGGTGTCGCTCAAAATCTTGAGCGCCGAAAACTTGGCCCTCAGCAGGGTCGGCGTCGGGTCGAGCATCACGGCGGCATCCACGGTGCCCTGCTCCATGGCGGCAACCGCGGTCGCGTCGAGCCCGATGCCGATCACAGCAGCGGCGTCCGGGTCAACGCTGTTTTTGGTAAGCAGGTATTTCAGGAAGAAGTCGGTCGAGGAGCCCGGCGCGCTGACGCCGACCTTCTTACCGGCAAGGTCCTTCACGGAATTGACCTCGTTGGTGTGCCGCGGCGACACGCCCAGCACCAGCCCCGGATAGCGGTCGTAAACCACGAAGGCTTGCAGATTCTGGTTCTTGGCGGCGAGATTGACACAATGGTCGTAATAGCCCGACACCACGTCGGCGCTGCCGCCGATCACGGCGGTGAGCGCCTGGGAGCCGCCCTTGAAATTGACGAGTTCGATCTCGACACCCGCCTTTTTGTATTCCCCAAGCTGCTCGGCCAGCACAGTCGGGAGATAGCACAGACAGCCGGCGCCGCCGATCGCAATGGTAACTTTCGCAACGGCTGCACCGGATGCGAGCGCCAGGGCGGCGAGCGATATGCCGGCGGGGAAAAGAAATTTCGCGATCATGGGTTTCCTCCGGTCTGTGAAAGGTATGTTTGAGCTTGAAAATAGAGCACAGTGGACGCCATGCCTAGCCTCTGGCACGCGCGGAGCCGCCCGACAGAGTGAGCATGCTCGCCCCGGGTTTCATGTGAGTCCACAAAAGGGAGGACCCATGGACGCGCGACGTGTTTCCTTTGCAATGCTCGGCATCGGTGCGAGTTTGCTGCCAGCGCGGTCCAGAAGCGGGAACCGGACATCGGCGGCCGCCGCCGGGGTTTGGGCGGTTGAGAGATGATCCGCAGCCGAATTAATTCTCGACGAACGATTTCAGCCTCGCCAGCGTATCATCCCATTGCTCGGAAACACGCTCGAGGTACGACCGCAACTCCCTGAGAGGCTCCGGCCTGAACGCGAACACGCTCTCACGTCCGATACGAATGCTGCGCACGACGCCGGCGCCTTCCAGCACGCGGAGATGCTTGGTGATCGCCTGTCGCGTCAGCATCGAGCCTTCCGCGAGCCGAGAAATCGACTGCGGCGGCCCATTGGAGAGCCTTCCGATGAGCGACAGCCGCGTCTCATCGCCCAAGGCCGCAAAGACGGAGGCGCGTCCTTTGAGCTGAGCGCGGCCTCTAAGAGCTGTTCGCGACATGGCGCTCAATATTCGTCATCTGCTCGGTCCACCCCCGATCATTCATACGGAACGCTTCGAATCGACGGTCCTTTGGAATTGCGTCAAATCCGGATTCCGTCAGGAACAGAACAGTGCCGCCGTCTTTCGGTTCAAGCCTGAACTCGACCAAGGTCGTAGGCTCGCTCGAATAGTCGATTGCGGGATCGACCGCATAGGGGTGCCAGGTGAACGAAAAGAGCCGCTCGGGCTCCATCTGCTGCACGATCGCTTCCCACTTTATGTGTTCGTAACCCGGATAGGTGACATGGCCGCGCGAGACCTGGCCCGGCACAAACGGGCCATCAAGCTTCACCCGGAACCATTCGCCGAATTCGTTGTAGTCCGTCAATGCCCGCCAGACGCGGGATACCGGAGCCTTGAGTTCGATGCGCTTCTCTATGCTCATATTCATACGCAACCTCCTGGTTGCGTATGAATATGACGAAGTCGACATGAATGCGCAACCATTTTGTTGCGCTTAAAGCTGTGTCATTCCCCGGCCGACGAGGCGACAGCGTTAGGAGACTGCATAGAATTTAAGTGAATCGAATGCGTGTCATGCCCCGCTTCGAGCGGGGCACCCGCGCCGCTCACCCACTTAAGAACTCCGGCCTGAACTTGGTAAGCGTATCAGCAATGCCCGCTTTGATCTCCTTGATCGTGTCTATAATCGGCGCTCCGTTGCCGAATGCTACATTGCCAGAGAAGTAAACCTTGATCTTCACGGGCGGTTGACCGGGTACGGGGTGGGGTGCTTCACGTTCGTATCCCCAACACCGGCTCAGGTCTTTTTCAAGGCTGGAATGGACATAGAAGATACCATCCCCGCCAGTCGCGATCAAATGCCGGTGCTTGTCAGGATTGGAGTAATCGCGGAGCCGCTTCGACCAATCACATCCGTTGTACGGTTGCAACGCCTCGATTGCTGCGCGGTGAGCGGGGTTGAGGCCTTGGAGCCATCCTCGCTTAACGTGAGTCTCAAAACTCTCTACCGTTGCGATCTCCATTGCCGTTTTCCGGCTCGGAGACTCCGAAAATGCCGCCATTTTCATGCAATGCATTGAAACTACCTGCGAATTGAGGTCGCGGCAGCGAATTGCATAGCGCGAAATGCGTTTCGCTGTTAATTTTTTCCTTGCTATTAGAAAGGGGCCGCGGTGACCACACCCGACGCTTGCGCGGATACGTTTGCGAAATTGCTGGTGCGCAATGCGGTGCGATTCGCCGATCGTCCAGCGATGCGGCACAAGGATTTCGGCATCTGGCACACTTGGACGTGGGCGCAATTGCTGGCCGAGGTGCGCGCCTACGCGGCCGGCCTGTCTCTCCTTGGTCTTGAGCGCGGCGACCGCATCGCCGTCATCGGCGCCAACCGGCCGAAGCTCTACTGGTCCATCATGGCGGCGCAGATTCTCGGCGCCATCCCGGTGCCGGTCTATGCCGATGCGGTCGCGGACGAACTCGCTTTCGTGCTCGCCCATGCGGAGGTTCGCTTCGCCGCCGTCCAGGACCAGGAGCAGGTCGATAAGCTTCTCTCGGTATCCGAGCGCCTGCCGACTATTACGCACATCCTCTATGACGAGCCGCGCGGCCTGCGCGACTATGACCACGGCCGACTGCATCCGATCGCCGACGTCATCCGGGATGGCCGCGCGGCGCTCGCGGCTGATGCGGCG
>DATGCX010000425.1:0-2085 GCA_035311445.1 Xanthobacteraceae bacterium | reverse complement strand
GAATGCATGGGGGCCATGGACGGAAAAGGCCCCGACCATTTAAGGCCGGGGCAAGTTGGCAGAACGGCTCGAAGTAGAATTCGGCCCTTTCCGCTCTGCATCATCGCGTTGAGCCGAAATGCTTCTTGCTTACATCTATTGTTCAAATACTCACAGAGTGCATTTTTTGGACAAGGCCCGCCGAGCCGTTACCCTTTAGATCAGGGCGTTCACGGGCTGGCTCACGAACACGACGCTCTCCTCGAGTTGAACAAGTCGAACCGCGGCTCGCCGTGGACGGCGATCAGCCGCTTCAACAGGCGGTCGCGCGTCTTGATGGTCGGCCGGCCGTCGGCGCCGTCGCTGGACTCGTCCACGCGCCTCTCGCTCGCGTTGCGCCGCCGGTCCGTGGGGAGTTTGTCCTGCTGCCGCGAGCGCGAGATCGCCAGAGAGCCAAGGCGGCCGGGCGCGACCCGGCGCTGCCGTTGAACTGAGGACCCGGAGGGAGGGGGTCCGGCACGTTCCAAGCTGCGTTCTAGCGTCTGATAAACGTTGCCCTCGGTGGCCCCGGTCAGGCGCGCGATCTTGTGCGCGGCCCATAGCATCCGCTGTTGCCGCGAGCCCATCGGCGCCGCATTGAACCATCCGATCATGTCGTGCTCGGTCATCCGTTCCATCGGTAGAGCCCGCGCTTGACCTTCCTGACGATGCTGCGGTCGAGCGCGGTGCGCAGCGTCCCGCTTCTTAGTCGCTTCGCCCCTCGTGCCGGACTTGTTACTCTGCGCCAAACATTTGTTCGTCGCTGCCATGGGGACATCGGGCGGCCACAAAACGATGGCCGGAAGCGGTCGTTACCACTGCATCATTCAGCTCTGTCGGACTGCTGCGAGAGAGGAAGGTGTGTGCCAGCGATGTTTGACGTTGGCGTCGCTCCACCTCATGAAGAGCCTCGCAGTGGGTCGAGCAGTAGCGCACATGAATCCACCAGCGGCCGTTCCACAAATTACGGGAGCGGACACCTAATCCGAGTTTTCCGTGACATTGGGCGCATCTTTTCATTGCTGTTCCTTCTCAGCCACCCGTCGCCCATTGGTCATCTGCTGAGAAGGTAGCGTTCAAAGCCGAAGCCGAAATAGGGTTTCGTCGGAGGCAAAAAACGGTTTCAATTGTGTTTCGTGCGGAACTTTCCGCGGGGACGAGGCAAGCGCCCGGCCTACGTCGGCGGTAAGCCGAGCTCAACTCACCCGAAAGCGGCCAAGAAAAAGCCGCGCCCTAAGGAGCGCGGCGCAAAAAGAGCCCCGCCGAGGCGGGGCTCAGTTTGGCAGGTGACCACTCAATCGAACGGTGCCGCACTCATGCGATCACACGGCTCGTCCGACGAGAATGTGGGCGTCGCGTGATGTCGCCGCCTCATGCAAGCCGCCGCAGGGTTGTAGTACTAATTAAACTTATCGGTCAGGGCTGGGCTGGATTTGACTTGGATCAAGGCCCGCGAACCTAGCCAGCAGCGTTGTTCGCTTTGCCTCCGAAAGCGGACATCGCGACTTGTCTCGCCATGCCGGCTTTGTGCCAATAGCGGACTAACGCACCGCAACAAAAAAACACCGCTATTCGATCACCTCGTCGGCAAGCGCGAGCAATCTGTCGGGCACTTCGAGGCCGAGCGCCTTCGCCGTCCGAAGGTTTATGATCATCTCGAACTTCGTCGGCAGCAGCACCGGAAGGTCTGCAGGCTTCTCGCCCTTGAGGATGCGACCGGCATAGCCGCCAGTCAGGCGATACACCTCGGGCAAGTCCGTCCCATAGGTGATGAGGCCGCCGGAGCTGGCAAATTCCCGCTGCACATACATTGTCGGCACCACGTAGCGGGCGGCGAGCGCGATGATCTGCTCCCGGTGGGTGGTGAACAGCGGGTGGTTCGCTATCAGGAGCGCGCCCAGCCTGCGCGCGCTCAGCGCCGCGAAAGCGGTGTCTATCTCGCTTTCAGTCGACGCGTTGAAGACCTCGATCCGTAAGCCCATGCTGCGGGCGCCGGCCTTCACGTCGCTAATGAACGGCGCGGAGGACGGATAGGTCGGATGTGCGAGCACGGCGAAGTCGGCAACC
>DATGCX010000424.1:0-66044 GCA_035311445.1 Xanthobacteraceae bacterium | reverse complement strand
CGCTGAGGTGCGTTCGAATATCCTCACTTTCATCACGGCCGGTCACGAGACGACAGCGAATTCGCTGAGTTGGTCGCTGTTCCTGCTGTCCCAATCGGCGTCATGGCGCGAGCGCATTCAGGCCGAAGCGGACCGCGAAATCGGTGGTCCGGTTGAGGGTCTGGCGGAGCGTCTCGTCGAAACGCGTTCCGTAGTCGAAGAGGCCATTCGCCTTTATCCGCCAATCGCCGCCATAAGCCGTGTTGCGATCGGCGCCGATGAACTCGCCGGCCAGGCAATCAAGGCCGGGTCGATCGTGGTGATCGCCCCCTACGTTCTGCATCGTCATCGCGGCCTATGGAATAGTCCCGATGCGTTTGATCCGGAGCGATTCGTCGGCGATAGTCGCAAGGGCATTGATCGATTTGCCTATCTGCCGTTTGGCACCGGGCCGCGTACGTGCATCGGTTCTGGCTTCGCACTGCAGGAGGCGACGATCTTATTAGCGGCCATCATGCATCATTTCAGCCTTCGGATGGTGCCGGACCACGTCGTCTGGCCGATTCTGCGAGTCACGCTCCGGCTGGCAGGCGGCTTGCCCATGACGGTCGAGCGCCGGCAATCTGGAGGAAGGAACGGCGTCGTTTCAGGATTATCTACGCTTCCGCAACCTCAGCGCTCCCCCGAGCAGGTTCCCACAATCCAGAACGTCTGATGCAGCGGCCGCAATGAAAGAACGCGCGCTCGACCGCGACGACCAGTGCGAGTTCGGGTGCGCGGCCATCGACGGCTACTGCATTCCTGATGTCCAGATCGCGGACGATGAGCCCACGTCCGAAGACGCGCAGCGTCTCTCGCTGGCCTGGTACAAAAAAAATCAGACCGACATATGGATTTTGCAAGATGTTGAGAAAGGTGTCGACGCGACGATTGCCCGGACGGTCGGGGATCACCACGGTTGCATCATCGAGGACATGAACGAAGCCCGGGGGATCTCCTTTGGGGGAGAGATCGATCGCGCCATGTGCAGTCGCGGAACCGACGACGACAAACGGCGAGCCGGCGATGAACTGACGACACTTGCGATCCAGCTTTGAAAGCATCTTGCTCGTAAACCAGCGGTGGGGCTGCCCCACAATATCTCTTAGCTGCGCCTCCGTCGTGATCACATCGTGAAATCGGTTGTTATTGACTGCATATTTGGCGTCCACGTCGACTGTCCTTGTTCTTGTTTTTTATTTGATCGGATTGATAGCCCACCCAGCACACGTTAGCCGCAAGTTGCGGCGGTAGTTCGACCGAATCTTTTTATTTCGCGGCGGGCAAAAACATCGATCGCAGCGAACCGCCGTCACCCAGGCGCTGTTGCTCCAGCCGGTCGATGAACCATCGCAGAATACGGAGCCATACCTCGTCCTTGCCGACCGCGTCCTCTATGCCGTGCTCGATGTTGGGATTGTCGTTGACTTCCATGACCACGATACCGTCAGGTGTCTGCTTGAGGTCCACGCCATAGAGCCCGTCCCCGATCGGACGAGCCGCCCGCACGGCAAGGTCCATCACATCGCGCGGCGCCTGATCGAGATCGAAGGTGCGATGGCTGCCTTCACGCGACGAGCCGTCCGGATGGTGTTTGAGGATCTGCCAGTGTCCGCGGGCCATGCGATATTGGCACACGAACAGCGGCTGGCCTGCCAACACGCCGACCCGCCAATCGAATTCGGTCGGCAGGAATTTCTGCGCCAGCAGGAGGTCGGTTTCTTCAAACAGTTCGTCTGCGATGCGCTTGAACTCGTCAACCGTAGAAACCTTGTGAACGCCGCGGGAGAATGAGCCATCGGGGATTTTCACCACCAACGGCAGTCCGAGTTGATCCATCGCGCGCGGCAGATCGGTCTGATCGGCCAGCATGACTGTCGGCGGCGTCGGCACCTGGTTGGAGCCGAGAAGCTCCATCAGGAACACCTTGTTCATGCAGCGAATCATCGAGATCGGGTCGTCGATCACCGGCATCCCCTCCTGCCAGGCGCGACGCGCGAACCGGTAGGTGTGGTTATCGATCGAAGTCGTCTCGCGAATGAACAGCCCATCGTATTCGGCAAGCTCGGCAAGTTGCCGGCGGGTGATCGGCTCGACATCGAACGAAAGCTTCTCGGCAACGCGCGCGAAATGCTTGATGGTGTTCTTCGACGAAGGCGGCAGCTTTTCATTGGGATCGCAAAGTACCGCGAGATCATATTTCGGCACGGTGCGCGCCTTGGGGTCGCGCCATTCCCGCGCCGTGTGACTGTGCAGCGACTCGCGCATGAAGGCCGCCTCCCCGTTCGCAAGCCTCGTCAGCGTACGCATACGAATACGATCGATGGTAAATCGCGCTGCGCCGGTGTCGACGCTTACCTCCAGGGCCGGGCAGCGAAACCAGTCAAACAGCAGCCGGCCGAATGTTTCGAAGCGCTGGTCGCGCGCAATGCCGAAGCACACCAGGAGCTTGAATTCGCCTTCGGGCTGGAAGTCGGCGCGTCGGGCGCAATGGTTCAGCGCCTCTTCGAGTTCCGGCAGCGCATGTTCGTAGAGCTTGGCCTCGCGCAGTTCCAGCATGGTTTCGACGGTCGGAACGACGCGATGTCCGCGCGCCTCAGCGAGCAGCGAGGCATAGTAACCCTTGGATTGATACGCGTAGGAGCGCGACAGATTGATGAGCTTCGGTCGCCCGCCTTCGAACAGCCGGGGCCGCACCAAGTAATCGCTCGTCGTGATCACCTTGTGGGGGGTGTCCGCGTTGGGGAAATCCTTGGGCTGGTCAACGACGATGACCCAGCCGGTCATGAGCACGCTCCTTTCCAGGTAGAGGTTGTCCAAATGCGGGTTGATTTGGCACTGGGACCAGAGCGGCAGAATGCCACATCATGCAGGACACCGATCGCCCGCAGCTAACTGAATCTCGCGGTCGGGCACGAGCATGGCTCGGATCGTCCCCTCCCGAGCCGCTTCTCGAACCTGAGCGCGTCGCCGCGATCTTGATAATAACGGGGGTGCCGGCCGAATTCACGATACCCCCCCTTGCGATAAACTTTGATCGCGCCGTGATTTTTTTCATGAACTTCAAGTCGCAGCCACTGGCACCTTCGCGCCCGCGCCATTTTCTCGGCCGCCGCCAGGAGGGCTGACGCGATACCACGGCCCGTGTGCTTGGGCGCGACCGCGAGCGAATAAAGTCGGGCGATCCTGCTGTTGGCGCGAAACAGCACTACGGCGACGCCGGTAATCCCGTTGTCCGATTGCGCCACCATCGAGGTCGCGCTCGGCGACGCGAGAAGCCGCCGCAAACTGCGCCGCGACATCCGGTCGGCCGCGAACACCCGGTTTTCGAGATCGCATAATGCATCGAGGTCCGCCGCTTTGCCGCGGCGAATGCGAACACTGGGTAACGCGAGCCGGCCTTTGCGCATCCGCCGCGAATATCCGCCGACATGCCAGGTCGTGCAAGTGCCGCAGAACCGTTATGCCAGCAAGACCGCGGTAGACAAGAACTTGACGAGGCACCATCTTTCTTCTTGACCGTCGTTATGCGCCCGTCGACCTTTGGGATCGACGCCAAGCGCGGCAGGTGAACCATGACAACGATGTCAGTCGCCAGGATCGCAGAGAGTCTACAGCGCGACTTCAGATCAGCTGCCAACCAGCTTCGCCAAACAAGCAGGCGTTTAAGGACCACGTCGCAGCATTATCTCGATGCCGCCACGATACTCGATCAATGGGCCGCGTCAGTGAACGACGTCCAGCCAAATCTGCTCATAACCTATCACGAGCTCATTTTAGGATCTCCAGACCGCGACCGCCACGCCGAATTGCTTAGACAAATTGCATTCAAGGGAACAGTCAAGACCGCGAGCGAATATGTTCGCGCCTTCATAAGTGACCGCACGGGCGGGGGGTAATAGACGCAAAGCCTGCCATGACCCCGGCCTCTCCGTCGAACGCCCCTCCCAAGCCGCGCGCCTTTGCGCACATCGACACGTGGGTTTTCGACCTCGACAACACGCTCTATCCGCATCACCTCAATCTATGGCAGCAGGTCGATGAGCGCATTCGCAGCTACATCGCGAAGTTCCTCGGCACCACCTACGACGATGCGTTTCGCAAGCAGAAGGATTTTTACCGGCGCTATGGCACAACGATGCGAGGCATGATGGTTGAGCATGGCATGAATCCGGACGATTTCCTCGACTACGTCCATCAGATCGATCATTCGCCCATTGAACCCAACCCGGCGCTCGGCGCCGCGCTGGAACGGCTACCTGGCCGCAAGCTCATTCTCACCAACGGCACCAGGGTTCATGCCGACGCCATCATGAAGCGGCTCGCCATCGACCGCCATTTCGAGGACGTATTCGATATCATCGCCGGCGAGCTTGAGCCGAAGCCATTCCCCCAGACCTACGAGCGCTTTCTCGCCCGGCACGGAGTTGATGCCGGCAAAGCGGCGATGTTCGAGGATCTGGCCCGTAATCTCGAAGTGCCCCATGCGCTTGGCATGACGACGGTTCTGGTGGTGCCGGAACGCACCCGCGAGGTATTTCGCGAAAGCTGGGAGCTTGAAGGGCGCGACGCCGCCCATGTGGACCATGTTACCGATGATATCGCCGGGTTTCTAGAGGCGATCGCGGCACAGCGCGGTGCCCCCACCCCGCCTTCCTCCGCCAGCAGGGAGGGCAGAGAGGAGGCGGGCGACGGTTGACATTGGTCCGGCGGTCCGCGACACAGCGGCGCCGCACAAAGTCTCGGCTGATCGGGACTATTCGGTGCGGCACTGCCGGGAATGTTCCGCCATGCCTCATGACCAACTCGCCTCAACCATCGATGGTGCCTTCGAAAAGCGGAACGACATCGGTCCCGCCACCAAGGGGCCGGTGCGCGACGCCGTCGAGCAGGCCCTCGATTTGCTCGACCGCGGCGCCGCTCGGGTCGCGGAAAACCGCGGCAACGGCACGTGGCATGTGAACCAATGGCTCAAGAAAGCGGTACTGCTGTCGTTCCGCCTTGCCGATATGACCATCGTCCCGTTCGGAGCCGGCGCCCGCGCCTGGGGATGGGACAAGGTACCCCTCAAATATGACCAGTGGTCCCGCGAGCAATTCGAGAAGGCGCAGTTTCGCGCGGTGCCGGGCGCAATTGTGCGCCGCTCCGCTTATATCGCACCCAACGTGGTGCTGATGCCGTCGTTCGTGAATCTCGGCGCATATATTGATTCCGGCACCATGGTTGACACGTGGGCCACCGTCGGCTCCTGCGCCCAGATCGGCAAGAACTGCCATATCTCCGGCGGCGCCGGTATCGGCGGCGTGCTGGAGCCCTTACAGGCCGGACCCGTGATCATCGAGGATAATTGCTTCATCGGCGCACGCTCGGAAGTCGCCGAAGGCGTGGTGGTACGTGAGGGTTCCGTGCTGAGCATGGGGGTTTTCATCGGCGCATCGACCCGCATCGTAGACCGTGAGACCGGCGAGGTTTTCACCGGCGAGGTACCGGCCTATTCGGTGGTCGTGCCTGGCTCCACCCCGGGCAAGCCGTTGCGCGACGGCTCGCCCGGACCGGGGCTCTACTGCACCGTGATCGTCAAGCGGGTCGATGAAAAGACCAGGGCGAAGACGAGCATCAACGAGTTGCTGAGGGATTGACCGCGATGCCGATTACGACGGTTTCAGTCGGAAGCCGAAGTGTCTCGGTGGACGCCAGTTGGGACGATGAAGCCAGCGTATGGATTGCCATCGGCCAGAATATACGTGGTCTTGTCGTCGAGGCTGGCATATGGCCAACTCTGATCCAGGAAATTCAACTCGCTGTTCCCGAGTTGTTGGATGCTATGGCGGCCATGAATCCGCGCTCGCCCGATGGCGACTGATCCCATTGCCCTCGCCCGCGAACTCCTGCGCTGTCCATCGGTGACGCCGCAGGAAGGCGGCGCCCTTTCGTTTCTCGAAAAGATACTGACCGGCGCGGGATTTACGGTCCATCGGGTAGTCTTTTCGGAATCCGGTGCCGACGCTGTGGAGAACCTTTATGCCCGAATCGGCACTGCCGGCCCGCATCTCGTGTTCGCCGGACATACGGATGTGGTGCCTGTGGGCGATGAAGCGCGCTGGCGGCACCCGCCGTTCGGCGGCGAAATCGCGGACGGCATGCTGTTCGGCCGCGGTGCCGTCGATATGAAGGGTGCGATCGCCTGCAAGCTTGCCGCTGTGCTCGACTATCTCGCCGCCAATGGCGGCAACCTCAAAGGCTCCATCTCATTCCTTATCACCGGCGACGAGGAAGGAATCGCCATCAACGGCACCGTCAAGCTGTTGAGGTGGGCCGCCGCACGCGGCGAAAAATTCGATCATTGCCTGCTGGGGGAGCCTACCGGTTCCAGGCAACTCGGCGACACGATCAAGATCGGGCGCCGCGGCTCGCTCAACGGTTCCCTGGTCGTGAGCGGAACTCAGGGGCACGTGGCCTATCCGGCACTCGCCGACAATCCGGTGCGCCGTATCGTCGTCATCATGGCAGCCCTGATGGCTGAGCCGCTGGATGCCGGCAACGCCTATTTCGATCCATCCAATCTGGAATTTACGTCGGTCGATGTGGGCAACAAGACAGTGAACGTCATTCCGTCCGAGGCGCGCGCCCGCTTCAATATCCGTTTCAATAATCACCATACTCAGGCGTCGCTTAAGACACTTCTCGAGGCGCGCGCCGGAGCGGCGGCGCAAGGCGGCCATTTCCGCATCGAATGGGACCCGTCGAACGCCGACGCTTTTGTCACCAAGCCTGGCCCGTTTGTCGAACTGGTCAGCCGTGCGATCGCCGAGGTAGCGGGCCGTCAGCCCGAGCTCTCCACCAGCGGGGGGACCTCGGATGCCCGCTTCATCAAGGATTACTGTCCGGTGGTGGAATTCGGACTCGTCAATGCGACCATGCACAAGATCGACGAAAACACGCCGACGGCTGATCTCATGGCGCTCGCCGCTATATACCGGCGGATTGTCGATCGTTATTTCGCGTGAAGGACGGATGGTCGGGTGGGCAAAGCGAAGCGTGCCCACCGTTTGCCACAGTCCGCGGTGGGCACGGCGCGAGAAGCCCGTCATATGCTCCTCAAGCTGTGCCAGCGCCTTTGCCCACCTACCGTCCGTCTCACCTCAATAGTCCACCCTGACCAGGTAGAGGCCCTCTGGCGGCGCCACTGGACCACAGGCTTTGCGGTCGCGTGCTGCCAGCGCACGCCCAAGATCGTCAACCCTCCATCGGCCCTCGCCGACCTGGACCAGCGACCCTACAATTGACCGAACCTGATGATGGAGAAACGAGCGTGCCGATGCGTAGATGCGCAATTCCTCGCGGTCGCCCTCCACATCCAGCCGGTCGAGCGTCTTCACCGGCGATTTCGCCTGGCATTCGGCGGCTCTAAAGGTGGTGAAGTCATGCTGTCCGATGAGACCCTGGGCGGACTCGTGCATGGCGCGGACGTCGAGCGGCCGCGGGACCCGCCATGCCCTTCCGGCCTCCAGGGCGAGATCGGCGCGGCGGTTGATGATGCGGTAAACGTAATGGCGTTGGCGCGCCGAAAAGCGGGCATCGAAGTTGTCCGCGATCTGTTCAACCGCCAGCACCGCCACCGGGTGAGGCCGCAGATGCGCATTGATGGCGTCGCGGATCGTATCGGGCTCCCAGGGCCTGGCAAGCGCGATATGCGCGACCTGTCCAAGCGCGTGCACGCCGGCATCGGTGCGTCCAGCGCCCTGCACATAAACATCCTCGCCACAGAAAGCCGCGACCGCCGCCGTCAAGACACCCTGGATCGACACGCCGTTGTCCTGCACCTGCCAGCCGACGAATGGGGCACCATTATATTCGATCACCAGCTTGTAGCGCGGCATATTTGGTATTTCTCACTGCTCGCAGTTGTTGTGCAAAAGCTGGCCCGGTTGTTTCGGATGCGGACGTTGTTCGGGTGACTAGTTCCGACCGTACCGCACTCGTCGAACATCTGCGCCGTGACTGGGCCAATTGCCGGGACCATCGAGGCGCAGGTCAGGTCACTCGTGTGCCCGGGGCAAGCGGGATACCTCGCAAAAATTCGTCGGCCTTCATGGGCTGCCGGCCGGCCCGTTGCAATTGGAGGATGCGCACCGCACCTTCACCGCATGCGATCGTGAGCTTGTCGTCGATCACGGTGCCGGGTGCTCCGGACCCTTTGCCTTTGGTGGTGCGAAGAACTTTGACGCGAGCCAACGCATCTCTGCCGGACAGTTCGAACCACGCGCCCGGAAACGGCGAAAGGCCGCGGCAATGGTCGTGAACGGCTTTCCAGGGCTTGGTCCAATCGATTCGGGTCTCGTTCTTCTCGATCTTGGCCGCATAAGTGACGCTCGCCTGGGGCTGAGGTACCAGTTGCAGCGAGCCGCGCTCCAGGGCATCGAGCGCCCGCACCATCAGGTCGGCCCCACGGCGCGCAAGTACGTCGTGCAATTCGCCAGCCGTCATGTCGGGCCCGATGACGACGGGCTCTGCCATGGCCACCGGGCCGGTGTCGAGCCCTTCCGCCATCTTCATCACCGCAACCGCGGTTTGGGTATCGCCCGCCATGATGGCCCGATTGATCGGCGCCGCGCCGCGCCAGCGCGGCAGAGCAGACGCATGAACATTGAAACATCCGAGTGGAGGGGCATCAAGAATCGGTGCCGGCAGGACCAAGCCATAGGCCACCACCACGGCGACGTCTGCGCCATGGGTGCGAAACGCTTCCTGCGTCTCTGGCGACCGCAATGTCTTTGGTGTCAGCACGTCGATGCCCAAGCGCCGTGCCTCGTGTTCCACGGGGCTCGGCTGCAACTCCATGCCGCGTCCGGCCGGCCGCGGTGCCCGCGTATATATGGCCACCACCGCGTGGCCGTGCTCGATGATCGCCCTGAGGGTGGGCACGGCGAAGTCGGGCGTGCCCATGAAAACAAGGCGCAGGGGCATGGCGACGGCTCTACGTTCTAAATCTGTTGCCCGTCCCCGAGCGGAATATCCCGCATCGTGCTCGGTGCAAACAGTTCTTCGAGCTTGACGCGGCGCGAGGTTAGTCCGTGCTCATGCGCATATTGCAGCAGCGCCTCGATGCTCGGTCGGTTCTGCTCGATGCCGTAGGGAAACCAGTCCGGCCCGATGATCGCCTGCTCCTCTTCGATCAGCGGCTGCAGCCAGGCCGACGACACTTTGGACGAACCAAGCTCGGCGAGGAAGCGGTAGCAACGGTCCTTGGCGGTGCACAGGGCCTTATAGAGGCTCAGCGCCACCCATGGAGCGCGCTCGTAGATGTCGCGGCGGATCACCACCGTATGCATGATCGGATAGATCTTGGTGCGCCGGTAATAGTCCTTCTCGGCTTCCGCATAATCCGGGAAAAGCCGCCGCACCTTCGAGTTGCCGCGGCGGAATGACAGCGGATTGTTGGCCGTCATCAAGAAGTCGATTTCACCTCGCTCCAAAAGGTCGCCAAGCTCGGTTCCGGCCGGTGCCTGCGTGAGGCGAATGTCGGCGGGCAGCTTGCGGCCGAGGCGGTCGCTGCGGCCCTGGACCCATTCTACATCGCCGGGCTTGACGCCATATTCATGCTCCAGCAGGCCGCGCATATAGACCGCGGCCGTCATGCTGTACTCCGGGACGCCGCCGCGTTTGCCCTTGAGATCGCCGGGGTGGCGGATACCCTTGTCGGCGTGAATAAAGAAGTAGCCGTGACGGAACACGCGCGACGGAAACGCCGGAATGGCGATGAAGGGCGCGTTCCCCTCGCTTACAAGTGACGTGTAGTTCGACAATGACATCTCGGAGGCATCGAATTCCCGGTACTGCAGGACCCGCCAGAAAATCTCCGCAGGCTGCAGCGACAGATAATTGAGGTCGATGCCTTCGGGCTGCAGCGAGCCGTCACGAAGAGCTTGTGTGCGGTCATAGGGACCGCACGCAAAGGTAAGACGCAGCTTTGACATGAAGTTTTCTTTGACCAGGAGTATCGGGGCTATTGTCCCCACGCCGCAAAGGCTTCCGTAAACGCCCGCTCGCCAGGCGTCCCCTTCTCGATGGCGATAATGGCCCGCTTTCCGTCGCCATAAACCACGGGTATGTCGAACCAGGACCGCTCCTTGAGGAGTTGGACGTTGCGTTGCATATCGGCGTCAACCGACGAAAGGCCGATCAGAAAGAAATTGTCCGTCACTTTCACGGCAACACCATTGAGCGGAACTCCGCGGGTGGTCTCACCTTGTTTCATCAGCACACCCGGAATGTTTGATATTCCGCCGTGGGGGAAATCGGGGGGCAATGTGAACTCGATCTCGACCGTGTGACTCGCTGGAAGCTGCTTGTCCTCGTTGCGGCGCAACGACCACCGCATCGTGACCTTCTGCTCCGGAATTTCGATTTCAGCCCGTACGATAATTTCCGGCTTCTGGCCTGGGCCGGGAGGCGCCCGCTCTGTGCGCCACACAGCGGACCCAACATATTGCATGCCGTTGGGATTGGTTTGATCCTCCTCGTAGAGCACGACCTTCTGCGCGACGAGCGCGCTCTCGCTAGGGCTGACCGCCGAAGGAGCGCGGTCGACAAATTTACCCTTGGCATTACTTTCGGCCGGCGTGACCTGACCGCCAGCCACGTTCGAACCGGGCGCGCCGCGAATTGCCGTCGCGATGTCCGGGCCCCACCAGTAAGCGGCGGCCGCAAGCGCCAGCACCAGCAGCAGCAAGACGGCGATTGCGATAACCTTGTTCGAGGTGCGGGGAGTGGCCCATGCCGAACCGGATTGGCGCTCCGTCCCGACTGCGCGTGCCATAGACGCCGCGCGGCCGCGTACATCTTCCTGACGCATGATCGAAGACGGCGGCCGCGTCGGATGCCCGGACCTCACAGCTGCTTCAAACTCCGCCCATCCGTCCTGCCCAGGCAGCTCATCAGCCCCTTGCACGGATCGCGGTGCTTGTCGGACAATAAAGCGCGGAGCCTCGGCGCTGCGGCCACGGCTCGAATCGCGCGCCTCACCGTCACGACTTTGCTCCGGGAGCGGCTCGCGGCCCACCGCCTCGGGGGCATCGCGAGGCGGCGAGCGGCGCGAAACCGGCTCGATTCTCTGTTCGCCGCGCGCTTCCGTTCTGCTGTCTGGGCGCGGCTCGGAACGCTTTAAGTCAGCATTCGTCGCCGCCTGATAGGCGCGAACATTCTTGGCCGCTTCTGCGGTTGCGCTCCCGAGCGTCTCCGTCTCGGCAGTCACATCGCGAAAGCCCTTAAGTCCTCTTTCGGACAGCGACGATTCGCCGCCGGGACTCCGACGCGGTCGCTCGGTCTGCGGTGCCTCCGCAGGCGAGGCCGAGGGACGCTGCGCGCGGATTCGCGGTTCCTCCGTCTGTCGCAACTCAACGACCGGCCTCGCCGAAGCCGCCGATAGTGGGACGGCTTGCCGCGTTTCCTCCAAATTGGTCTGCTCATCGCCGTCATCGGCTGGGGCTGCGAGCATGGGGCGTGAGGTGTGAGTGTCATAGCCTGGCGGCGTCATCTCTGGTGGCAGGTCGGCAAGCCGGCCCTCGGGGCGCGACTCTGGACGGGGCTCCTGGCGGGATTCGGGACGCCCCGGCAGCGGATCGCTACGCGAACGGCGCGCGGCCTCTGTCTCGACCTTGCGTATCGCCTCTTCGAGGGCCAGTCGCTCGCGGGTTATCTCGGGCTCGCTTAGCGCCGGTTCAACTCCCCGCAATTGCGCGAGCAGCGCCGTTCGCGCCCGGTCGTACAACGCCCGGCGTGCCTCACCGGTACTCTTTTCAAGGCCGGAAACGGCCTTGACGATCAACGGGTAGTAATCGGCCATCGTTTCTCCACGCCGCCCCGCCCCCAGCAGCGTCATCTTATTACGTTTCAAACGGATTACGCATGAGGATTGTGTCCTCCCGTTCCGGACTTGTCGACAGCAGTGCCACCGGGCAGCCGACCAGTTCCTCGATCCGCCGCACATATTTTATTGCAGGCGCAGGCAGTTCTGCAAAGGATCTTGCTCCCGCTGTCCGTTCCTGCCAGCCCGCTATCGTTTCATAGATCGGCTCGACCCGCGCCTGTGCGTGTTCGCTGGCCGGCAGGTAATCGACGGTTCGGCCATCGAATCGGTAGCCGACGCAAACCTTTATCTCTGGAAACCCGTCCAGGATATCGAGCTTCGTCAGGGCCAATCCGTCAATTCCACTGGTACGGACAGTTTGCCGCACCAGCACGGCGTCGAACCAACCGCAGCGGCGTGGCCGTCTTGTGACCGTCCCAAATTCGCGGCCGCGTTCCCCGATGGTCCGGCCAATCTCGTTGTCCTGCTCGGTCGGAAACGGGCCTGCCCCGACCCGAGTCGTATATGCCTTGCTGATTCCGAGTACATAGCCCACCGCCGACGGCCCCAGCCCCGATCCGGTCGCCGCCTGCGACGCAACCGTGTTGGACGATGTCACGTACGGATATGTGCCATGGTCGACATCCAGCAACGCACCCTGAGCGCCCTCGAACAGGATTCGCTTGCCCTCGCGTCGTTTGCGGTCGAGCAGAGACCAGACCGAATCCATATACGGCAGGATGCGCGGCGCAAAGCTGGCGAGCACGTCGTAAATCGCCTTGGGCTGAAGCTCAGGAAGATTCATCCCGCGCCGCAACGTGTTGTGATGCGCGAGTAGCCGGTCAATCTTGGCCCCGAGGACCGACAGATCGGCGAGATCCATCAGACGGATCGCCCGCCGTCCGACCTTGTCTTCATAGGCCGGGCCGATGCCCCGTCGTGTCGTACCGATCGGGGTTCCAGCATTGGAGGACTCACGGAACACATCGAGTTCCTGGTGCAGCGGCAGAATCAAAGTCACATTCTCAGCAATACGCAGCGAATCCGGCGTCACTTCGACACCCTGGCTTTTGAGCCGCCCGATTTCCTCGATCAGCGCGGCGGGATCGAGCACCACCCCGTTGCCGATCACCGAGAGTTTGCCCGTCCGCACCACGCCGGACGGCAGCAGCGACAATTTATAGGTGATGCCATCTATAACGAGCGTGTGGCCTGCATTATGGCCGCCCTGGAAACGCACCACGATGTCGGCCTGCTCGGAGAGCCAATCGACAATCTTGCCCTTGCCTTCGTCCCCCCATTGCGAGCCGACGACCACCACATTCGCCATGGCGCATCCTTAGTTCCACAGTCGCTGAACGTGCTGTGGCGCACCGGCCGAATTCCAGCCGCTACTCCTACTTCCACCGACGGGAAGCAGGGAGGGGTTAAGGACCGCTGCGAGCTTCGCTGAAACCGCTTTTGTCACAAGGAGCTAGTGCTGATGCCCCCACCCATTTATCGGATACTGGATGGAGGGGCTCCGGGCAAGCCAGAAAACGAAGCCTGCACAGTCGAATGGCAGCGTAATCTCTTGGTCAGGTAACGCTCTTTAAAGGTGCCAACCCCTGGCCTACCCTGGAATCTCACAAATCCGGAACAAAGCTGATGGCCTGCCGGCTCGCGAACGCACCCGTCAAGCCATTCGGAGTTCCCCGGCCTCGCCGACCCAGCCCTGTCTCACTGCACCGGCGTCGGCAGCTTCCGGCCGGCGAAGTGGGCCGTCAGGTTTTCGATCATCAGCTGGCCGATCGCGGTGCGGGTCTCCTCCGTCGCGCTGCCATGGTGCGGCTGTAGCAGCACGTTGGGCAGCGCGAGAAACGCGGCCGCAATGCGCGGCGAGTTCTGGAACACGTCGAGCGCCGCAAAGCCCAGCCGCCCGTCGCGCAGGCGTTCGATCATTGCGGGTTCGTCCACGACGCTACCCCGCGCGACATTGATCAGCGTCCCCTCAGGACCGAGCGCGTCGATCACCGGCGCCGAGATGAGGTCTCGGGTCGTTTCGCCGCCTTTGCAAGCCACCATCAGGAAATCACTGCGCCACGCCAGCTCGACGAGGTCCGCCACGTATTCATAGGGTGCATCCGGCTTTGGCCGTGGCCCATGCCACAACACCTTCATCCGGAACGCGCGAGCGCGGTCGGCGATGGCGCGGCCGATGCCGCCAAGCCCCACCACGCCGACGGTCTTGCCCCCGACGCTGTGGCCCAGCCCGATGGGTCCCTTGAGCCATTCGCCGCTGCGCACGTAGCGGTCGGCGGCCACGATCTGCCGCGCTGAGGCGAGCATCATGCCGATGGCAAGGTCGGCGCACTCGTCCGCCATAACGCCCGGCGTGTTGGTGACCGGGATCGCGCGTTCGCGTGCCGCCGCAAGGTCGATGGCATCGACGCCGACGCCGAAGCACGAAATGATTTCGAGCTTCGGTAGCGAGTTGATGAGCGCCCTGCTGGCGCCGCGATTGGCCTCGGTCGCGATGGCTCTTATGCGGGCTTTGAGTTCAGGACTGAGGATCCCCTCCGGTAACGGATAGATAGTGAAGTGGCGCAGCTCGAACAGCTCAGCAAGCGCCTTCATGGTCGCCAGCGGAAACTCGCCGAGCGACAGGACAACAGGCTTCATGGAGAACTCTCAATCGGACGGAGCAATCACGTGGTCGCCTTGCTCATCTCTGGCTGCACGATACCGGACCCGGAAACTTCAGGTGCTCATAATTTGATACACCAGACGGGCTCTGTCACCCGTAAGGCCACTGTCGTGTCTGGGCCTTGGCTACAACGTCCTACTCGGTTTTCGCGGTTAATGTTTTCCAACGGTGGCCCCGCGAGGGCATGCTATCTCGCAAAGCCGTTCACCGAGCCGGTTGGCACCAGCGCATAATCGTTTAGAAGCACGGGCCTTGAATACTGCGATCGCGCCAGCAAACCGACATGGATCGCGGCGCGACATCAGCGCGCCGCACCGACGCTGGGCCGCGAAACGCGGCAGTAGCGTTTGCTGACCGGAACAGATCCGTGATCGTCGATATGATCGAAACAGCAAGTAACAAGCCGAACAGGAAGGTAGCCACCAGCACGAAGTTCTTGAACGGCGTGCTGGCCATGTGAAATTCTGAGAAGGCAGCTCGTGCACGCAGGATTTGAAGCTCTGCCTCCAGCTCGTTCGATCTCTCCACTTCGATCCGATAGGCGCATTTCAGCTGCTTGAATTCGTCAGCCTCGATCGGCTCGTACTCAAGCGCGTCAATGATGCTCGCGAAGGTGAGTCCACAACTCCTCATAAGGCGGCGCGCGCCCGCCAGCGCGCTTTCCGCCTCCGACAAAGTCGTCGAGTCCATCAACTGAATGGCAGCGCTTATCTTCGACGGCAACGGCAGTCCGCGCGTCTCAATCTGCTGCACGATTTGCCGGAAGGACAGACCATGCTGTTGTAAGAACGTCGCCGCTTCGTTCATGGTGCATGCGGCATCGGCTTCGTCCCCGGCATCCATCCCGGCAAACAAGTTCCGAAGCTCTATCGCTTCGCCATCGTTGAAAACCGCCATGGCGCACCGTCATTCGAACTGCGTGAAGCTGCCTGCTGCGTTGCGCTGATCAGCAATGGTATTGAACGCGCAGTGTCCCTTCTCGCGTTTAGCGCGCGATTGTTAAGCAATGATTAATTTTTGTTGCTTGTCGCGTCACCAGCTGGGCTATGAGACCCGCCGAGCTTGTGAGAACGTCGGACATGGATGGCAGCGCTGCTGCGCTCACTCACACAAACCGCACCGCATAGATCGGCGGCAGCGTGTATGCGACGTTGATCCATCGGTCGCCCTGGTCCTCGCTCACCCATAATCCACCCGTCGTCGAACCGAACGCCAGCCGGTCGCCGGTTGCGTCGAGCGCCAACGCGTGGCGGTAGACGATATCGTAGGCATGCTGTTGCGGCAGCCCCTTGGTCAGGATATCGAAGCTCCCGCCGCCGTCGCGCGTGCGGGTTACAACCAACCGGCCATTGCGCGGGATGCGCTTCTCATCCTTGATTTCGGGAACGAACCACGCCGTATCCGGGTCCCGCGGGTGTACAACGACCGGAAAACCGAAGGTCGAGGGCTCAACACCGGTGATCTCTTTGAAGGTCTTGCCCTCGTCGGACGAGACAAAAATGCCGTTATGATGTTGTACCCACATGCGGTGTGGTGCAGCCGGGCATTGCGCCAGGCAATGCACGTCCTGTGCGCTGGGGTCGTGCGTCAACTCCGGCGACACGTACTCGGCGCGCATGCCCTCGCCGCGCTGGGCCCAACTCGCGCCGGAATCCTCAGTGAACCAGATGCCGCCGGTCGAAACCGCGATCCACACCCGTTTTGAATCGCGCGGGTCGACCAGGATCGAATGAATGCCCGGCAAATCAGCGCCGCCTCCCATCCACTGCTTGCGCTTGGGGTGATCCCAGAGCGGACGGATCATTTCCCAACTGTCGCCGTGATTGGTTGAGCGAAACAGGCCGCCCGGCAGCGTGCCGCACCAGAGCACGCCCGGCTCGTCGGCGCCGCCGGCCTGGAGCGCCCAGATGCGTGCCGTGCTCCATGCAAGCGGGCGGCCCCACATGTCGTTCTCTTCCAGCCCATCGGGCTTCGGTGGATAGGCCGGGGCGGCAATCTCTTCCCAGCCTTTGGGCGTCGAGCGGTGCATCTTGACCCCGAAGTGACCATGATCGAGCGCCGCAAAATGGCGGCCGCTTCGCGGATCTGTCAGGGTCAGACTGACATTGTCGCCCAGGAAGTCCGTCTGGACGATATCCCAGCCTCCGTTCTTGCGCTCGACCCAAAACAGTCCCTTGCGAGTCGAAATCAGGATCGTGTCGCTCATGCTCAGCCTCCCGACAAAGCCTGGAATACATAAATTGTGCTGCCTGCAGTCACCGGATCGGACAAGCGCACGCGATCTCGAATGGCGCGACCGTCTACGAAGATCGTCATGTGCCGACGCAGGGCGGCTTGATCATCAAGCACGTAGGAGCGCGCCTGCGGGTTGGCGGCGAACGCATTATCCAACGCCTCGCGCACGCTGCCGCCGCTGACCTCGGCCTCCGGGCAGAGCACATGGCGTTGAATATTAGGCGTAAAGATGATCTTCGCCATGCATCGGTCTCTCAATCCGCTGGCGACGGATTCCCGCTTTGATACGCTCCATCGTTCGGCCAGAGCTTTCAATGCGATCGTTTCGAATCACATCCCGCCGTCGTCGCCGGGCTTGTCCCGGCGACCCCGAGGGTTGGGGCACCGAGCAAGCACAATCGGGGTGGCCGGGACAAGCCCGGCCACGACGCGGGAGACATGAACCGCATTAGTGGACAGAATGGCGCGTCAGGGCGTGTCATCAGATGGCCGCCAGATACGCGGCGAGCTGATCCATGGTTCCGCTCCAGCCTTGCCGCATGTTGTCTTGTGCACCGTCGAACGTGGCGCGCTCTTCAGGGCTCGGATCAAGTGGCGTCCACTTGACCGTGAATGTTGTCCGACCGTGCTCCTCGGTGAAGCTGAACGTCGACAGCATCTCGAGCGGCCACGTGGGACTCATTGGGTGGCGTGTAATGCCGCCGTTCTCGTCTGAGAACGAGTTAATAAAGACAAGTCGCTCCGGCGCGACGATTTCGCTGTAGACGAACTTGCCCCACATCGTGCTGCCGTCGGGCGCCTTGAGACCGTAGTGATAGGTGCCGCCCGGCCGCAGGTCCATCGTGGAAGCGATCACCGTAAAGCCCTTAGGGCCCCACCAGCGCTTCATACGCTCCGGCTCCGTAAAGGCCTTGAAAACAACGTCCCGCGGCGCGTCGAACGTGCGCGCGATGATGAAGGCGCCGTTGTCGCGCTCGATCACGGGAGCGGTACTGGACATCGTCATCGTCGGTTCTCCCCAGATTTCGATTGATGGCTACCCGCTGCGGCTCAAGCCGCCACATTCTCGCGGTTGATCGCCTTGTCGCAGTTGATCATCCACGGAATGCCGAACTGGTCGACCAGCATGCCAAATCTGGTGGCCCAGAACGTCTCCTGGATCGACATCGTTTCTTTCCCGTTTGCCGCGAGGGCGCTGTAGATGCGATCCGCTTCGGCCGGATCGCTGACGCCGATTTGCACGTGAAAGCCCTGAGCCGGTTTATAATGGCTCGGCGGCGCGTCAGAGCCCATGAGGGATCTGTCGCCGAACTGCAGGCGCGCATGCATGACCTTGGTCTGCCAATCATTAGGGACATGCTTTGCGGTGGGGCCGTTGGCGTGGGTGAGCATCGTGGTGATTTTGCCGCCGAGGACGCGCTCGTAGAACCGGAATGCGGCCTCACATTGGCCACCGAACGTGATGTAGGTGTTGAGTTCCATGATCCGCTCCTTGTCCATCGTTGACCTCGACATCGATTCGCGCGGCGCAGTTCCGGCTGTCGGCGCTTGTTGCGCTCACCCCAAGGACGAACCCCATATCAGCGGTCCGACAACCGACCGAATCTTTTTTGCCTCTAGAGCGGTTCCCGACCTATTTGATCCACTCGATCGTCATGCGCGGGCTTGACCCGCGCATCCATCATCTTCGCAAAAATTTATGCGAAATGGATGGATCCGTGGGTCAAACCCACGGGTGACGGTGGTGGATGGCCCCGCCGACTCAAATCGACTGGGAACCGCTCTAGCGATTGGCCCTCGGAACGCCCGCGCCAACCGGATCATTTTCCTTGATCAATCGATCGATCTGCATCCGGATGTGGAAGGCTTCGGCGGCAGTATTGGCACGTGCAATGGCCTGGTCGAAAGCAGCCCTCGCTTCCTCGGCCCGACCAAGCTGCAGAAGTAATCCGCCTTTTACGCCAAAGAAGTAGAAGTATCCCGCCAGCTGCTCCGCCAGGGGCTCGATCATGTCGAGTGCGGGGCCGGCACCCCGGGTCTTGGAAACAGCGACCGCCCGATTGAGCGTGATCACGGGTGAAGGCTGCATCCGCTCAAGAGTGGCATAAAGGGCATCAATCTGCGCCCAGTCCGTATCTTCGGGTCGGCTCGCTCGCGCGTGCAGTGCCGCGATTGCTGCCTGCACCTGATAAGGGCCGGGGCTGCGGTGACGCATGGCCTTGTCGAGGAGAGCCAGACCTTCCGCGATCATGGCGCGGTCCCAGAGTCCGCGATCCTGGTCTTCAAGCAGGACGATTTCGCCATCCGCATCCAGGCGGGCCGGCGTTCGCGCATGCTGCAGCATCAGCAGCGCCGCAAGTCCCATGATCTCCGGCTCTGCGGAGAAAAACCTGAGCAGCAATCGTGCCAGCCTGATCGCCTCTTCGCAGAGGCTTGCACGCACATGGGTCTCTCCACCGCTGGCCGAATAGCCCTCGTTGAAGATGAGATAAATCACGGCCGCAACAGCGGCGAGCCGTTCCGCGCGCTCGGGGGCGCCAGGGGCCTCGTAGGGAACGCGCGCCTCCGCGACGCGCCGCTTGGCGCGCGTGATGCGCTGCTCCATCGCGCTCTCGCTTACCAGGAAAGCACGCGCGATTTCCACCACAGTGAGCCCTGATACAATACGCAACGCAAGGGCGATCTGTTGTGTTGCGGGCAGCTCAGGATGGCAGCAGATGAACAGCAGGCGCAGAATGTCGTCACGATAATGCGCATCGTCCAGGCGCTCGACCAAGGCGGCCTCGGCATCCTCAAGATCCGAGATTGTCTCCTCGGGAGGCAGCGGCTCCTGCCTCCTCCGGCGCCGCGTTGCATCGATGGCGACGTTTCTCCCGACCATGATGAGCCAGGCCTCGGGATCACGCGGCGGACCGGCCTTCGGCCACGTATTGAGCGCCCTCAGGCAAGCATCCTGGACGGCCTCTTCCGCGACATCGAGATCACGGAAATAGCGCAGCAGCGCGGCCAAAGCTCGGGGCCGCGCGGCAGAAATGGCGGCGTCGATCCAGGCAAGCTCCGTCATGCGGCGGCGTTTCCCGGCCTGAACAAGGAAATCGGCCTGATTTCGTAAGAGCCCCCCGGATTGGCCCGGCCAAGGTCACGGGCAATCTCGAGTGCCTCGTCCAGCGAAGCGCAATCGACGAGATAGAACCCGAGCAGCTGCTCCTTCGTCTCGGCAAACGGGCCATCGATCACCAGCGGCGGCTCACGGTCTTTGCGCAGAGTTGTCGCCGCCGTCGTCGGCATCAGTCGCACCACTGGCCCGAGCTTGCCGGCCTTGGCGAGCTTCTCCTGCACAGCCGCGAGTTTAGCCATGACAGCCGCATCCTGCTCCTTGCTCCAGGAACAAACGACGTCTTCGGAGTGGTAACACAGGAGGGCATACATCATGGCAGGACTCCGTGCGGTGCACATTTCAAGGACGAACCGGCATGGCGGATTCCGACAAGCCGGTGGGCCGCGCGATAGGGCTACTTGGATACGCGGCAGGCATCAACACAATTCCAGATGCTGCGCGAATGCCCCGTCATGGCCCATGGCGCCACGTTGAGCGGATTCCGGTCAGGTTGAGGTCTGGCACCTCTCCGGCGGTCGCGGCTGGGCTCGTCCCGGCTACGCCAACTGATCGTTGCCATATGTCTCAAACGGAGGTGGCCATATATAAGCCCGGCCACGGCGCCGCAGAGATGCCATATGCTTTAACCCGCCCCCGGAATCCGTTCAGACGCTAACAACCTCTTGCGGGTTGAACGTCGCCGGGCAAGCCTGATAGACACGATCGCAGCCTGCGGTTCCGCGGATTTTCACGGATCTGTTCATGAAGAAACCCTTCCTCGCCTCCGATCGCGTGTCCGACGTCGATCGGGCCAACGACGATATCGGCGAGGCGATGCGCTTGCGCCTGTTCCGAACCCAGATCGAGCTGCGCGAGGCCGAGCAGCGCGCCTACGACTTGTTCCTGCAGAACCTGGTCAAGGGTACAAGCCACCTCTCGCTCGGCCAGGAAGCAATCGCGGCCGGATTTGCCAACGCCATGAAGCCCGGCGATCTGTCGTTCTGCACGTACAGGGGCCATGCTCATACGCTCGCGCGCGGCGTCCCGGTCGAAAAGGTGCTGGGCGAACTGATGCAGCGCGACAACGGGCTGATGCGCGGCAAAGGCGGCTCCATGCACCTCACCTCGGTGGAGCACGGAGTCATGGGCTCCTATGCGATCATCGGGGCGCATCTGCCGATCGCCTGCGGGGCGGCGCTGCGGGCCCAGTACAAGGGCCAGGACGATGTCGCGGTATGCTTCTTCGGCGACGGCACCACCAATATCGGGGCGTTCCATGAGGCGCTGAACTTCGCGGCGATCTGGAAGCTGCCGGTCGTCTTCGTGTGCGAGAACAATCTGTACATGGAGTATACGCCGATCGGCGAAGTCACAGCTGTCGAGCATCCGGCGGCGGACCGGGCGGCGGCCTACGGGCTTGAACGCATTCTCATCGATGGCAATGACGCGGATATTGTCTATCGCACCGCGCGAGTGGCCTACGGGCGCGCGCGGGCCGGCGAAGGTCCATCGCTGATCGAATGCGTCACCTACCGGCACAGCGGACATTCGCGCGCCGATCCGGCGAAATATCGCCCCGAAGGAGAACTTGAGGCGTGGAAGAAGCACGATCCGATCGTGCTTTATCGCGACCGGCTCAAGCAGTTCGGGGTATCGGAGGACACCATCGCGGGTATCGAGGCGGACGTGCGGCGCGTCGTCGACGAGGCTACGGAGAAATGCAAGGCGGCGCCGCCGCCCCCGGCGGACATCCTCTGCACGGACGTCTATGCGGATGGAGGCTGGGCATGGCGGAACTGACCTATCGCGATGCGGTCGCGCGCGGCATTGCCCAGGAAATGGCGCGCGATCCGGACGTGATCTTCTTCGGCGAAGACGTGGCCAAAGCCGGCGGCGTCTTCAAGACGACGGTCGGGCTCTACGAACAGTTCGGCCCGAAACGGGTGCGCGACACGCCGATTTCCGAGCAGGCCATCATGGGGGCGGCGATGGGGGCCGCCATGACGGGCCTCAAGCCGATCGTCGAAATCATGTTCTCGGATTTTTTTGCGGTCTGCTTCGACTACATCGCCAACGAGTTTCCGAAGAGCCGTTACATGAGCAACGGCCAACTCAAGTGCCCGCTCGTGGTGCGCACCGGCAACGGAGCGGGCTCGCGCTTCGGCGCCCAGCACAGCCAGAGCGTGGAAAACTGGTGCATGATGATCCCGGGCCTCAAGGTAGTGGCGCCGTCCAATGCGCGCGACGTGATCGGGCTCATGGCGGCCGCCGTGCGCGATCCCGACCCGGTGATCTTCTTCGAGCACAAATCGCTCTATCCGATGAAGGGCGAAGTGCCGGACGGCGAGATCGTCGATACGCTCGGCTCCGCCAAGATCCTGCGTCCTGGCCGGGACGCCACCATCCTGGCCCTCGCCCTGATGGTGCCGCGTGCGCTCGACGCCGCCGCGAAGCTTGCCGGCCAAGGTATCGATTGCGAAGTGATCGATGTTCGCTCGCTGGTTCCGCTCGACACGCAGACCATTCTGGGCTCGGTCGCCCGCACGCATCGCCTGTTTACGGTCGAGGAGAACCCACGCCTGTGCGGATGGGGCGCCGAGATCGTTTCCATCGTCGCCGACGAGGCGTTCTACGAACTCGACGGCCCGCCGGTGCGCATCACCACGCCGCACGTGCCGCTGCCGGCGGCCGACATCCTGGAGGACATGATTTTGCCGACGGCGGAGCGGATTGCGGAGACGGTGCGGCGGAGTTTGGAAGCGTAGAAGCACAATAGCGCAGCGTCCTGAAGTAGCTGTAGCACTTTTGATTCGTCGCGCAGCGTTCCCAAGAAGTGGTCTTGAGGTGCCGAAGTGAAAGAAACAACCGCGCCATGCTCGTCGTGTATCCGGCAGACAGCTCACAAAGTTCTTCACGAAAAATCCATAAGTGCCGGTGCATCAACTGATTTTGGAGCTCGTCTCAGTTTTGAAATATGATGGATCCCGGCTGCCCAAGCTCAGTCAGGACTGATGAAGGTCTAGACGCCTACGGGCCAAAACCTGCCCGGTCGGAGCTCGTCGCGCTCTGAGGCAGAGGAATATGCAACGCAGCTCCCCCGGGTACTCGGGCTCGAAGTGTTGGAGCTGCAATAAGTGAGCTAAATTCAAACTGGGACACTACCGATTTTCGGGCTGACTTGACATCAGATCTATTTTGCATCCATCACGCTTCCATGCGCACCACACTCACCATCGACGACGATCTGGCTCGCCTCTTGAAGCGAAGAGCCCGCGAACTCGACCTGCCGTTCAAGGACGTGGTCAACCAGACACTTCGCGTTGGTCTGGCCGAGCGGGCAAAGCCACGTCCGAGCCCGGTACCGAAGACCATTTCGCATTCGTTCGGATTCAAGCCCGGGATCGATCTCGATAAGCTCAACCAACTCGCCGACGAACTCGAAGCCGAGGCCTATGCGGCGGAGCAGCGGGCAGCGCGGCATGATCCTCCCCGACGCCGACGTGCTCGTTCACGCGCATAACGGTACTTATCCCTCCCCGTCTTCGGGGAGGGTGGCCGAGCGAAGCGAGGTCGGGTGGGGTTCCCCGGCCCCAGACCCCACCCGGCCCGCGGCTAAAAAGCCGCGGGCCACCCTCCCCGAAGACGGGGAGGGAAACGTGCGCCGTACGTTCGGCATAGCGTCCGTCTCCTGCCGTTGCGATAGTGGACGGACATAGTGCTTCAACAGGACCAAATGCCATGTACGAAAATCTGCTCGCCCATGTTCCGACCGATCTCTGGATCGGCGGCAAGTGGCGCAAGGCCTCCGATAATGCGCGCTTCGACGTCATCGATCCGGCGACCGAGAACGTCATCACTTCGGTTGCGAGCGCCAGCGTCGAGGACGCCAAGACCGCTGTCGACGCGGCGCAGGACGCCTTCCCGGGCTGGGCCGGACGCAAGCCGCGCGAGCGCGCCGAGATTTTGCGCAAGGCCTATGAGGTGATCATGGCGCAGGCGGAGCGCCTCGCCAAGCTGATCACGCTGGAAAACGGCAAGGCGCTTGCGGATTCCCGTGGCGAGGTCGCCTATGCGGCCGAGTTCTTCCGCTGGTACGCCGAAGAAGCGGTCCGCAATATCGGTGAAGTCTCGCGCGCACCGTCATCCGGCGCCCGGATCTTCGTGCAGCACAGGCCGGCCGGTATCGCGGTGCTGGTGACGCCGTGGAATTTCCCTGCCGCGATGGCGACGCGCAAGATCGGGCCGGCGCTGGCGGCTGGTTGTCCGGTGATACTCAAGCCGGCTTCCGAGACGCCGCTCACCATGCTGGCCCTGATGCCGCTGCTCGAAGAGGCGGGCGTGCCGGCCGGTGTCGTCAACGTCATTCCGTCGCGTCGCTCCGGTGCCGTGGTGTCGGCGATGCTGCACGATCCGCGGGTGCGGGTGGTGTCGTTCACGGGCTCGACCGAAGTCGGCCGCAAGCTCCTGCACGAGGCCGCCGACAACGTGGTGAAGCCCGCCATGGAGCTCGGCGGCAACGCGCCCTTCATCGTGTTCGAGGACGCCGATATCGACGCCGCCATCGAGGGCGCCATGATCGCCAAGATGCGCAATATGGGTGAGGCCTGCACGGCCGCGAACCGCTTCTTTGTGCAAGAGAAGGTCCACGACGCGTTCGCCAGCAAGCTCACGGAAAAGATGGCGGCGCTCAAGATGGGCAACGGCCTGCAGGACGGCGTAGCACTGGGGCCGCTGGTCAACCGCGACGGCCTCGACAAGGTCAAAGCGCTGGTCGATGACGCGGTGAAAAAGGGCGCGAAGGTACTCACCGGCGGACAGGCGCCGAGCGGAAGGGGCTATTTCTATCCCGCCACCGTGCTCACCGGCGTGCCCGATGGCGCCGCCATGCTGAACGAGGAGATTTTCGGGCCGGTGGCGTCGATCCAGACATTCCAATCCGAAGACGAAGTGATCGGGCGGGCAAACGACACCGAGTATGGCCTGGTCGCGTATCTCTACACCAACGACCTCAGCCGCGGCATGCGGGTATCGGAAAAACTCGATTTCGGCATGATCGGGCTCAATCGCGGCCTGGTATCCGACCCGGCTGCGCCGTTCGGCGGCACCAAGCAGAGCGGCATCGGCCGCGAGGGCGCGCACGAAGGCATGATGGAGTTTCTCGAAACGCAGTACGTATCGATGAGCTGGTAAGCTTCTTCTCCCTCCCCCCTTGTGGGGGAGGGAGAAGAGGCGCAGCGCCCCGGACTAACGATGGACCACGAACGAGAGCGCCGCATGGACATCCTGATGCCGCAGCTCGGCGAGACCGTCGCGGAAGGCAAGATCACCACCTGGTTCAAATCGATCGGAGACGCCGTTAAGCCCGGCGACAACCTGTTCGAGATCGAGACTGACAAGGTCTCCATGGAGGTGCCGGCGACCACGGCGGGCGTGCTCAAGGAGATCCGGGTCGGTGCGGGCGAAGTGGCGCCGGTCGGCGCCGTGGTCGCGGTACTGGCCGGTGCCGCAGGCGCCGCGCGAGGACCGGTCCCAAAGGCACCGGAACCAGCCCCGCCGTTGCCTGCCGCACCGCAGGCCTCGATCGTGTTGCCGATATCGGCGGCGGCATCCGCGCCGTCAGCCCGCCCCATCATGCTGGATCCCTTCCGCGAAGTGCGCACGCCCGAGCGTAATTACGGACCGGCGAGACTTCCGAGCGGGGCTGTCGCCACTCCCCTGGCCCGGCGGCTCGCCGGCGAAGCCGGCATCGACCTCGGCACCGTCGCTCCGTCCGGCCCCAACAGGCGCATCGTCGCCCGCGATGTGGAAGCGGTCATCAATCAGACCGACGCGCCTTACGAGGCCTTTGGGACGGGGCGCCCGCATCAGCGTCTGCCGGCTCCCGATCCCGATCGCATCAAGATCCTCTACGAGCCCGGCAGCTATCAGGAAATCCCGCTCGACAGCATGCGGCGAACCATTGCGGCGCGGCTGATCGAGGCCAAGCAGACGATTCCGCACTTCTACCTGACGGCCGATGTGGCGATGGATCGGCTCAGCGCGGTGAGGGAGGAGGCGAACGCCTCCCTGCCGGATGATACCGACAAGCCCGCCCGCCGGCTTTCAATCAACGATTTCATTATCAAGGCGCTGGCGCGGGCGCTGCAGCGCGTGCCAGCCGCAAACGCGGTTTGGGCGGAAGATCGCATCCTCCGCTTCCGGCGTTCGGATGTCGGCGTCGCGGTGGCGATCGAGGGCGGTCTGGTGACGCCGGTGATCCGCGGCGCGGAAAGCAAATCTCTACTCGACATCTCAGCCGAAATGAAGGATCTGTCCGCCCGCGCCCGCCTGCGTAAACTCAAGCCAGCTGAAATTCAGGGCGGCGTCACGGCGATTTCCAATCTCGGCATGCATGGCGTCCGCGAATTCGCTGCCATCATCAATCCGCCGCACGCGACAATTCTCGCGGTCGGGGTTGCCGCGCGACGGCCGGTAGAGACCGCCGACGGCGGGATACGTTTCGTCGGTCAGATGACGGTTACGCTGTCATGCGATCACCGCGTCATCGACGGCGTGCTCGGCGCCAGGCTGCTTGCGGCCTTCTGCCATTTCATCGAGCATCCGGTCGGCTTGATGATCTGATGCGGTTGGAGCTTTTCCCGAACACGTCGATGCCACTCATTGTCATTGCCCGGCTTGACCGGGCAATCCAGTATCCACGGTCCGTGTTCTACTTGATCACCCGGTCAAGCCGGGCGATGACAGTTTCGAGTGCGGCATATTCGTATCGTCTGATGAGGAGGGTGGCATGGCCGACAACAAGCCCGATGTTCTATTGATCGGACCATCGAAGCCGTTGCTGGCAACGGGATTGGAGCCGGCATTCACGGTCCATCGGCTGATCGAGGCAAGAGATCGCGAGGCGCTTCTGAATGGCATTGCCGACCGCGTGCGGGCCTTTGCCGTCACCTATTCCAGCCAGAAGATCGATGCAGCGTTCATGCAGCGGTTCCCGAAACTTGAGATCGTATCGAGCTTCGGCGTCGGCTATGACCACGTGGACGCCAAATGGGCCGGGGCGCATGGCATCCTGGTCACCAATACGCCCGATGTGCTCAATGAGGAAGTTGCCGATACCGCGCTTGGGCTCCTGTTGTGCACGGTGCGGGAGTTCCCCCAAGCCGAGCGCTACCTGCGCGCCGGCAAATGGGAGCAAGGGCCGTATCCTCTGACGGTCGCGACCTTGCGCGACCGCACGGTCGGCATGGTGGGCATGGGCCGGATCGGGCAAGCGATCGGACGGCGTCTCGACGCGTTCGGGGTCCCGGTGGTCTATCACACGCGCCGGCCGCGTACGGACGTCGCCTATAAGCATTATCCGAATCTCGTTGACATGGCCCGCGATGTGGATGTTCTGATGGTGATCGTGCCGGGCGGCGCCGAGACCCGCAATCTCATCAGCACGGAAGTGCTGGAAGCCCTTGGCCCGAACGGCATCCTCATCAACGTCGCCCGTGGTTCGGTCGTCGACGAACCGGCGCTGATCGCAGCGTTGCGGGGCAAGAAGATCTTCGCGGCGGGGCTCGACGTTTTCGTCAATGAGCCGCAGGTTCCCAACGAACTGATGGAAATGGAAAACGTGGTACTGTTTCCGCATCTCGGATCGGCATCGGTCTACACGCGCGCCGCGATGGACCAGCTCGTTGTGGATAATCTTCTCTCCTGGGCAGCCGGCAAAGGACCGCTGACACCGGTCCCGGAAACGCCGCCGAAAAATTAACGCATTTGCGGATTTTTCGTGAGGCGATTGGAGGTGGCATCGCCCGGCGGTATAATCATCGTTGCGGCGCGTCTTGCATGGAGATATCTCGAAATGCCTTGTCGCCAAAGCACGTTTCATATCCTGCTCGGCCTTGCAGCCGTTGTTGTGGCATCGCAAGCCTCCGCTCAGCGCTCGATCACTTCGAACGAAACCTTCAAGACCGTGATCGGTAAGTGGGAGATTTCGAACGCCGATCGCGATCGTACCTGCCAGCTGACATTCAAGGCCGATCCGAGCGGCACATTGTTCAAGCTTGAACTCGACAAGGCCTGTTCGGCTCAAATGCCGGAATTGAAGGACGTCATCGGCTGGACGATCGGCGGTCTCGACCTCGTCAAGCTGATGGACAGCAAGGGCAAGCCTGTCTTCGAGTTCTCCGAGGTCGAAAGCGGTATTTTCGAAGCCCAGCGGCCCGGTGAAGGCATCTTCTTCATGCAGAATGCCGCAGCGGCTGCAGCCGCGGTGAACATTTCGACCGAACAGATGGCGGGCGATTGGAGCGTGGTGCGGGGCTCCGGAAAGACGGTCTGCACCATTACGCTGACCAACGCGGCCGCCGGCGACGACGCCTTTGCGCTCAAGGTCAAGCCGGGCTGCGAGTCCTTCGTGACGGGCTTCGGGCCCGCCGCCTGGTACATGGATCGCGGCGAACTGGTGTTGAGGTCGAAAGCCGGCCGCTTCTGGCGCTTCGAGGCAAACGATCCCACCAACTGGCAGCGCGTTCCGGAGGGGCGGGAACCGGTCAATCTGGTGCGGCAATAGCGCCAGTTCGTAGCCCGGATGGAGCGAAGCGCAATCCGGGAATGCCCGGAATATTTAGCGAGCCTGATCCCGGATTTCGCTGCGCTTTATCCGGGCTACGGCTTGGCGGTTGGGCACTATCTCCACGTTGCGAAGCTCATGCCGGTCCCGGTGCCGGCCGGGGTGCGGTAGCCCGGGACATATTCGAACCAGTCGAGGTCGATCTCCTCGGCGGCGCCGGCGACTGCCACCCAGTTGAGAATTTCCGAGCTGCCGGCATGAAGCTTGTTGCGGGGCAGAGTCTGCAAGAACGTGTGGTCCTTGTCGGCCAGCGCCTTGAGAATGGCGCGGTCGAGCTCCTCGTCGACCAGGAAGTGGCTCAAGCCACCAGAGGCAATCACCCCTACCCGTGTATCGGCGGTAAAGCCATCCACCGCCCTGCGCACCGCCTGACCGAGCTTGTAGCAGCGCCGCGGGCTTGGCTGATTAGGCGGGAAATAGGTGTTGAGGTAGATTGGCACGATCGGGATCGGCTTCCCGGCGTCCATCACGTGGCGATGCACATAGGCCATGGCATGACCTTCGCCCTCGCCGGCGCGCAGCGACTTCGAGCTGGCGATGTCGAACTCGGCCTCGGAGAGGGTTTCGATCAGGTGCACGGCGAGCGCCGCGTGGACCGGGTAATCACGCGGCTCGTCCGGTTCGAAGAAGCCGGCACGGTTGTTGATGTACCAGTCGGGCAGGTGCGAATACGTACTGTGCTGGGCATTGCCGTTGCGGATGGTCTCGCCGTAGTAGATCGCGAAAAGAGGCCGGCAATCCTCCAGGTAGCTCTCGTTCTGGTCATCGCCGAATACGATAAGCGCATCGAGGGCCGCCGCTCTCACCACGTCGCGCAGACGGTGTGCCGCTGCGCGAGCAATATTCTGGCGGGCGACAAGATTTTCTGGAGCCACCAAATGGGCTAGCTTGGGGTCGGCCTTTTCCAACAGGTCTCCATAGGTGACCGGCCGGCCCTCCTTGTCGCGGTGTTTCATTTTCTGGTCCGTCTCGACAAAGCGCGGCAGGACATCGTCGGCCGCCAGCAGCATGGGCGTATGCGAGGTCCCGGCTGCAAATACGATTTTCGCCATGAATGATGTCTCGTCCTGTCGCGTCGGTATCCTGCGGCGCAGCGCGCCAGCCTTGATCTCAATTAATATGCACGTTGGCCGCATTGGCGACCATCGACCACTTGCGTGCTTCGGCCGCAATAAAGGCGGCGAACTCCGCGGCGGAGACCGGATTTGCGACCGCCCCGAGACTGCGGAGGTTGGCCTGCATGTCGGGGGCGCGCAGACCCTCGTTAATGGTCGCATTGAGGAGTCGGATGATCGGTTCCGGTGTGCCGGCAGGCGCAACGATGCCGTTGAAAGTCGTGACCTCGTAATCCGGAACGCCGGCCTCTATCATGGTCGGCAGATCCTCGGCGAGTGGCGTGCGCGTGCGGCTGGTGACGGCGAGCGCCCGCAGCCGGCCTTCCCGGATCAAGGGCAGCAGAACCGTGATGTTCTCGAACGTCATGTCCACCTGGGCACCAAGCAGGCCGGTGATGGAATCGCCTCCGCTTTTGTAAGGGACGCCGACGATGTTGACGCCCGCCGCCGACTTGAACAATTCGCCGCTGAGATGTGGCAGGCCGCCGGCGCCAGTCTGGGCATAGTTGAGCTTGCCGGGATTGGCTTTGGCGTAGGCAATCAGCTCGCGGACGGTTTTCGCTGCCACCGACGGATGCACCACCAGGATTTGATAGCTCTCAGAGAACTTGGCGACTGCCGAGAACTGCTTGGCAGGATCATAGCCGGCGCCCGACGACACCGCGGGAATTACTGCCAGCACGCTGGTATTGCCGACTAGGAGCGTGTAGCCATCAGGCGCCGAGCCGGCGACGAAGCGCGCACCGATCGCGCCGCCGGCGCCCGGCCGGTTTTCGATCACGACCGGTTGACCAAGTTTGGGTAGAACTTGCGACAGGAGCCGCGCCGGAAGATCGGTCGGCCCCCCCGGTGCGGAGGGTACGATGAGCTTGATGGGCCGGTCGGGATAGGTTTGAGCATTACCGGGAGCATTCACCAACAGAACAGCGGCCACAAAAGTGGCGATCCCGGCGAAGATACGGGCTACCGGCCTGCGGCGCGGGGTCTTGCCTTCGCTCATTTGCCTTCGCTCATCGGTCTCTCCCAGACGCGACAATCGGGTGCGACAGCATCAAAAACCAAAGCTATGATGATCAAAACACACTCTATGGCAGCTTATCGTATCCTTCTCCGAAGCCCTTCAGGTTCATCGGAAAGCCGATACCTTCCTCCGGCGTCTGAAATATAAAGAACGTCGCCGTTTGTCCGGTGCGCATCTTGCCGATGAGCGTGTCATCCATGACGACCTCGGCGTAGCAGCCGCGAGGCAGGCACCGCACGAATCCCGCCCGGCCCACATCCGCGTTGTCGATCTTAAGTCCCAGGCCGGCCGGCAGCAACACGCCGAGCGGCGCCTGAACCCGCATCAGACGCGATTTCTGGTCTGCGGTCTTGAGCACCAGAACCGTAATGCCGACATTGGCTCGGTCCTCGGCAACGACGCTCTGAAACAGGGCGCATTGCTCGTTCTGGGCGCCCGGAGGGGTTTCGCACCGGATCTGCCAGTCGCCATGTACCGACTTCACCGCTCCCTGGGGAAAAGCGGATGAAGGCAATGCCGCGACAACGAATGCAACCAGGCATCTCGATCCGACCGTCCGACAGCAGGCCACGAGCGCAGCAAGAAAGGTCGAAAGATATCCACGCCCGGTACCGATTGGCGGCGCTGCTGCGACCGAATTACGCCAAGCGGCGACGTTTTGGGGCGGAACCATCATGCTGCCATTCTCCGATATGCAAGGGCCCCCACCGGGTGCTTCGAAAACGCGGTGGCGGTCTTGTCCGGTTTTCTGCGTAGCCCGGCGATTCGCCTTGTCAAGCGCCGGAAACGACCGTAACGGTCGCAAAATCATCGCATCAGGCACATTGCGAGTACGGTGGAATTATGGTTGATGGTTCTTGGGCCGGCTGCGACACCGCCCCGGCGCGGGAATTCGCCCGCTGCGGCCTCTACCGCAGCCCAAGCCAATTTCGCACCTTCATGCGGAGTTCACGGTCCGGTTGGCCGGGCGCGGCCTCCATCCAAGGAGTTGAGACGACAATGCCGGTCTTCTTGCGAACAATGGCCGTTGCGGCCTTGGCCGCGGCCCTCTTGATGTCCGCGAGCGCGGCCTTTGCAGGCTTGGGGCAGCCCACACCTTGGCAAATCGGCTTGCAGGGGTCGGCCAGCCCCGTCATGGATGACGTGGTTTGGTTCCATTCGTACGTGTTGTGGATCATCACCGGCATTACGGTGTTCGTTCTGGGACTACTCGTCACCGTCATAGTGAAGTTCAATGCGAGAGCCAATCCGACGCCCTCGCGCACCACGCACAACACACTGGTCGAGGTATTGTGGACCGTCATCCCGGTGGTGATCCTGGTGGTGATCGCGCTGCCGTCGTTCCGTATCCTGTTCTTTCAGCTCAACACGCCGCCGGCTGATCTTACCGTCAAGGCGACAGGGGTCACCTGGAACTGGAAATACAACTATCCGGACAATGGTGATTTCGAATTCGATTCTCTGATCCAGCCCGACAAGGACTTGAAGCCCGGCCAGCCGAGACTTCTCAGCGTCGACAACGAGATGGTGGTTCCGGTCAACAAGGTGGTCCGCGTGCTGGTGACCGGTTTCGACGTGATCCACGCCTTTACGGTACCGTCATTCGGCATCAAGATCGACGCAATTCCCGGGCGCCTGAATGAGACCTGGTTCAAGGCGACCAAGGAAGGCTGGTATTACGGCCAGTGCTCGGAGCTGTGCGGCAAGGATCATGCCTTCATGCCGATCGCGGTCCGAGTGGTCAATGAGTCGGAATTCGCCACCTGGGTCGAGGAGGCCAAAAAGAAATTCGCCGCCAATGGCACGCCGACCAACGTTGCAACCGCTAACGTTGCGGCCGAATAGGATTGGCTGCCAGCAAACTGCGTCACAACGGTCGGGCGATTACGGAACCTAAGGACGAGACAGATGGATACCCACGCCACAGCGCACGAAACTCACGGCGACCACGGCCACCTGAACGGCTGGCGGCGCTTCGTGTATTCGACCAATCACAAGGACATCGGCACGATGTACCTGGTGTTCGCCATCATGGCCGGCGTGATCGGCGGCGCGATGTCGATCGCCATGCGCATGGAATTGCAGGATCCCGGCCTGCAGATTTTCCACAATACGCAGATGTTCAATGTGTTCACCACGGCTCACGGCCTGATCATGATCTTCTTCATGGTGATGCCGGCGATGATCGGCGGATTCGGCAACTGGATCGTGCCGCTGATGATCGGGGCGCCCGACATGGCGTTCCCGCGCATGAACAACATATCGTTCTGGTTGCTCCCGGCCTCATTCGCGCTGTTGATCACCTCGACCTTTGTCGAAGGCGCGTCCGGCACTAACGGCGTTGGTGCCGGTTGGACGATCTATACGCCACTCTCGTCGATCACCGGACACCCGGGGCCTGCAGTCGATTTTGCCATCCTGTCGCTGCACCTTGCGGGTGCCTCCTCGATCACCGGCGCCATCAACTTCATCACGACGATTTTGAACATGCGGGCGCCCGGCATGACACTGCACAAGATGCCGTTGTTCGTGTGGTCGATTCTGGTGACGGTGTTTCTGTTGCTGCTCGCCATGCCAGTACTTGCCGGCGCCATCACCATGCTGCTGACCGACCGCAATTTCGGCACCGCGTTCTTTGATCCCAACTACGGCGGCGATCCGCTGCTGTTCCAGCACCTGTTCTGGTTCTTCGGCCACCCGGAGGTCTACATTCTGATCGTGCCGGGCTTTGGCATGGTGAGCCAGATCGTCGCCACATTCAGCAAGAAGCCTGTGTTCGGATATCTCGGTATGGCGTATGCGATGGTGGCGATCGGCGTGATCGGCTTCGTGGTGTGGGCGCATCACTTGTATACGGTCGGCATGTCGAGCGGCGCCCAGGCCTATTTCGTCGCCGCCACCATGGTGATCGCGGTGCCGACCGGCGTGAAGATCTTCTCCTGGATCGCCACCATGTGGGGCGGCTCCATCGAGTTCAAGACGCCGATGCTGTGGGCGATCGGGTTCATCTTCCTGTTCACGATCGGCGGCGTCACCGGCGTCGTGCTGGCGAATGCCGCGGTCGATCGGCTGCTGCAGGACACCTACTACGTGGTGGCGCACTTCCACTATGTGCTGTCGCTCGGCGCCGTCTTCACGATCTTTGCCGGCTGGTACTATTGGTTCCCGAAGATCACCGGCTACATGTACGAAGACTGGATCGGAAGGCTGCACTTCTGGGTCACGTTCGTGGGCGTGAACATGGTCTTCTTCCCGCAGCACTTCCTCGGCCTTGCCGGCATGCCGCGCCGCTACGTCGATTATCCGGACGCCTATCACGGCTGGAACATGGTGTCGTCATTCGGGTCCTACATTTCTGGCATCGGCGTGCTGATCTTCTTCTACGGCATGGTGCGCGCCTTCATGCGCAAGGAGAAGGCTGCCGACAACCCGTGGGGTCCCGGCGCGACCACGCTTGAATGGACCCTGCCGTCGCCGCCACCATTCCATCAGTTCGAGGTGCTGCCACGGATCAGATGAAGCGCGACGATCTTGGCAAAATTCCCTGCGGCCACGGCAGCATCGGATGGAAGTCGGGGCCGAAGAATTTTTGAACGCGTTGAGGTGAAACGGGGCCTCGGCCAACGTAGATACTACATGACAGACGTCGCCGCCGATGAGAACCGCCAACCTGCGGTGTTCGCCATCAGCGAAGCCGCAGTTGGCGACTATGTTGCACTGATGAAACCGCGAGTGATGTCGCTCGTGGTGTTTACAGCGCTTGTCGGCCTCATGGTCGCGCCCGGCCATCTACATCCGGTACTGGGATTCGCGGCGCTGCTGTGCATCTCGATCGGGGCCGGAGCCGCCGGCGCGCTCAATATGTGGTTTGACGCCGACGTTGATGCCGTAATGTCGCGGACGGCGCGGCGGCCGATACCTGCCGGCCGGGTTATGCCCCAGGAGGCTCTCGCTTTTGGGATGACGCTGGCGTTCGGCTCGGTCGCGGTGCTGGGGCTCGTCGCCAACTGGCTGGCCGCCGCACTCCTCGCCTTCACGATCTTTTTTTATGTGGCGATCTACACCATGCGGCTCAAACGCACGACGCCGCAAAACATCGTTATCGGCGGTGCGGCTGGCGCATTCCCGCCGATGATCGGTTGGGCCGCCGCCTCGGGCACCGTCGGGCTCGAATCGGTGCTCTTATTCCTCATTATATTCTTCTGGACACCACCTCATTTCTGGGCGCTGTCGCTGTGGCGTGCCGAAGATTACGCCCGCGCCGGCATTCCAATGTTGCCCGTGGTCGCCGGCTATTCAGAGACGCGGCGACAGATTCTGCTTTACTCGATGGTACTGGCTCCGGTCGGCGCATTGCCGTGGCTGCTGGGTTATTCCGGTCCCCTATACGGGGCGACCGCGATCCTGGCCGGCGCCGCTATGGTCTGGCTTTCCATCCGGATCAAGATTCTGGGTGACGCAGACGAGGGGGATCGTGCGGCCAAACGACTGTTTGGCGTTTCGATCCTCTACCTCTTCGTGTTGTTCACTGCGCTCCTGATCGATGATCGGTTGGGCGCCCTTGGCCGCGGCTTGTTATGAGGAGCAAGTGCCGGCATGGACGACAAGGACAACGAGAACGGCATTGTCCTCACCGAGGAACAGAAGCGCCGCCGCCGCGCCCGTTCGATCGCTATAGCGCTTGCTCTCGGCGCGCTGGTGCTTCTGTTCTACGTGGTCACCATCGTCAAGCTCGGCCCCGGCGTGTTGCAGCGGCCGCTGTGAGACAGATGACGGATGACAGATGTCAGATGACGGGCGACAGAGCGTGATGGGCATCGAGCAAAGGCCTGAGAGTGACGAACGAGCCGCTCCCGGTAGAGTCCGTCATCCGTCATCCGACATCCTGGTCGCGGCGGCCTGTGGGGTGTTTGTCGCATTTATGGTGGGCCTCGCCTATGCGGCAGTGCCGCTCTACAGCTGGTTTTGCAGAACGACCGGCTTTGGGGGGACTCCGCAGATCGCCAGCATGGCGCCGGTCCAAGTTTCCGATCGCAAGATCGCGGTACGGTTCGATGCCAATGTAAGCGCCGGATTGCCGTGGCGATTCGAGCCGGAGCGCACCTCCATCGAGGTCAGGCTTGGCGAGGTTGTCACAGTCTACTACACGGTAACCAATCTGTCGGCGCGCGAGACCGTCGGACAGGCCGCCTACAACGTGACACCGCCTACTATCGGCGGCTATTTCGTCAAGATCAACTGCTTCTGCTTTACCGAGCAACGGCTTGCGCCCGGCGAGAAACGTGAGATGGCGGTGGTCTTCTATGTGGATCCGGTCCTCATGCAGGATCCCGACCAGGACGATCTGAATACCGTTACACTGTCCTATACGTTCTTTCCTGTGCGGCCGCCACGGGCGGGCGTTGCGGAGGGCGCCGCCAAGGTGGGGCAAAAAATTTAGGGGCCGGCGCCTTGGCCGGGCCGCGCTGAAGTACAAAGACGGAGAAGGAAATGGCCGACGCGCACGCGAAACCTCATCACGACTACCACTTGGTCGATCCCAGCCCGTGGCCGGCGGTCGGCTCGGTGTCGGCCTTCATCATGGCGGTCGGCGCAATCGCCTGGATGCACCACTCCTTTGCGGCGGCCCCGTACCTCTTCGGCGTCGGCACCATCGGGGTGCTCTACACGATGTTGTCATGGTGGCGCGACGTGGTGGAGGAGGCCGAGCATCAAGGTCATCACACCCGGGTCGTGCAGCTCTCGCACCGCTACGGCATGATCCTGTTCATCGCCTCCGAGGTGATGTTCTTTGTCGCGTGGTTCTGGGCGTATTTCTCGACCGCGCTGTTCCCGACCGACGTCCACCAGGTGATGCGCGGTGATTTCATCGGCCATGTGTGGCCTCCGAACGGGATCGAAACGTTCAATCCATGGCACCTGCCGCTCCTCAACACGCTCATTCTATTGACCTCCGGCACCACGGTGACCTGGGCGCACCACGGGCTGCTGCATGACGATCGCGACAGTCTCAAATGGGGCCTCGTGCTCACCATCGTGCTTGGTATCTCGTTCACCTCTATTCAAGCCTACGAATACATGCACGCGCCATTCCATTACGCTGGCCACATCTACGGCGCGACATTCTTCATGGCCACCGGCTTCCACGGATTCCACGTCATCATAGGCACGATCTTTCTGACCGTGTGCCTGATCCGCGCTCTGGCTGGCCAATTCACGCCCAAACAACATATCGGGTTCGAGTTCGCTGCCTGGTACTGGCACTTCGTCGACGTGGTATGGCTATTCCTGTTCGCCTGCATATATGTTTGGGGCGCAGGTGCGTCGCACGCCGCCGGACACTAGTCTTGCGACTTCTTTTCGGACAGAAAGGGGCGGCGTCTGCCGCCCCTTTTAGCGAGGCTTCATGTCGGATCAGAGTTCCCGACCGATGGCATCTCCGCTGTTTGCCGGGTTGATGTGCCGCTGCCCACGTTGCGGCACGGGTAAACTATTCCAGGGCTTTCTCGCCTTGCGGGCACATTGCCAAACCTGCGGTCTTGACTACGCCTTTATGGACGCCGGTGACGGACCGGCGGTGTTCATCATTTTCCTCTCGGGATTCATCGTGGTAGGGAGCGCGTTGATCGTGGAGGCGCTTTATCAGCCGCCGTTCTGGCTCCATGCGGTGCTGTGGGGGCCACTGATCCTGCTCACCACGCTCGGGCCGTTGCGTCCCATGAAGGGCCTGCTGATCGCCCTCCAGTATCACCACAGGGCCGCCGAGGGGCGGCTTGAACGCAAGCTAGGTCCATAATGGCGGGCGATGCGGTGCGAGAGAGCCTGCGTCGCGGCGTGTGGGTGCCGAGCCTGGCGGCTGCGATGGCGCTGGGGGTCTTGATCTCGCTCGGGCTGTGGCAACTGGATCGCAAAGCCTGGAAGGAGGGACTGATCGCGACCCTCGAGCATCGCCTCTCGACGGCGCCGGTCGCGCTGCCGCCGTCTGCCGAATGGCCGAGGCTTACGGCTGCACAAGATGAATTCCTTCGTGTCACTATGACGGCAAAGTTTCTCAACGACCAGGAAGCTCTGGTCTATACGGGTGGTTCAACCTTGCACGAGGCTGGCGGAGGCCCGGGCTATTGGGTGTTCACGCCGGCGCGCCTCGCCGATGGCGCACTCGTCATGGTTAATCGGGGCTTCGTGCCTGACGGCAAGCAGGATCCTACGGCACGCGTGCAGGGTCAGATCGAGAGCCCGATCAAACTGGTCGGGGTGCTTCGCTGGCCGGAAAAACCCGGACTGTTCACGCCGGCAAGCGATTCAGTCCGCAACATCTGGTTCGCTCGCGATTCCGCCGCCATGGCAGCCGCCAAGGGAATCGGCGTTGCGCCTTTTTATGTAGAATTGGAGAGCCCCGAACCGCCCGGCGGGTTGCCCCGTGCCGGCCGCTTGCGGCCGAGCTTGCCGAACAATCACCTCGGTTACGCCGTCACCTGGTTCGGCCTTGCGGCTGTATTGATCGGAGTTTACGCGAGCTGGCTGTTCAGTGGCTGGCGAAGGGAGGGAACTGTTGAGAGCAGTGTGTAGCGTCAGGCGAAGGCGCAAAGCACGGCCTCTTGGATTAACGCGTTCCCCCTCGCGCCGTGCCCACCCGACGCGGTCTGGGTCCGTTCGCTTTGCTCACTTCACAACGCCGCCGTTTTTATTTGGCGCATCCGTTCGAAACTCACAAGGTTTCATTCGGCGCTGCCGCGTGTATTGCGAGCGCATGCACACCGGACTTGAGCTCAGCGGCAAGCGTTTCATTAATCATGCGATGGCGGGCGAGTCGGCTCTTCCCCCGAAACGCATCAGCCACGATATAGATCCTGAAATGCGTCTCTCCCCCCGCTCGATGTCCGGCATGCCCTTCGTGTTGGTGGGATTCATCAAGCACCTTCAAGCTCAGCGGAGCGAAGGCTTCAGTGAGCTTCCGGGAAATGGTTTCTTGCGCACTCATCAGGACTCCGGCAGCGAGGACGTTAGCAGCGGCCTTACGATCCCACAAACGGCAATCCTGCCTCCAAACATGTCTCATCACATCTGTCAAGCTTGCGCAATGCGCTAAATTCTCCGCATAATAAGCGATGAAGTTCGACTCGCCGTTATATGATCGCATCAGGGTCAAGCCGACCGAGGATCGCAGGCTACGGGCCGACCGGCCCTGCTGCGACTGGCCGAATTGCGCAGAATCGGCGAGCCACCGCGCGCCGAAGGGTCGCAATCGGGAGCACGAATACTGGCGCTTCTGTCTCCAGCACGTTCGCGAGTACAATCAGTCCTATAATTTTTTTGCCGGCATGAGCGACGACGCTGTCGCACGCTATCAGAAGGATGCGCTCACCGGACATCTTCCGACCTGGCGGCTCGGAACGATTGGCGGCAATGGGCGCGGCAAGGCAAAAGTCGGCCGGCTGTTTGTCGAAGGCATCAGCTCTGTTGATCCGTTCGATATCCTGCGGGAGTTGGGCGGCGCGGCACAATCTCGCGCCGAGGCAGAGCGACGCACCGTGCGCAATGCAGAGCGCAAAGCGCTTCACGCGCTCGGGCTTGAAGATGGCGCGGCTGGCCGCGACGTCAAGGCGCGGTTTAAGGAATTGGTGAAACGCCATCATCCTGATGCCAATGGCGGCGATCGGGCCTCAGAAGACAAGCTGCGTGAGATCATCGAGGCCTACAATTATCTGAAGAAGACCGGATTCTGCTGATTTAGCTTGGCTCGGTTGTAAGCTCATCGCGGTGCGCATGGATCGACCACTGCGGAAGATCTCATATTTAGAAGAATTCTATTCTGTTTTCAATAACATAAGGTGATTGCCGACTGGGAATACGGCGCTGCTGAACCGCAACGCGATGCCGCTTATGTCAGCACCGACGGCTTCCGCCACCTGAGGGCTTTCTGTTAAATTGATATCGACATGCGATTTGCCTAACGCGAGCCGCTGCGCGCCTCGCCGATACCGTGTGTCGAGGCGCCGAAATTCGCAAGTCATAGATTTTGGGCGTAGTACCGGGCCGGGCATGAGCCCATGGTCCGCGGGTCCCCTTGCATCCGCTGGAGATCTCTGGGACTTCATGCACGGAGGACCGATGACCGCCGTAACCGAACTCGCCGCACCACTGCCGGACATTAGGGTATCCGTCCGGCAAATGTTCGGCTTCGACAGCGATATGGAAGTGCCGGCCTATGCGGAGCCCGACGAGCACGTGCCGGACATTGATTCAGATTATCGATTCGATCGCCCAACCACACTTGCGATTCTCGCCGGATTTGCCCGCAATCGCCGCGTCATCGTGACCGGATATCACGGCACGGGAAAATCGACCCATATCGAGCAGGTAGCGGCGCGGCTCAACTGGCCCTGCGTGCGCGTCAATCTTGACAGCCACATCAGCCGTATCGACCTCATCGGCAAGGACGCGATCGTTATCCGCGAAGGCCAGCAAGTCACCGAGTTTCGCGACGGAATTCTGCCCTGGGCGTATCAGCACAACGTCGCGCTGGTCTTCGACGAATACGACGCGGGCCGTCCCGATGTTATGTTTGTGATCCAGCGCGTGCTGGAGTCCTCGGGCCGGCTGACGTTGCTCGACCAGAGCCGAGTCATTAAGCCGCATCCGGCATTCCGGTTGTTTGCGACCGCCAACACGGTGGGCCTCGGCGATACCTCGGGGCTCTACCATGGAACCCAGCAGATCAATCAGGCCCAGATGGACCGGTGGTCCATCGTCACCACGCTGAACTATCTGCCTCACGACAACGAGGTTGAAATCGTGCTCGCAAAGGCGAGGCACTATCGCACTGATGCGGGCCGTGACATCGTCAATAAAATGGTGCGGGTTGCCGACCTTACCCGCAATGCCTTTATGAACGGCGACCTTTCCACCGTGATGAGCCCGCGCACGGTCATCACCTGGGCGGAGAACGCCGATATCTTCCGGGATATCGGATTTGCGTTCCGGCTCACATTCCTCAACAAATGCGATGAGCTCGAACGCCCCCTCGTTGCCGAATTCTATCAGCGCTGCTTCGGCCAGGAGTTGCCGGAATCATCGGTCAACGTGGCGCTGAGTTGAGATGTTTTTGAGGCTGAATACCGGAAACTCACCCGCGGTTTTCGAGCGCGGAGACACGCTGTTCGAGGGCAGAAAGCCGCTCGTCGAATTCGGCGGTGGCCTAACGGCCGAAAACACTCTCGCCAAGCATGGCTTGGCGGAGACTGTCAATGCGCTTCTGGAGTTCTTCGTGATTGCGGTCGATCTTACTGTCCAGCGAGGCGATCTTGTCGTCCAATTTGCTGTCCAACGCGCCAATTGCACCGGTATTTTTCGGAGAAGATGCAAGGTATGATTCTCGGGTTCCGCCATGGTGATCCTCTATGAGGCAACAACATAGGCTCTACTCTTAACGGAATAAAGTGCCAGCTGCCGTATCGTTAAGCTCATGTCTTCGAACATCAAACCCAAGACCCCGGCCAAGGAAGCCCCAAACGAGCCGTTCAAACGCGCCGTGACAGGGTGTCTGCGCGCCATCGCGCGCCAGCCGGAGCTTGAGGTTTCGTTCGCGGCCGAGCGGCCCGGCATGGCGGGCGGCAAGGCACGGCTGCCGGAGCCACCGCGCAAGCTGACGGCTAGCGATGCCGCAATCGTGCGCGGCCATGCCGACGCGATCGCGCTGCGGATGGCATGTCACGACAACGCAATCCATAGGCGCCTGCTGCCAGCCAGCCAGCAGGGACGCGCGGTGTTCGAAGCGGTCGAGCAGGCCCGGGTGGAGGCGATCGGGGCGCGACGCATGTACGGTATCGCGAAAAACCTTACCGCTATGCTGGACGATAAGTTTCATCGCGGCAAGTTCAACGAGATCACCGATCGCGCCGACGCACCGATCGAAGAGGCGCTCGCCATGCTGGTGCGCGAGCGCCTCACTGGCCAAGCGCCGCCGCCGGCCGCGCGGCGCCTGGTGGAGCTGTGGCGAAGTTGGATCGAAGGACGCGCCGGCCGCGAACTCGATCGCCTCGAGGACATGATCGAGGACCAGCGGAGATTCGGCGATGCCGTCCATGATCTGCTAGACTCGCTTGACATGGGTGACGACCGCAGCAACGAGGACGACGAGGACGACAGCGACGAACGCAACGACGACGGACGCCAGGACGAGAAAGGCGAGGAAGGGGAATCCTCCGAGTCGGAGGACAGCCAGCGCATGAGCCTCGAACAGGCTGATGCATCCACTGAGGATCTTCCCGACAGCGCCGCGGAGGCGACGGACGCGCCGACTGCCGACATTCCGGACGATTCCGAAATGGGCGATTCCGAAAATCCTGCCGAGCCATGGCGACCGCGCCACAGTGGGAAAAATGAACCCCGCGGCCCCGATTACAAGCCGTTCATCACAAAATTCGATGAGACCATTGCGGCCGAGGACCTGTGTGAGCCGGAGGAGCTCGATCGCCTGCGCGGCTATCTCGACAAGCAACTCGCCCATCTGCAGGGCGTGGTGTCTCGGCTCGCCAACCGACTGCAGCGCCGTCTGATGGCGCAGCAAAGCCGTTCGTGGGAATTCGATTTGGAGGAGGGATTGCTCGACCCGGCGCGGCTGTCGCGCGTCATCATCGATCCCATGCATCCCTTGTCGTTCAAGCGCGAGAAGGATACCAATTTCCGCGACACCGTCGTGACCCTGCTGCTCGACAATTCCGGTTCGATGCGGGGCCGTCCCATTACGGTGGCGGCCACGTGCGCCGACATTTTGGCGCGCACCCTTGAGCGCTGCGGCGTCAAGGTGGAGATTCTTGGCTTCACCACCCGCGCTTGGAAAGGCGGCCAGTCGCGCGAGGCTTGGCTGGCGGCCAACAAGCCCGCCAATCCGGGTCGCCTCAACGACCTCCGCCACATCATCTACAAATCCGCCGACGCGCCGTGGCGGCGGGCACGGCGCAATCTCGGGCTGATGATGCGAGAGGGACTACTCAAGGAGAATATCGATGGCGAGGCGCTGGATTGGGCCCACAAGCGTCTGCTGGCACGCACCGAACAGCGCAGGATCCTGATGATGATTTCGGACGGCGCGCCGGTTGACGATTCCACGCTCTCAGTCAATGCCGGTAACTATCTGGAGCGCCACCTGCGCTGGGTGATCGAGGATATCGAGCAGCGCTCCCCGGTGGAGCTGATCGCGATCGGAATCGGCCATGACGTAACGCGTTATTACAGGCGCGCCGTAACCATTGTCGACGCCGAGGAGCTCGGTGGCGCCATGATCGAAAAACTCGCCGAGTTGTTCGACGACGGACCGGTGTCCGAGCCGGTCCCGCGGCCGCTGCGCCGGCTGCACGCGTGACGGGACTTTGTCCGAGGCAAGCCCGCCGGCACCGCGGACATAGCCGCAGCGGATCGGCCGACTCGATTCATTACCGCTTCGTGCCCGGCCGGCGCTTGGCAACTGTGTTGGTCGCCTGCACGGCCGTTGCGGCCGCTTCTCCTGTCAATGCTCAGCGCAGTGCAGTCGACCTTCCGGTGGGCATCACGATCGAAGCTCGGCCAATCGCTGCATTTAGCGTCAGCACACCTGACCAGCGCCGCTTCGGCAGCCTGGAATATCTCGGAGGGCTTGAACTGAAATCGTCCTATTCGGAATTCGGAGGATTTTCGGCGATTCGCGTCGCACCGGACGGCGAACATTTCGTCTCCCTCAGCGACAAGGGACGATGGCTTACCGCCCGCATCGTCCATGAACACGACCGACCCATCGGCATCGCTGACGCCACAATGGCGCCGATGCTCGGCCCTGACGGCCGCACGCTCGCAGCGCGTGGATGGTTCGATACCGAGTCGCTGGCCGAGCGGGACGGGTGGTTTTATGTGGGCATCGAGCGCGTGAACCGCATCGTGCGTTTCGATTTCGCTCGGCAGGGCGTGCTGGCTCGCGCCGAAGTGGTCCCGACGCCAGCCGCCATTTCGCATTTGCCCTATAACAAGGGCCTCGAGGCGCTCACGTTCGCACCTCGCAACGGCAGGCTCGCCGGGGCTTTGATGGCGTTTTCTGAACGCGGCCTTGATGCTAACGGCGACCTCAGGGCCTTTTTGATTGGCGGCGCGATGCCAGGCGAATTCTCGGTGAAACGGCGGGACAACTTCGATATCAGCGACAGCGTCACCCTGCCTTCCGGCGACGTCCTGCTGTTGGAGCGCCGATTCACCTGGTGGACCGGCATTGCCATGCGGTTGCGCCGAATCGCGATCGCGGACATCGCACCGGGCGCACAAGTCGATGGAACCGGCCTGCTGTTTGCCGATTTGGGCTATCAGATCGACAACATGGAAGGGCTCAGCGTCCATGTGAACGTGAACGGCGACACCGTCTTGACGCTGATTTCGGACGATAATTTTTCGATCCTGCAGCGCACGGTGCTGCTGCAGTTCAAGCTCGCCTACGAATAGAGCTAAGCTTCTCTACAAACAGAGCTTATAGTGGGGGATGGGCAAAGGCGCGTCTTCGCGCCTGACCACAAGGACCCTCAACGAGGAAAACTCGAGGGCGGGCACGCTTCGCTTTTTGCCCACCTGCGACTATGACGCTCAGCAGGGGAACTTATCCCAGTCAATCCGTCGCCGCGAGCTTTTTGGCGATCTGGCGCTTCAGTTCAAGCGCCCGCCGCGACAGCTCGGCATCATGCGCTTTGACGAGGAAGGCATCGAGTCCGCCGCGATGATCGACGCTGCGGAGCGCGTTGGCGGAAATCCGAAGTCTTACCGTGCGGCCGAGCGAGTCCGAAATTAACGTGACGTTTATCAGGTTGGGCAAAAAACGTCGCTTGGTCTTGATATTTGAGTGGCTGACCTTATGGCCGACCTGGGCCGACTTGCCGGTCAATTCGCACCGCCGCGACATGGATACCTCTGGCAATCATGCGCCCGCGCCTTGAAACTTGGCGGAGCAGGGAAATCTTGGGTTCGATTGGACCGCGGACCTATAATGATCAGCGCAAGGGACGTCAAGTTCGGGCCGCAAACTCAATTCACCCGCCGAAATTCGGCGGCAGGCCTTCGGGATCTCTGTGACCGCCTGGAGCCACAGAAAATTTTGGCTGGTTGGACTTGCCGGCGGCCCGAGAATGGACCACACAATCGACTTAATCCGCCCCGACAAGGGTTACCCTGCCCAAAATAGCCACTGCGCACGATCGAAAGGATCTGGGGTGCATTGGAGGCCGACCACCATCTCTCGCGGTCTTCACCTCGCCTGCGCGGCGGTAGTGACGATCTGCCTCACATCCGGCTGCGCCTGTGCGCAGGGAAAGCTCGATGCCCGTTACATCGCCACCTTGGCGGGTGTCCCAATCGGCAAGGGTGCCTGGGTCATTGAAATCGGCGACGATCAATTCACCGCAGCCGCGAGCGGGATGACGACTGGCTTGTTGCGGGTGTTTGCGACCGGCGAGGGGAACGCCGCCTCCAGAGGCACTGTGCGCGGCGATAATCTGGGGCCTACGTCCTTTGTATCAACCATAAACAATGACAAGCGGGTCGAGGAGCTGCGAATTGTGTTGGGCGCCGGAACCGTCAAGGACCTGGTCGTTGAACCCCCGACCACACCCAATCCGGACCGAATCCCTATAACGGATGCCCATAGGCGCGGCGTTGTCGATCCTATGAGCGCCGGGTTGATACGGGTACCGGGCATCGGCGATCCCGTTTCGCCGGAGGCATGTCGGCGCACACTTCCGATTTTCGACGGCCGCATGCGGTTCGATTTGCAGTTGAGTTTCAAGCGTGTAGAAAGGGTTCGCGCGCAAAAGGGATACCAAGGACCTGTCGCCGTATGCGGGGTGCAGTTTATACCGCTGGCTGGTCATGTGCCCGAACGACCGGCGATCAAATATCTGATGGCGCAGCGGGACATGGAAATATGGCTGGCGCCGATCCCTGGAACCCGGATCGTTGTGCCGTATCGGCTTGCGCTTCAGACTCCATTGGGCCAGGGGGTCCTTGAAGCCACACAATTCATCGCAGTTGCAACCCCTCGCTCGACGCCTGCCACCGCCGCGGCGCGCTGAGCCGGTCTTGCTTTGCAGAAATCCACGCCGCCGCGTGGCTTATGGGCCTTGACAATATGGAATCGAAATTTACAGGGGTGTCTGCTTGCTGCTTCCGATCGAAATCCTGTCGCTGCGCGAATTCGCATCGATTTATTCATGATTTGGTGGGTTCGGTTCGTCAGCTTACTACATGTGGATGAGAACAAATCTCAATGGAGTCGAGTCAGCGATTCGGGCGCGCTTTGTTCGGGCTTGGTTCACAGGCGTTAAGGGCCTCGGCATAACTCCTTGGCTTCCGTCACATTGTGATGCAGATACCTCGTTTGACGCGCTGGCCGGTCGGTGCGCCGGCGGAGGCTTCGATGCCGATCTCGTTTAGTTTCCATGGGGAGCGCGACTCGCGGGCCCGAGGCTACGGTGTCACCGCGGTGCTGGGGCCCACCAATACCGGTAAGACGCATCTCGCCATTGAGCGCATGTTGGCGCATTCCTCAGGTCTGATCGGGCTGCCACTGCGACTTCTGGCCCGCGAGATCTACAACAAAGTTGCGGAGCGCGCGGGCGCAGAGGCTGTCGCGCTCATCACCGGCGAAGAGAAGATCAAGCCCGCCAATCCTCGCTTTTGGGTATCGACCGTCGAGGCAATGCCACGCGATCTTGATGTGGCGTTCGTCGCGGTTGATGAGGTCCAACTCGGCGCTGATCTCGATCGCGGCCATGTTTTCACCGACCGCATGCTCAACTGCCGGGGTCGCGAGGAAACGCTCGTATTGGGTGCCGCCACGGTCCGCCCGATGGTGGAAAAGTTGTTGCCGGGCGCCAATATCCTCAGCCGCCCGCGTTTGTCGCAACTCACTTACGCGGGTGAAAAGAAGATCACGCGCCAGCCGCGCCGCACCGCGATCGTGGCGTTCTCCGCAGATGAGGTGTACGCCATTGCGGAATTGATCAGGCGGCAGCGCGGCGGCGCGGCCGTCGTACTCGGGGCGCTGTCGCCGCGCACGCGCAATGCCCAGGTTGAACTGTACCAGTCCGGCGACGTCGATTACCTCGTTGCTACCGACGCGATTGGCATGGGACTCAATCTCGACGTCAATCACGTCGCGTTTGCGTCGGACTGTAAGTTCGACGGTTATCAGTTCCGTCGCCTTAGTCCGGCTGAATTCGCCCAGATCGCGGGTCGCGCCGGCCGTGCCACCCGCGACGGCACCTTCGGCACCACAGGGCGCTGTGCGCCGTTTGACGCCGAACTCGTTCATGCCCTTGAGAGCCATAGTTTCGAGCCCGTCAAAGTGTTGCAGTGGCGTAACTCGGAACTCGACTTTTCGTCGCCCGGTGCGCTTGCGGCTTCGCTCGCAATGCTGCCGGGGCATCCCTGCCTCACCCGCGCTCCCGTTGCCGAGGACATTTTGGTGTTTGAGCACGCAGCACGCGATGACGAGGTGCGCGCGCGCGCCAACAGTCGAGCCGCGATCGCGCGGTTGTGGGACGTGTGCCAAATACCCGACTACCGGAAAATATCTCCTGCGGCACATGCCGAACTGGTGGCGACCCTCTATGGTTTTCTGCTCCGAGAAGGTAGGATTCCGGACGATTGGTTTGCCCGCCAGATCGCACAGGCAGATCATATCGACGGCGACATCGACACACTCTCGGCGCGCATCGCGCACATCCGGACTTGGACGTTTGCGGCCAACCGACCGGACTGGCTCGGTGACCCTGACCACTGGCAAGGCGTTACGCGCGCCATCGAGGACAGGCTCTCTGATGCGCTGCATGAGCGATTGGCGGAACGCTTTGTCGACCGCCGCACCAGCGTGCTGATGCGACGGTTGCGAGAGAATGCGATGCTGGAAACGGAAATCACCAAGACCGGCGAAGTTTTGGTCGAAGGCCATACCATCGGTCGGCTCGATGGCTTCCGCTTCGCACCCGACCCGACATCCGGCGGTACGGACGCGAAGGCGCTGTCGGCGGCAGCGCAGAAGGCGCTGTCAGGCGAAATCGAAGCACGCGCCAACAAGCTCGCCCACGCGCCCGACTCGCAGTTTGTGCTGACTTCGGATGCGACAATCCGCTGGATCGGCGAGCCGGTGGCCAAGATCATCGCAGGCGACACCGTATTGCGTCCGCGGGTGCGCATCCTCGCTGACGAGCAGCTGACTGGCGCCGCGCTTGAAGCTGTGCAGATCCGTCTCGACTTGTGGACGCGCACCCATATCGAGCGGCTGCTCGCGCCACTGTTCGTGCTGGGCGCGGCCGAAGAGATCACCGGGCTTGCCCGCGGCATCGCCTACCAGCTCGTAGAAGCACTCGGCGTTCTTGAACGCGGCAAGGTCGCCGACGATCTCAAGAGCCTCGACCAGACCCTGCGAGGCATCCTGCGCAAGCACGGTGTGCGGTTCGGCGCATATCACGTCTACGTCCCGCTTTTGCTCAAGCCCGCGCCGCGCGCATTGGCGGCGCAGCTTTGGGTACTCAAGCATGGGGGGCACGATATAAAGGGACTCGACGAGTTGCAGCGGCTCGCAGCGAGTGGTCGCACTTCATTTCCGGCCGATAAGGAAGTGCAGCGTCCGCTCTACCGCACCATCGGCTATCGCGTGTGTGGTGAGCGAGCCGTGAGAGTCGATATTCTGGAGCGTCTTGCCGACTTGATTCGTCCAGCGCTCACCTGGCGGCCGGGATCGGTTGCTCCCCAACCTACGGGCGCCTTCGAGGGCATCGGCTTCACCGTTACCCAGGCGATGACCTCGCTCACGGGGTCTTCCGGAGAAGATTTGGCCTCGATCCTGCGCGCGCTCGGCTACCGGATGGAGAAGCGGCCGAAACCCGTCAAAGCGGATGCTGAGCCGACAATGCCGGTGGCACCAGATGCGGCTGCAATCACCGGCGACCAGACTACGACCGGAGCGGCACCAGCAGCAGATAGTGTGGCCAACTCTTCTCCGGCAGAAGCCGAAGCTTCGGTTGGCGCCGACGAGATCGACCACGACCCTAGTTCTGATGACCTGACACCTCAAGGGATGGCATCGCTTGCATCGGGCCACGCCGCGGAGGCGGCAAGGGCGGGGGTTGAAGGTGCATCGGATGCGACCACGGCCGCCGAAGTTGTTGTCGGGACAACAGCCGCCACGGAGGTACCCGCGTCCAAGTCAGATGCTGCGGTAGTGACGCCGGACGAAGCGTCCGCCGATCCGGCATCGCTGCAAGTATCCGCAGTGGCGATCGAACCGGAGCTGGTCGAAGTATGGCGCCCGGGTGGTCGCAGCGAAGAGCGGCGTGGTCCGCGGCGTCCGCCTCGACGACAGCACCCCCGCCATACCCAGAGCGCGGCGCCGCTCCCTGAGTCCACAGCGGAGCGCGCCCCTGCTGCAGAGCGCAGCACTAAACGCATTGTCGAAGCGTCGATCGAAAAGCCCATCGCGCAGCATCGTCATGGGCGCGATCTGCGAGGCGAATTGCGGCACGAGCGCGATGACGGCGGCGACCGCCGCCAAAGAAAGCATGGTCAACGTCAAGATGATCGTTCGGAGCGCCCACGCGGCGAGCGCGTAAACTTGGTGAAAGACCGCAATGAGCACAATGACCGACGCGACTACGGACCACGTCGCGAGCGCGAGAAGCAGCCCGACCCCAACTCGCCGTTCGCCAAGCTGGCGGCGCTCAAGGCCCAGCTCGAGGCGAACGCCAAGGAGCGCCGCTGAGACCGCGCCGGCAGACCGGCAACGGATCGACCGGTTGCTGTGGAATGCGCGGATCGTGCGCACCCGAAGCGCCGCCGCGGCATTGGCTGTTGCGGGCCACGTGCGGGTCAACGGCGTCAGGGTCACGGCGCCCGGTCGTGACGTTAAGTGTGGGGATGTGGTTACCGTCACGCTCGAACGCGGCGTTCGAGTTCTCAAGATATCCGGACTGGCATTGCGACGCGGTAATGCGGCAGCAGCTGCAGGACTTTACGAGGAGATTGGCAACTCTTCATGATGGTGCGCCACCGTAGCGCGGGAATTGAAAAGCACCGACGCGAATGTGATGTCGCATTTTCATCGCATCCGCCTTACATGGCTGAGGGGCAAGGGTTGCGCGCGGGGTCGGCCTGCGCTAGCACCCGCTGAGCAAAGCCACGTTGCGGCCGGAGCCTGTTCATGACCTATGTGGTTGTCGAGAACTGCATCAAGTGCAAGTACATGGATTGCGTTGAGGTATGTCCCGTCGACTGCTTTTATGAGGGCGCCAATATGCTCGTCATCCATCCCGACGAATGCATCGACTGTGGCGTCTGCGAACCCGAGTGCCCCGCGGAAGCCATTAAGCCTGACACCGAGCCCGGGCTCGAACAATGGCTCGAGCTCAACGCCGAATATTCGCGGTCCTGGCCTAACATAACCGCGAAGCGGGAAGGACCTGCCGACGGTAAGGAATGGGATGGCGTCAAAGGCAAACTGAAGTATTTCGATTCGGAGCCCGGGACCGGAGACTAAGGGTGGTGCGGTGTTTTGCATCAGGCCCGCAAACAGTTAACGATTTTTGCTTTCTTCGTCGTGATTGCAGGACTAAATCGACACTTTTGCGTGTTCTAAGGCTTTGATTTCTGCGGATAATGTGATATATACGTAGCACATAAGAAAAACCTCCGCTTCGACGCTCCGTTCGGGAGCGTAATTTTTTCGAAGTTTCCCCGGGGAACCGTCAAATAGGGGCGTGTAATCCACGCAATCGGCAGTGGCAGGCAAAACGCGTCATAGGTCCAAGACGAAAAAGACCGCTAATAAACCCTCGTCGGCGAGCCGTCGCATGGCAACGCAAGCTTCCCGTGGCGGGAGCCGCCGGGGAGTTCCCGTTGCCAAGTCTACCGGTCGCAACAGGCCGACGGGTCAAGGAGTTAACCAGGGAATGACTTCAAAAAAGGCGACCCAACGGCAAGGGTTCAAGACCAGCGAATTCATCGTCTATCCGGCGCATGGCGTCGGACAGATCGTGGCGATCGAAGAGCAGGAAGTTGCAGGCTACAAGCTGGAGTTGTTCGTCATCAGCTTTGTCAAGGACAAGATGACGCTGCGGGTTCCGACCGCGAAGGTCGGGGCCGTTGGCATGCGCAAGCTTGCGGAGCCGCCGATCGTCAAGCGTGCCCTGGAGACCTTGAAAGGTCGTGCCCGGATCAAACGCACGATGTGGTCGCGCCGAGCGCAGGAATACGATGCAAAGATCAATTCCGGAAATATCGTAGCGATCTCTGAGGTTGTTCGCGATCTGTACCGTTCTGAGACCCAGCCCGAGCAGTCCTACAGCGAGCGCCAGCTGTACGAAGCGGCACTTGATCGGTTGGCCCGCGAGATTTCGGCGGTGCAGCGCATTACCGAGACCGAGGCCATCAAGGAAATTGAGGCGGCGCTCGCCAAAGGACCACGCCGCGGCAAGTCGCCGGAAGGCGATGATCCGGTGATCGAGGACGAAGCGGCCTGAGGGCGGCTTAAATTCCGTCGATTTTCAAAAGCCCGGCATCGAGCCGGGCTTTTTTCATCCTAAATTCGTGAGTTGGAAGCACGCACCTCGCGCAGAAAGCGCTGATAAATCGATAAAACTTCGAAAATCAGTGCCCTCAAGCATTCTCTCTCTTGCTTGTGGGCGAAGGGCTTCGCGAAAATCAGCGACGTCAACTTCCGGATCTAGGTTCATGATGCCCCCGGAGCTTGTCTTACGACGCGATGCGGCGTTTCGTCAGTCCCGCCCGCGCGCCCTGCAGGGCTGCTGCGGTCAGGTTACCCCTTGCCAGCTTACCCAGCCCTGAAGGTCCGTTTTGGGTAGGTTTTCCTTTGGGGATATCTTCGGCGGGTCGTCGGTCAATCTCAGCGGCAGGTCGGATCACTCGACGATGATCTTTACGAGATCGCCGACCTTCAATTCCTCGCTGGCGTCAAGGCCATTGAGGACACGAAATCGCTCAACCTGATGGTCGAGGAGGGCCATGCGCGTGGCAAGCGTTTCCAAGGTATCCCCGGGCTGCACTTTTACGATTTTCAGGCGGAGCGGCTTGGTCGATCGGATTTCCTGTAACGACAGTCGACGGAAGGTCTGGATCGACTCCCGGAAGCTGCGATCTGCCTCGGGCGTACGGTTCTTGGCAGCAAAGATAAAGCGATAGACCTCGCTGCCGAAGCGAACGACATAGAGCCGGAAGACCCACTGATTTTCGACGGCCGTGGTCGTGGTATTTCCGGTGGCGGTGGCGGTCGCGGCTAGGAAGCCGTTAACGACAAGCTCCTCGACCGAACCGCTATCAATGTTCTCGATCCAGCCGGAGTTGAGATATTCGATCAGCGACTGTTCAGGCGAGACCTTTACCACGTCAAGCCGCAACGCTTGGCCGCTGCCCTCCTTCATGCCGAGCACCGCCTGTGCGGTATTGTCCAGCACGAAGCCCTCCGGGGCCATGAAGGTGAAGCCGAGCTTGGGGTGGAGAAAACGCCGGCCGCGGACAAACCCGTCGACCGGGTCTTCGCCATAAATCATGTCGCTAATGCTTGCCAAGTAGGCGGCCTTGTCGCGCTCAGCGGGCCCGCTGCCCTGGACGTGGCGGGCGCTGACCTCGGCGTTCTTGACGCGTTCCGGCGTGGCCGGATGGGAGGACAGGAAATCCGGCGCGCGCAGATCGCGGCCAGCCGCGCGCAGTTCGGCATTGCGCCCCATCGAAGCTAGCAACCTGGAGGCGCCAAAGGGATCGTAGCCAGAACGCGCCGCAATGCCGACGCCGAGGCCGTCAGCTTCAAATTCCTGGGAACGCGAAAAACTTGCCAGCTGGATCTTCGAGCGTGCGAGCGCCATCGCGCCGACCTGAGAATCGCTCAGCATGTCGTTGACGTTGCTTATTAGTTCTGTCTTGCGCACCTGCTCTTCCCGGGTCGCCGCGTGGCGCGCGATCACATGGGCCATTTCGTGCGCCATGACCGAGGCGAACTCAGAGCTGTCGTTGGCGAGGCCGAGCAGGCCCCGGGTCACGTAGAGCTGTCCGTTCGGGAGCGCAAAGGCGTTGACGGCAGGCGAATTGAGGATGGTTACTTTGTAAGAGAGGTCCGGCCGATCGGAGGCTGCGACCAGCCGACCCACCACGCTGGTCAGTTTGGCGTGGAGCTTCGGATTTTCGTAGGCGCCCCCATAGGCCGAGAGCACGCGCTGGTGCTCGCGGACGCTGGCGGGCGTGACTTCGAGGTTCTTGGGCACATCCGGCAAGAAGATCTGCCGCCCCCCCGAAAAGGATGAACAGGCTGCCGTCGCAAGCGCCATCAGGGCCGCCGCAACTGCTCCGGCCGCGGGCCTCCAGGACTTACGATGGCTCGTCGTCATCAACACCACACGTACACTCGCTGCCGGTTCCTAGTTGACGATCTCAATCTGCTCCGGCCGTACCACCTCGATGGCAGGACCGCCTCGCTCCTCGATCCAGCCGCGCACTTCAACGTTGCGACCCGCGAGCACCTTCGGTGCCAGTCCGGCACTAGCGAAAATACCCTCGTTCCGCTTGGCAATCGTGACCGTGAACTGTTCATGCCAGCGCCGCCCAAAATTCACGTACGACAAGCCGCCGCTTTCGCGCACCGACGTCACCATGCCTGTGACCAGCGTGAATCGCCCTTGTTCGGCAAGAATATCGAGGGGGTTAGCCGCCCGTTTGACGATATAATACGGATCGCCCCACAGGCCAAGCCCACCCCTGCGCGCGTCCCGCTCGGCATCACGCAGGTAAGCGCGACAGGGCTCCGCCAGGAAGGCGCCCCATACCAGCGCCTGGCCGGTTGTCACCAATTCATGTTGCACCAGCGTCTCACCCGCCAGGCTCTGAATGGAAGCGTAAGCAAACAATCGGCCATAGCGATCGGGACTTCCACGCAGGACGCGCAAATCGACCCCGCGATGAAGCACCAAAGCCTCAAGGGCCGCCTTGGCGGCGAACGCAGCCGCCACGCGCGCCTCGTCTTCGTCTCCCGGGACCGGGAGCAGCGTTTCAATCGCCGCCAAGCGGACCTCACGGCCATCCGCAAGGACGAACGATCTGCCGTCGACGACGCGCACGACCTCGCCAGACGTCCCGCTGTTACTCCCGCAATCCACAGCTCGCGCCGGTACTTGTGCCTGCGTCCCAAACGCTGCGAGCACAGCCGCGAAGGCCAAGATCATTGCTGAAAGCGCAGGTCGTTTGAAGGTCATCACGCTAACTTGCACATAATCAGCTTACGCCGCAGATGCGGCGAACCTGAGTTGTCAATGCTAAGGCTATCGCAGTCTGCCCCATGCGCCCGCACTCCCCATCGCAATGCTCTTGGCTTCACGTCAGCGTTTCCGCAGAAGCCAAAGCCTCTCTTTCAGCCCAGTGGCAAGATATTTGAAGTCCCCCGCATCTGGTCAGAATCAAGCCACAAGATGATGTCAAAACTTGGTCATCGAGTGCAGCAGTATTGTCCAAATGGAACTTGATGTCGCAACAATTGTTGCGGCTCCAAGGTAGCGGCGTTGCGTCACATCAAACTGTCATTTGAGGTGTTCGTCTTGCAGGACGAAATTTTAGAACGAAATCACCTTGATTACGCAAGTGCCAGATTAAAACAGCGGCTTTAGCGCAATATTTGAATGAAATGCCCTTCAGCCGATTTCGCATCCGGTTGCAGCGAATGGGTTGTGCTAGCCTATCATATCAACCGCGCGAGCTGGTATCTGACCTGGCGAGCATATTCTTGCCGCAATCAAGAAAATCTCCGATTTCGAATTTGACCACAATGCACATACGCAAAAGGCAAAAAATCGTCGAAGAGTAGCTCCTCACCTCACCGAAACACGCGTCTTGTGACCGATGCTTTCTTGTGAACCGACGTCCTCTTGTGACTGCCAATTCGAGACGCTGGCACTTTCGAACCGCACGACTAAAATGGCTTCTTCAAATCGGTCCCGTAGCTCAGCCGGATAGAGCAGCGGTTTCCTAAACCGAAGGTCGCAGGTTCGAGTCCTGCCGGGACCGCCATTCATGCTCACTCCGGCCCCGCATATGTTCCGGCCGTCGCCGGGAACATCGATTTCACGATTTTGAAGCGCGAGATGTCGGCGGTTGCATCCATGTGCAGGAAGATGGCGGCGTCGCGGAACAGCTTTTCGACACCGAAATCCAGCATCATGCCGTTGCCGCCATGTAGCTCGACGGCATGCCGGGCGACCGTCATGATCTCCTCCGAGGCAAACAGCTTGGCCATGTTGCACAGCGCGTCGGCGTTGGCGGCGCGTTGGTCGACCGCGCGGGCGGCGCGCTCCAGGAGCGCCCGTACCGCCTCGATGCGGGTCGCCATCTCGGCGAGCCGCAGCGCCACAGCTTGGTGCCGGATCAGGACGCGGCCGCCCTGGACATAGTTTTGTACATAGTCCGCCGTGACCTCGAACGCGCGGACCCCGACACCGAGATTCTTGGCGGCCTGGATGATCTTTCCGGGCTGAAAATAGATGCCGGCTTGGCCGAGTGCAGTGCCCTCGGCCAGCAGGTGGTCGTCAGGCACGAACATCTCCTCGAACACCAGCTCGCCATTGTTCATGAAACGGCAGCCGAGCGTCTCATTGCAGCGCGCCACCGTGAGCCCGGGTGTGTCACGCGGCGCCAAAAAGCTCGATGTGCCCCTGGTCATGCCAACCGTGGGATCGGTGTTGGCATAGACCACATAGAGACCGGCATCGTAGCCGTTAGAGATGAACTGCTTGCGGCCATTGATCACCCATCCGCCGCGCGTCCGCACGGCGCGGGTCTGCATGGCGGCTTCTGGCACGTCATAAGGAAGCCAGCGGTCGGACGCGCCACGCGGCTCGGTCAGGCAGTGAGCGAGCAGAAATTGCGGGTCCGCAACCAGGCGGCCGAACCACTTCTCCTGCAGGTGGTGCGGCGCGAGATTGCGCAGCAGCACCGCCACCTTCCAGTTCTGAACTAGCTTGTCGGCCAGCCCGGAATCGCCGCGCGCGATCTCCTCCGCGATAATTGCAAAACTTTGCACCTCGCTCGCCCGTTCAAGTTCGACGCCGCCGAATTCCGGCGGCACGCCGAGGGTGCGGATGCCGATGCGATCGGCGGCCACAAGTATCTCGTCCGGCAGCCGGACTTCCGGCCTCATGTCCCATTCGCGCTGCCAGTTCCGACGAACGAATGGGATGATGGCGTCGTCAACGAAGTCGCGGCACGTCTGCCGCATCATGCGTTGTTCTTCGGCGATATCGGTCATACGCGTTCTCCAATGGTCTGGCGCGCGGATATAGCGGATATTAGCGAGCTGTAGAGCGGGTTTGACCGAAGGCGTAGCCCGCCATCCGCTGAGAAGGGCGGGCTGCGCTAACCCGCCCCACCGCGCTCTGCATCGCTCTGCCATTGAGGCGCCGCCTGATCCGGCCTAGGTTTGAATGATGAACACGTCCGAAGCCCGCGGGTTGATCGCCGTCGACAAGATGGGCGGCAAGGTGATCTTCATCGATCCCGTCAGTTTTGCGACGACGCTCGTCCTCGACGATTTTGAACGCGTGCCGCATGAGCTCCTGGTTACACCGCAGTCCGCGACGGCCTATGTTCCGATCTATGGCGACGGCATCCACGGGCGCAACCCCAATCCCGGCCACCTGCTCTCGGTCATCGACCTGGACAAGCGCGCACACGTCGCCGATATCGACCTTTCACCCTTTGTGGCGCCGCACGGGTTGCAGGTCGGTCCCGATGGCTTGCTCTACATCACGTGTGAGAACAGCGGGGTGGTTGCGCTCGTCGATCTCAAGGAGCGCAGAATGGTGGGTGCAATCGAGACAGGCTCGACCAACTCGCATCGCCTCGTCATCGCGCCGTCTGGGCAATGGCTCTACACGGAAAACGAGGAGGATGCTTCGATTTCCGTTATAGATCTGCCGGGACGCAAGCTGGTGCGGCACGTTATGACGCCGCATCCGCTCGCCGGCCTTGCGATTTCGCTCGACGGGAAATGTCTGGTAGCGGTCGACGACCAGGAGCCGTTGCTGCTCCTGATCGACACCGCGAGCTTCGCGATTATCAGAACGGTGCCGCTCGAAGGCGTGCCGGAGCCGGCGCAGATCGCACGCTACAGCCCGGACGGGCAGATTCTGCTCGTCACGAGCTTGCGCAGCGCGACAGCCACGGTAATGGACGCATCGTTTGGTCACCAGACCACTTTGAAGGTGGGTCAACAACCGATGGATGGCGCGTTCCGCGGCAGTTCCCTTTTCGTTGCCTGCCAAGGCGATGGCACCGTCCACGTCATCGACCTGGCGAGCCGACAAGTCTCGCACCGGTTCGCCGCGGGAGTCGGCTGCGAGACGCTGGACTTCTTTTAGTAGAGATCATGTTTTAGTAGAGATCATGGCGCAGCCATTTATAGAACCGTGCGCGAGCGGCGTTATCAAGGCCGAGCCATGTCCACGGCCTGGACCCGTGCCTATCCTCTGGTGCCGCCGGATGCTGCTTGCGGCATGCATCATTGCGTCCGCAATGGTTTTCATCGATGGTTCGGCCCTTACCGTCGCGCTCCCCAAGTTGCGCGCCTATTTCGGCGCCGATCTCGCTTCCGTTCAATGGGTTCTCAACGGCTATGTGCTGGCGCTTGCGTCTCTGACTTTGGTCGGCGGTGCGCTTGCCGATGTCTACGGAAGGGCGCGCGTTCTTTGGATCAGCTGCCTTGCTTTCGGCGCTGCGTCCATTGCCTGTGCGCTTGCACCGTCTGTCTCATGGTTGATCTTCGTCCGCATCGTGCAGGGAATTGCTGCGGCGATCCTGGCGCCGACGAGCCTTGCTTTCATCGGGGCAATCTATCCGGATGCTGAGCGCAATCGGGCAATCGCGGTGTGGGCCTCCGCCTCCGCGCTGACCACTGCGGGAGGTCCGATCGTTGGCGGATGGTTGACCGAAACGCTGGGGTGGCAGTGGGTATTCGCCATAAATCCGCCGCTGGCGCTCATCGCGGCTGGCCTCGTTATCGCGTTTGCGCCCGCTGATCGGGCACGGCCGCGTCAATTCGATTTTTTTGGTGCAACGATCCTGGCGGTCGCACTTGGCGCGCTGGCCTGGGCGCTGAGTCAAATCGGCGCCAACGCCTGCGCGAATGCCGCCACTCCCTGTTGGCGGCATGCCGTCTTTGTTGCGGTGATATTGGGCCTCGCAGTCGCCGCGGCCGCCGGATATGCCTTGTGGGAAGGCGTGAGCAAACAACCAATGACGCCGCCGCGCCTGCTCGCAAACAGGGGGTTCGTCGGCCTGAATGCTGCGACCCTGTTGATCTACACAGGCCTCGGCATCATGTTTTTTCTGCTGCCGTTCGATCTGATCGACCGCCGCGGCTTGTCGCCGACCGATGCGGGGCTTGCGTTCCTGCCGTTCACGTTGGCTATGGGCCTCTTGTCCAGGACATTCGGCGCCGCAGCGGATTCGATAGGTGCGCGGACGATGCTGATTATTGGATCGTCAGGAGCGACCGTCGCGTATGTTGCGATGGCCCTCGGAAAAACGGCGTCGCTGGGGTTCGGCGTGATCGGCCCGATGGCCATGCTCGGCATTTCCTTCGCTGTGTTGGTGGCGCCGCTGACCGCGGCCGTCATGTCGAGCCTGGGGCGGAATGACTCGGGGCTCGCATCCGGGGTCAACAATGCCGTGAGCCGCGTCGCACAGCTGGCCGGCATCGCCGCAGCGGCGGGCGTTTCCTCCTATTCGTTCGGCTATGAGGCTGGACTGGCGACCGCCGCTTTCCTTACGGCCGTAGCAGTGTTGACGATCGCTGCGAAGGTGCAGCCGGCCGCCTCTTAAGCGATCGGTTTTTCATCACAGCGCGGCGGCGGAATCTCGGTGCCCTCCGGCGCACCCCAGCAGGCGTCGATCGCGGCGAGCGCTGCTCGGCGATCTTCGTCAGTACGAATCGGCCGGATGTCCATGGGTTGTTCTATCAAAACTGCGATACGGTCAGGGCGTCGATGCGGTCGTATTCGGCATGGGTGCCCGACATTTGTCGATGAAGCCGCGGGAGACTGGATTTAAGCCATTAGCGCCAGAACACCCGTCCGACAGTGGATTCCGCATCAATCGATCTGCGGCAGGTCTTCACGATATAGGAATATATTCCGACAAACAGATCCCTCGCGAATGCCAGCGTCGGCCAAAGCCAGGCGCGATCGCGCATGATTTTGTGGAAACGAACTGATGCAAAATTCCTCCGCAACATCAACGTGTCGGTCCAAATCAGCCAGATCCCGGACCGACCCGAATCCTTGCGGGATTGACCGCGCCCCAATGCCATCTACAAGAAAGCGACCCCGGAGGAGCACCCCATGCCCAAGAACATGCTCACCGGCGCCCAGGTGATCGTCGATTACCTGATCCGCCAGAAGGTGCCTTATGCGTTCGGGCTGTGCGGCCACGGCAATATTCAGTTCATAGACGCGCTTTACGAGCGCTCCGCCGACATCAAGACCATCTCGGTCCACCACGAAACCGTCGCGGGCTTCATGGCGGACGTCTACTACCGGGTATCGGGTCAGCCGACCGCGACCTTTACGTCGTGCGGGCCGGGCTCCGCCAATCTGCCGATCGCGCTCGGCAACTCGTTTCTCGATTCCGTGCCGTTCCTGGCCGTGACAGGCAACATCCCGACCAGCCAGTTCAACCGCGGCGCGTTCCAGGAGCTTTATCGCCATTACCAGGCGGATTACCCATCAACGGTGCGGGCCTATTGCAAGCGCGTGTTCCAGCCGACCCGCGGCGAGATGGTGCCGCTTGCAGTACGCCAGGCCTGGAAGACCATGGTGACGGGTCGGCCGGGACCGGTGGTGCTCGACGTGCCCTTCGACGTGTTCCGGGAAGCTGCTGCCGAAGAGACCCCGAAACCAGAGGATTGGAGCGCCAATATCTCGTGCCGCTGCGGCGCCGATCCGGAGGGCGTGAAAAAGGCCGTCAACATGCTGCTTTCGGCCGAGCGGCCCGTGATCCTGATTGGCCAGGGTGTCAAATATGGCGGCGCCGCAGCGGACCTCAAGACATTGGCCGAAAGGCTGCAGATTCCGGTCGCAGCTTCAGCGAGCGGCTTTGGCGGCTTCGACACTCAGCACCCGCTGGCGCTTGGCATCGTCGCCCGCAACGGGCCCTATCAGGCCAACCACGCGGCGCGGCAGGCCGATGTCCTGCTGGCGCTCGGCGTGCGCTTCGACGACCGCACCTCCAGCTCGTGGCTTCCCGGCTATTCCTTCACCATCCCGCCGACGAAGCTCATTCATGTGGACATTGATCCCGACGAGATCGGCCGCAATTATCCGGTCGCGCTCGGCCTGATGGCCGATGTACGCACATTCCTGCGCCAGGTCCTCGGCGAACTCGACGCGCGCAGGGATGTTGGCGAATGCGCCACAGCCCGCGCGAAATGGCTCGACGTCATCGCGGGCTATCGCAAGGAGTGGGAGGCGTTCGTGGCGCCCGGGTTCATAGACGACGCTTCGCCGATCAATCCGCAGCGTGCCGTCCATGAGATCGATAAGGCGCTGCCGGCCGACACGATCCTGGTTAGCGACATCGGCGTTCATCATAACTGGCTCTTGCAATACTGTAAGCCGCGGCGGCCGGACTCGCTGATCGGCTCTATGGGTTTCGGCCCCATGGGCTTTGGCGTCGCTGGTGCGCTCGGGGCCAAGCTCGCGGCGCCCAACCGGCCGTGCGTATCGGTGTGCGGCGACGGAGCATTCTTCATGCATGCGAGCGTGCTCGGCACCGCGGTCGAATACAAGATCCCCGTGGTCTGGGTAGTGTGGAACAACTACGCCTACGCATCGATCCGCGGCCTGCAGCGCGGCTATCTCGACGGCCGCGAGCTTGCAACCGACTTCAGGCACCCGGACACCGGTCAGCCCTTTAACCCGGACTTCGCCGCCATGGCGCGGTCTGCCGGTATCGACGGCGTGCGCATCGACCGCGCCGGCGATTTAGGTGACGCTGTGCGGGCCGGCATCGCGGCCGGACGGCCCTATCTGATCGATGCGCATATCAGTGCCGACCGCAATCCGGGCGGGGCCGGCGTCTGGGAGCTGCCTGGTCTCGGCCAGAGCCGACCCGCCATCGGCGGGCGCTATCGGCCGAATTGATATGCATTCCAAGGAGGTCGCAGCACGTAGGGTGGGCAACGCGCCTATGCTAAGTCCTTGCAAACTCATGGAGCGAGCGGGCGCGTTGCCCACGCGGTCCGCCCTCGCGGTTCAACCGCGTGGGCAAATCGCGCATGCAGATCGCGCAATTACGATTGCAGTGCCCGGCGATTTGCCCACCCTACGCTAAAGATTCACAAGGGAGAAACACGCATGACTTCACGCCAACCCGAGGAAGCGAATGGGTTCAAACTGCTCGGGCATGACCGCAGCGCCGCCTGGGGCGGCGGCAGCATCGTCGAGGTCCACAAAGGCTACGCCTATGTGGGTGCGGTCGGCGGTGCGAGCTACAACGGGCCGGAAGGCTTTACGGCCCATGACGTGCGCGACCCGCGCAACCCGAAAAAAGTCTACGAATTTCGCGCACCGCCCGGCGTTCATTGCCACAAGGTGCGCATCGTCGGCGATCAACATCTCTACGTAAATTCTGAACGGCTGGTCGGCGACAAGGGCAAGAACGCCCGCGCCGGGCTGTTCATCTTCGATATCAGCAAGCCCGACCAGCCGCGCGAAGTCGGATTCTACGACACGCCCGGGAGCGGCCCGCACCGCTTCGGCGTGGACAACAAGCGTGGCATGGCCTTCCTGCCCAACGACGCGCCGGGATGGAACAAGCGGGTGATCTGGACCCTCGACATCCGCGATCCGCTCAAGCCGGAAGTCGTCAGCATCTGGGGCCTGCCGTGGCAGAAGACCGAAGGCGCCGGCGAGGGCAATGATCCGATGCCCGCCGAAAGCGCCATCACGCTCCACGGGCCACCCATGATCCGCGGCAACCGCATGTATTGCGCGTGGTGGGGCGGCGGCATCTCGATCATCGACTGCACCGATCTGCGCAACATGCAGCTCGTCGGCCACATGCAATGGTCGCCGCCGTTCCCGGGCTCCACCCACACCTGTTGGCCGATCGGCAACAAGCCGTATCTCGTGGTCACCGACGAGGCGCGCGCCAAGCAGAAATACTGGGACAGCCAGTTCATGTGGATTGTCGATGCACGCCACGAGACCAACCCAATCCCGATCGCGACGTTCTTTCCGGATCGCGACAAATACTTCAATCGCCCTGGCCGCTTCGGCGCTCACAACATCCTGGAAAACATCACGACCGAAGGTCCGTGGGCCAACATCGTGTTCCTCACCTATTTCAACGCGGGGCTACGCGCCGTCGATGTGAGCGACGTGCTGCGGCCGAAGGAGATCGGCTGCTATGTGCCGGAACGTCCCGACGGCCAGGACGCCATCCAATCAAATGACATCGGCGCCGATGAACACGGCCGCATCTACCTGATCGACCGCGCCGGCGCCGGGATGCATATTCTGGAGTACACCGGATAGGTTATGGACCTCGGTCTTTCAGGTCGCGTCGCGATCGTCACGGGCGCCAGCCGGGGCATCGGCAATGCGTGTGCAGCCGAGCTTGCGGCCGAAGGTGCGCATGTAATCGCGGTCAGCAGGGATGCGGAACGCAACGCGGCCGCCTGCGTCGCCCTCATGGCGCACGCCAAGGGTCGCCTCGTCGGGGCGCCGGGCGATCTCAACGACCCCGCCGCGGTTCACACCGTGTTTGCCCGCACGATGGCGGAGTTCGGCCGCCTCGACATCCTGGTAAATTGCGCCGCCGTGATCGGCCGCGGTGATTTCTTTTCGTTGGACGATGCGAAGTGGTCAAAGATGTTCGACGACAAGCTGAACGGGACGGCGCGTTGCATCCGCATCGCCACGCCGCTGATGCGCCAACGCCAATGGGGGCGCATCATCAACGTGCTGGGCGGCGCGGCACGCCAGCCTCAGCAGGCGGCAGTGTCGGTCGGGCTCAACAATGCCGCCATCCTCAATCTGATCAAGGCGCTCGCCAACGAGCTGGCGCGGGACAATGTGCTCATCAACGCCGTGATCCCGAGCGTCATCCGATCGGAGCGGCTCGACGAAACGATCCGGGCTGAGGCGGCGCGCGCCGGAAAGTCTGAAGCCGAGGTGCGGGCGCAGCGTGTCAGCCGCGTCCCGCTTGGTCGCATGGGCGAAGGCCGTGAGGTGGGCGCTGTGGTGGCGTTCCTTGCCTCGGAACGGGCGAGTTTCGTGACAGGTTGCGCGTGGAACGTGGACGGCGGTGCCGCGGCGGTGATTTAGATGGAGCGCGGGCGTGCTCGCCCGCAAAAAAAGCGGGCGGGACGCCCGCGCTCCGTTAGGCCCACAGCCGCTCGCCCTTCAAATCCTTGTAGAGGTCGGCCACGTATTCGCCGTAGCCGTTGAACAGAAGAGTCGGACGACGTTCGCTGGTCCCGATCACCTGCTCGGTGGCTTGGCTCCAGCGCGGATGGGGTACCTGGGGATTGACGTTGGCCCAGAAGCCATATTCGGACGCCTGAAGGGCCTCCCAGAAGGTCTTGGGCCGCTGGTCCGTAAACGTCACCCGCGTAATCGACTTGATGGACTTGAAGCCGTATTTCCACGGCAGCGCCAGCCGCAGCGGCGCACCCTGGGATTTCGATACCGGCTTGCCGTAGGCACCGGTCACCATGAAGGCAAGATCGTTCATGGCCTCGGCCATGGTGACGCCCTCGACATAGGGCCATGGATACCAGCTGGCGCGCTGGCCGGATGCCATAGTCTTGTCGAGGAAGGTTTCCATCCGCACGTATTTGGCGGACGATGTGGGCTTGGCGAACTCGACGAGCTTGGCGAGCGGGAACCCGCTCCAAGGGATTGCCATGCCCCAGGCTTCGACGCAGCGATGGCGGTAGAGCCGCTCTTCCAGCGGCATCTTGCGAATCAGGTCGTCGATGCCGATTTCCTGCGGGTTTTCGACCATCCCGTCGACCTTGACGGTCCAAGGTCGCAACTTGAGGGCCTGCGCAGCGCGCATGATCGATTTCGACGAGCCGAATTCATAGAAATTGTTGTAATTGATATTGATCGCCTCGTCGGTGATCGGGCGATCGAGGCTGAACTTCTCATTGTGCTTCGCCGGATAGAGATCGCTCGTCGGATCCGGCAGATCGGCTATCCGCTGTGCCATGGCGGCGGCAGGCGAAAGCGCAACCGCGGTCGCACCTGTGCCGAGCAGGAAAGCGCGTCGATCGAAGAACAGATGCTCGGGAGTCGCCATATGCTCCGGCAATTCCCATCCGCGGCGGCGCATGATGTGCATGGGGGTTGCTCCTCGAAACGTTTAGTCCCTCGTGAGTCCTGGTTTCTGGCTACGCGCGAATACCATCACCACCGAGGCTATCACCCGCAAGTCACACTTGTGGGAACCGGCCCGTGATCGCCGCGCCATTTCGGCGCATTCCGACCGGTTACCGCGCGTCGGTAACGCAAATCCCATCTTACCACCGTTCTGGGCGGGCCGAGAAGCTCGGTTCAGACTCACCGCGCGGGCTGCAAATACTGCTTCTCCAGCATCACATGCACACCCTTGTGCTCGTTCACCACCTGCGTGATCCGCAGATCGGCCACCAGGCTCGCAAGCATGTAGGCCTCGTGGCGCTTGAGCGTGGTGCGCGCCTCGATCAGGTCGAGCATCGCCCGCAGCGCCACCACCACGCAATCGTCAAGGTCGGGATCGAATGCCATGGTGATGAGGTGTGTCGGGGTGTCGGCCATCGGCCAGGTCAGTTTCATGTCGTCGCGCACGGTAAGGCGAAAGCGGCCGATCAGGCCGGTCTCGATTGCATTGACACAGACCTCACCGTCGCCCTGGGCGCCGTGCCCGTCGCCGACCGAGAACAGCGCATTCTCGATGAACACCGGCAGATAGAGCGTGGTGCCAGCGATCAGTTCCTTGTTGTCCATGTTGCCGCCGAACTGGCGCGGCTGGATGCTCGACACCGTGCCCCAGGCGCGCGGCGGAGCATTTGCCATGACGCCGAAGAACGGCCGCAGCGGAATTTCAGTGCCCCACGGCAACCTGCCGACCATGCGATTGCGTTCGAGCGCAACATGGATCATGTGCGGTTCGGCAAAATCATGCGGCAAAGCACCTCTCAGCGGGCGGCAGGCGGTGTAGCCCCAGTCGTAATGCAGCGCAATGTCCTCGATATCGACCTGCAGGACCTGGCCAAGCCTGGCACCGCGCACCGCGATCGGCCCGGTGCACATGTGCCCGGGAAGCATCCGCCGCGTCTTGGCGTTGTGAATGTCGTAGAGCGCTTGCGGAATGATGGCAGGCGGCGGCGGCAGTGCCTCGGGCGGACCGGATACGGTCGAGATTGTCACCATGTCTCCGCTGTCGATCGTTGCGACCGGCTTCAGCGCAGAATCGAGATAGCCCCAGTGCACCGTCGTGGCGCTTGCGTCTACACGTGTCGTCATGTCGGATTTGCCACTGCTCGATCGTAGGGTGGGTTGAGCTCAGCGAAACCCACCGTGGGCCGCTCCCCTACTGCGGGGCGGTGGTTTTCGCTTCCGCTCAACCCACCCTACGCCGTATGTCAATAATTCCAGCGTTGCGCTTTGCTGACCAGGAAATCGCGAAATGCCTGTACCCGGGCTACCGACTTAAGTTCCTCCGGATAGACGAAGTAGGCGTCGAGCGCGATGGTCTCGGATTCGCCGAACAGCTGCACCAGCCCGCCATCCTCTTCGACGATGTAATCAGGCAGCATGGCGATGCCGAGCCCGGCCTGACAGGCGCGCAGAATGCCGATGATATTATTGATGACGAGGTGCGGGCTGCGCGGGCCCTTGCCGTTGCGGCCGACGTCCACCAGCCAGCGGGTATTTTGCAGGTACTGCGGCACGTGACCGCCCAACACCAGGAGATGATGCTTGTCGAGCTCTTCATGAGAGCGCGGCGTGCCGAAGCGCTTGAGGTATTCCGGCGACGCGAAGGCGTGGAAGCGCACCGAAAACAGCTTGCGCTGGATCAGGTCGGGTTGGGTCGGCTGCCGCAGACGGATGGCGACATCGGCCTCGCGCATCGCAAGATCGAGTTCCTCGTCGGTGGTGATGAGCGTGATGCGGATGTCCGGATAGAGTTCTCCGAATTCGCCGAGCCGCGGCGTCAGCCAATGCACTCCGATGCCGACCGTGGTGGTGATCTTGAGATCGCCATTCGGGCGCTCGCGGCTGTCGGTCAATTTGGCGCGCGCAGACTCGAGCTTCATGAACACTTCGTGGGCGGTCCGATAGAGCAGCTCGCCCTG
>DATGCX010000423.1:0-2550 GCA_035311445.1 Xanthobacteraceae bacterium | reverse complement strand
CGCGCCGGAGAAGAACCCCGGCCCGCCAACGCGCCAAAGCGCAGTCTGTGGAGAGGACGTCATTTACGTTTCTATGTGCTCGGGGGGCGTAATAATCAAAATTAGCGCGGCCGACCGACCAAAGTTTGTTCTCGGACGACTCATTATCTTCGGCGCAATCGTCGTTGTCGCTTTGGTCGAGCTGACACTGTGGCTGCTAAATTGAATGCCACCATAGTGGTCGGGTGGGCTTAGGCCCAGATGACGCAACGTCATATGGTCTCAGTACGCAGGGAGGGCTGATCCATGACTAACCGTCGCCGTTCTGCCACTACTCGTTCGGTGCCTGCCCAGACATCCGAGCAACTCCTTGAACTGACCCAGGAGCATATCCGCCCGCTGATCGGGTTGATCGACCGGCTCAGCGAAGCCGGCGCGGAGGACGAGCTGAGGGTGATCAGCAAACAACTCACGCGGCTGTCTTTCAGGGCGCAGCCGCCCCCCAGCGGTAAGTAGCCCCAAGAGCCGCTCGGCCCGCCACCGGGGCAGGCCGCCCGACGCCATCTCGATTCAGAACGATTCAGGTCTACCCCAAGGACCTGCGGGTGCTTCCGGGGCATCCTGAGCCTGCGGTAAGCTGGCATAGCGGGTTCCGGGAGGGGAGCCCATGCTCGACCTAAGACGACGCGAGTTCATCACACTGCTCGGCGGCGCGGCGGCGGCGTGGCCATTTGTCATGAAGGATATTCATGCAGCGCCTGCTTACTGAAGTCGAAAAGGCGGAAATTATTGAGCGCGAATGGGCGAAGGCGCGCGCAAAAAATCCTAAGGTCGTTATGCGGGTAACCGTGCAAGACGAAACCGATGAAGGCGGAAAACCGAGGTTTAATGCCGTAATCGCGTTCTAAAACGTGATGTTAAGGTGATTTGGCGTTGAGTTGTCATGTCAATTTCTGCTGCGCGCCGACGAGGTGATCGAGTGACACGGCGCGAGTTCATAACGCTGCTGGGCGGTGCGACGGCGGCGTGGCCGCTCGCGGCGCGCGCGCAGCAGGGCGAGCGGATGCGGCGCATTGGTGTACTCATCCCGTTGAATGCCGACGATAAGGTGGCACAGGACCGCATTGCGGTGTTCGTTCAAGGTTTGAAGGAATTGGGTTGGATCGAAGGTCGCAATGTTCAATTCGACATCCGTCTTGGTGCAGGCGTTGCAACCACCCTCAAACAGGCAACGGAAATGGTTGCGCTTGCGCCGGAGGTCATCCTCGCGAATGGCAGCGCGGCTATGGGGCCGTTGCTGCAAGTGACCAGCATTGTGCCGATTGTATTCGTTATCGTTCCCGATCCGGTCGGAGCCGGCTACGTCGCAAGCTTGGCGCGGCCAGGCGGCAATGCCACCGGGTTCACGAGTTACGAATACGGCATGACTGCGAAATGGCCGGAACTACTCAAGCAGATTGCCCCTAGCGTAAAGCGAGTGGCCGTCATTCGTGATCCCGCAATCTCCGCTGGGCTCGGCCAGTTCGCCGCGATCCAGTCCGTGGCGCCGTCGCTCGGCGTGGAGGTGACCCCGATCAATGTGCGCGATCCCAGCGAGATCGAGCGCGATGTAGCGGCATTTGCACGCTTACCTAATGGGGGTCTGATCGTAACGGGGAGCGCACTGGCGGCCGTTCATAGCGGTCTAATCGTCACACTTGCGGCGCGGCATAAATTGCCTGCGATCTACAGCGCACGCTTCTTCGTTACCGGTGGCGGCCTGATCGCCTATGGGACTGAGCAACTGGACGAGTTCCGTCGCGCGGCCAGCTATGTCGATCGCATTCTCAAGGGCGAGAAGCCCGCCGACCTTCCGGTGCAGGCGTCGACCAAGTATGAGCTGGTGATCAACCTCAAAACCGCCAAGGCGCTCGGCCTCGAAATTCCACAGACGCTGCTCGCGACCGCCGACGAGGTGATCGAGTGAACCGCGAACGAATGACGAATCCAAAGTGTCTGGGACGAGCCATCCCTGACACTTTCAGTGCAAGAAATGCCCATTTGACGGGCTTGAAAATGAGACGAATAACTCGCGCCGGTTCATTCGATCACCTCGTCGGCGCGCGCGAGCAGCGTCGGCGGCACTTCGAGGCCGAGCGCCTTGGCAGTCCGCAGATTGATCACGAACTCGAACTTGCTTGTCTGGATGACCGGAAGGTCCGCCGTCTTCTCGCCCTTGAGAACCCGGCCGACATACACGCCGGCGAGCCGATAGGACTCGGTGATGTTTGTTCCGTAGCTCATTAGGCCGCCAGCTATGGAGTACTCGCGCCATTCATAGATCGCCGGGAGAGCATGGCGAGCCGCCAAAGCGACGATCTGGTCGCGCCGGCTATGGAAAAACGGGTCGGCTGCAACGAGAACCGCGCCAGCGCGTTGCTCAATAAGCAGCGCGAAGGCAGGCTCCAAATCGCGGTCGGCTGACGCAGTTGTAACTATGAGTCGAACATTGAGACTCGCGGCTGCCGCTTCCACCTCTTTGAGCTGAGCAGCAGCTACTGGGTAGGTCGGGTTGACGATAACGCCAACGGC
>DATGCX010000422.1:0-4484 GCA_035311445.1 Xanthobacteraceae bacterium | reverse complement strand
TGCCCACAAAGAATCCGACTCGCGCCGCCAATGGAATCTTATAATCATACCGCCACGAGTTTTGCCCCTCTTACGGAAATCTCGCCTAAGTCTTTGATTTTGTTGGTCGGGGCAGCAGGATTTGAACCTGCGACCTGGAGTACCCAAAACTCCCGCGCTACCAGGCTGCGCTATACCCCGCCAGGGCGGACCGGCAATGCGTCGATGCCCGTCCGGAAAATATACGTCAGATACACGCTTTGCTCGACAGCGGCAACGTTCTGCGGCGCGGCACGATCCTGCGCGCCCGCCCGCTTCCCAAGGGAAGAGCGCGGGCATCCGTGTTCCGGCAACTCAGCGCCGCAAAATCGGGCTTGCGACCCGGTCGCCGGGCTCAATGCCAAGTTTCCTGGCGGTCCCGGCCGCCACTTCGAGCACGGCTCGCACCGGCCCGCCGGATGGAATGATCTTGTCGGACAGGGTCTCGGTGTTTTCCGCAATGTGGCGAATGCGGCCATCGCTTTGAATGAAGATCATGTCCAGGGACACGTAGGTGTTACGCATCCACATGGTGACCTCCTGATCGCGCTTGAAATCGAACAGCATACCGTAGGATTCCGGCAGCGACCGGCGAAACATCAATCCGCGGGCGCGCTCCTCATCCGTGACCGCGAGTTCCACCGAAAGTATATGAACGCCGGTCTTGGAAGCAATCTCAAGCGTCTGCTGCTCGGCTCCGCGCGCAACCGACGACGGCATGACGAGGCATGCCGCAGCCATGACGAAGAACACGGCGTAGGCGAGACGTTCAACCATGGGCACGCGGACGGTCGCACTCATGTGGGCCCTTTACCCTATCGCACGGCCAACCGCAATCGGAGGCGTCGAAGGAAACGCTTCGGTGCCGAAACGAACGACCCCAGGGTTAGTGCGGAGCGAGCAAATGCGGTCCGCCGTCGGGGTGGACCTCCGATGCCATCATACCTTTGGCGCCGGGGCCGAACCGCACCAGAACAGTCTGGCCCGGACGCAGTTCCGTGATGCCATAGCGCCTCAGGGTCTCCATGTGAACGAAGATATCCGGCGTGCCTTCGCCGCGGGTGAGGAACCCAAAGCCCCGCAAGCGATTGAACCACTTCACCATGGCGCGTTCCAGCCCGCTGGTAGGCGTCACCGTTACATGGGTGCGCGGCACGGGCATCTGCGCTGGGTGGATCGCGGTCGAATCGTCCATGGACAGGACTCGAAAGGCCTGCAGCCCCTTCGTACGCTGTAGGGCCTCGACCACGACCCTCGCCCCTTCATAGGCGGTCTGGAACCCACCGCGTCGCAGACAGGTCACGTGCAGCAGCACGTCAGGCATCCGGTTGTCCGGGACGATAAACCCGAACCCCTTGGATACATCGAACCACTTGATCACTCCTGCAATCTCAACGACGGATGCCACCGCATCGCCGGCCAGGTTGCCGAGCGAATCCGATTCCAGCGCGAAACTTGTTCCCGGCCCCTTGGACCCCATTGCATTCGACCTCATGAGAACGCACGCAGCCACCGTTTCTGGCGCCTCTTCCGGACGCTTCGCGAATCTTGTGAGGCAACATAACATCGTCCACGGCCTGGAAAAGAACAATTTTTTTTCGCATTGTTTGCGCAATCGCCTGTGAATACCTCGGAATATTGTGATTCGAAGTCGGCGAAGCGACCGTGCAGCAGCGCCGACGCATTATGTATGTGCATATTGATCATCGAAAATTTCCAAGCCACTCATTTCCGAGCCACTCAATGGACAATGAAAGGTTCGAGCGTCCGCCCGATGTCGTCATGGATGACGAGATCAGCCATGTCGTCGAAATCGGTCGGATCGCGGTTGAGAATGACAAGGCGCGCGCCGCTCCGCTTGGCCAGCAATGGAAAGCCGGCGGCCGGCCACACCACCAGTGACGAACCGATGGCGAGAAAGAGATCGCAGGCGCCGCAAAGCTCTTCGGCGCGACGCATGGCGGCCTCAGGCATGGCCTGGCCAAAGGAAATTGTCGCGGTCTTGACGTAGCCGCCACAATCTTCGCAGTCCGGTGCGCGGCCATCGGCCTCGAAACGTTCCCTGACCCAGGCAAGCTCGTAATGCCGGGCGCAGTCGAGACAGATAGCGTAGGTGGTATTGCCATGTAATTCCACGACCTTATCGGCCGCAAACCCCGAGGCCTGATGCAGATTGTCGATGTTCTGCGTTATGACCGCCGGAATTTTTCCTAAACGGTGCAGGCTTGCCAGCGCTAAGTGGCCGCAGCCCGGCCGGGCTGTGGAAAACTGCTTGTCCATGGCGAAACGCCGGCGCCAAGATTCGCTTCGCATCTCGGCACTTGCCACAAATTGGTCGAACGGAATGGGCTGATACTTTGTCCACAACCCTCCAGGCGAGCGAAAATCCGGAATACCGCATTCAGTGGAAATGCCGGCCCCGGTGAACGGCAGGATCACCTTTGCGGCACCCACAAAATCGCGCAGCCGCGCAACCCCGGTCTCAATATCGGCCGCAATCATATATTTACACCGTCCCGGCTGATCGGGCCCTTGCCTTGAGCCTCGTTTTGGGCGTTGTCGCGGCAAGGCCACAAGAATCCGGCACCCAAACCGAAAGGTCCGTCATGAGATATCTTCATACCATGCTGCGGGTTCGCGACCTCGATGCCGCGCTCCAATTCTTCTGCGCTCAGCTCGGGCTCGTCGAGATACGGCGCCGCCCCGACGAAAAGGGGCGTTACACCAATGTGTTTCTCGCTGCTCCGCAGGACCGGGCCTTGGTCGAAACCAGCGCGCAGGACGGCCGCGACGCGCCGCTGCTTGAGCTCACCTACAACTGGGACGCCGAGGATTATGGCGAGGCGCGCTATTTCGGCCATCTCGCCTTCGAGGTGGACGATATCTATGCGGTGTGCGATCGCTTGATGAAGGCCGGCGTCACCATCAATCGGCCTCCGCGCGACGGCGTCATGGCATTCGTGCGCTCGCCCGACAAGCAGTCCATCGAACTCCTGCAGAAGGGTGCCCCGCTGCCGCCCCAGGAGCCATGGAAGTCGATGCCTAATACGGGGAAGTGGTAATCAGGGGCGCTGTCACGTTGTTTGTAGCTCCGATTGGCAGGGCGTGCCCGCATAGGATTGCATACAGGCTCGCCGACCCCGCACAGGCCGAAAGAGACTGTCGCTTGGCCGGCGTGAACCCTACCAGGGCTCGGTGCCCCCCATTGGCGCTAACTTACGCTGTGCTGTGCCGCTGCGACTCCCTCCCCCCTTGTGGGGGAGGGTTGGGGTGGGGGGTCGTGCCACGGGGCACAGCCTCGCTCCACTCGGCGACCCCCACCCCCAACCCCTCCCCACAAGGGGGAGGGGAGGAGTCGGCGGCGCCGTTGCAGCGTAAGCGCGCGCGCTCCACCTGCCCCCGGTCGGCAGCCGATGCCTTCGGGCGACGGGACGCTTGTTGCCCCCCGCGGCAAACGCCTCTATATCTCGCCGCGCTCAAGCTGCGCCCTTCGTCTAGCGGTCCAGGACTTCGCCCTTTCACGGCGGAAACACGGGTTCGATTCCCGTAGGGCGCGCCAGTAAAATCAATAAGTTATGACGTAAGGCGGAGCAGGGTGTCCCAGAAGTGTCCCAATTTGTGCATGCGAGCGGGGGGGCAGAAAACGCGGTCTTGCTGTTGGGGGACGCCCCTCGATCATGGCGCCCCCGTCTGGGCGTGCGCGCCGGGTGTCAGGGTCTTCGGGGCTAGCGGTGCGCACAGCGCCAGACCTCGCCGCAAGCGTCGTCCAGTCTAATGGGTGATCGCTGGGGGGCCATTGGGACGGCACGTCGGCAAATGTGGCGCCCCAACAATTCCCGCCGCCCCAGAAAACGTTTGGCGGCCGACCGCCGCGGCAATTCTCTTGAATGCTCGGCATCAATCGAGAACCCGAGAACGCTGGGCGTCGCGGGTTCGCAAAGAGAGCCGTGCGGGGGCACGCATGCGGGGCCAAGTCGATCACATTCTTGATGCCATCGCGGATATGCTGCGCCAGGAAAAAGAGCTCCTGGTTGAGCGAGTCTCTTGGACGCGGCACGGGCGGGCAGGTTTCAACGCGTTGGAATTCGCCGCGCCGATAGCAACAGGAGGAGTCATCCGCGATGGGCTTCAGGCACGGATTTCATGTCGGTCGGACATGGCGCAACGCGACGTTCACGCTCAGCTACAGGTCTATGTGCCGGCGCTCAACGCCTATGCGCACGTGCAACGGGTGGAATGGAGACCAAACAGGCGGCACACAAACAGCGGCAATGCTCCAGCGAAATTGAAGTTCAAGGAATTTACCGATTGATGGTACGATTTTGGCCTAGGGCCTGTAGACATTTGGGTTGATGGGGCAGTTTTCTGCGACCGATTGACTCGGTTTGGAGGAGAGGGATTCTCAAAACAACGGCGATCGGATTCAAGGCTGAAAAACTGGGGGTGAGCCTTGAGTCGCACATTGT
>DATGCX010000421.1:0-21446 GCA_035311445.1 Xanthobacteraceae bacterium | reverse complement strand
TCGATTCATCGGAATGAGAGGTTCGATTTTCTCCCACTGTTCGTCATCGAACCAAAATAAATTCGCTCTCATCGGTTGGCCCCCTGATTCGTTCGGCCAACTCGTTGAATCTCAACAGGGTTAATTAGGTATTAACCCTAGGAACGCGCTCGGTGGTTTCACCGGAAGGGCTGCCTTCTGGGGCGCGCGTTCTCATCGGAATCATGCTGCCGGGAAATGGCGATGTTTTCGGCTGGAGGCCGCCCGACAAGATGCTCGACAACAAATCGGAGCCAGGAGGGGACATGCGGTCGCACGCTATATCCGTTCAGATATAGCGAATGTCTCACATAATCACGGTTGTGAAAAGAGGGGTGGGCCTCACCTTCGCTCGCGGCCTTGCTCAAGCTTGCCCCCTCAAGCCAGCTTCTGTTCGGCACCGACGCGCCGTTCGTTGGGCCCGAGGAGGGCGTTACCCAGATCGCCGCTTACGAGCTTGCGGAGGCCGACCGCGATGCAATCGAGCATGACAACGCGCTGCGGCTGATGCCGCGGTTGCGAAGCTGAGCCCAGCTTTACCTGGTAAAGTTGGGCTGGAGCCGCTCGGTCGGCGCGTCGCCCGGCGGTTGGCCGCTACGCGACGCGCTGCTGCTTGATGAATCTCGCGCGTGACTACGGCGTCAGATCCACCAACAAGGTGCCAGTTCCCCCGCCCGAGGAGGTAACGGTCACCTGGAACGGAGGCGCCGCAAGAGGCAGCACCAGAACGCCGCCCGTCAGCGTTCCGAGCGGCTCCTGCGGGTTTCCGGCTGCCGTGAGGGTCGGCGCACCGAGCTGATCGCTGGAGACCGCGTTCACTGTGAGCCGGTGGCTGCTCTGGCTGTAGGTCGCCACCGTTACGGTGACCTCGTCCACCAGCGGGCTGACGCCGCCAGTAGGAGTGTTCCCCGCGGACGTAGCCGTGTAGCGGATGAATGCCGGAAGAGGAGTGCCGGGGGGAAGGTTGACCATGGCGTCGAAACGGCCGGAGATCGGATCCCCCGACAGTGTCGTGGTGGGGATGCCCGCAGCACTCGCTGTGATGGTGGCATTCCCGACAGAGTGAGCGAAGAGATCGATCTCCGAGCTGCCGGCAGCCGTGCGCGTGAAACTTGTCCGATCGATCGTCATCGGCGTCACGAGTACCCCGTTGAACGCTTTTCCGGTAACCGAGAAGAGGTCGGTCGAGACCGAATTAATGCCAGGACCGCCCACATTGGGGCCATCGATGCGCATGAAGTTGGTCCCGAACGGGCTGCCGGTTATCGGATGGTTGACAGCGGGAGTGCCGAGAAATCCAGCCGGCGGTGCCGGGGCCGTCGCATCCCACCTGAGGAACGGACCTGCATTGGCCGTGGGGAGCACGCTCGCGAAGTTGCACGCCGGCGGAACGGGCGCGCCGCAACCCTGGTCTGCGGTGAAATTGATCGTTCCGGTCGCCGACGCGACGAAGGTCCTGACGCCGAACGGATGGGTGAGGGTGTACGTCGCACCGGGGACGAGTCCGCCGGTGACGCGAATCCGGAAGCGGGCGAACGTAATCTGCTGGCCAGGCGCCACCGTGCCGGCAGTGTTTCCAAACGCCCCCTCCAGGGCCAGGGTGAGGTCCGCCCGGAAACTTTTGTTTCCCCCCACAGGCTGGATGCGGGCAGATGCCATCCAGTAGAACCACTCGTTAGGGAAGTTGGTCGGAAACACGATCGGCGCCAAGCGATTCGGAAAGTTGCCCAGGGCCACAATCCCGCACGGATCCCCCGGCGTCACAGTGTCGAGGCACGGCGCGAGCGCCTGTCCCGCATGGTCCTGGTAATATTGCGGATATCCGTTGGCGGGGTCAGTAGGCCCGACGGCGAACAAGCCCTGCGCCTGTGCGAATGCCTCGCCGGCTCCCAAGCTGGATGCCGCGGCCAGCGCAATAATGAGCCGCGAGGCCCAATGGAAGGAAGGTCGTCTCATCATGATACTCGTCTCCTATTGTAACAAATGATTTTCGAATACCCGGAACATCTCAAGCGTGGACTACGGCGTCAGATCCACCACCAAGGTGCCAGTCCCGCCGGCCGAGGAGGTAACGGTCACCTGGAACGGAGGCGCCGCAAGGGGCAGCACCAGAACGCCGCCCGTCAGCGTTCCGAGCGGCTCCAGCGGGTTTCCGGCTGCCGTGAGGGTCGGCGCGCCGAGCTGATCGCTGGAGACCGCGTTCACCGTGAGCCGGTGGCTGCTCTGGCTGTAGGTCGCCGCCGTTACGGTGACCTCGTCCACCAGCGGGCTGTCGCGGACAGTAGGATCGCTCCCCGCGGACGTAGCCGTGTAGCGGATGAATGCCGGAAGAGGAGTGCCAGGGGCAAGGTTGACCGCGGCGTCGAAGCGGCCGGCGATCGGATCCCCCGACAGTGTCGTGGTGGGGACGCCCGCCGCACTGGCTGTGATGGTGGCATCCCCAGCAGAGTGAGCGAAGAAGTCGACCTCCAAGCCGGTAGCCGTGCGCGCGAAGCTTGTCCGATCGATCGTCAGCGGCGTCGCCAGTACCCCGTTGAACACTTTTCCGGTGACCGAGAAGACGTTGGTCTGGAGCGTATTAACACCAGAACCGCCCACATTGGGGCCATCGATGCGCATGAAGTTGGTCCCGAACGGGCTGCCGGTTATCGGATGGTTGACAGCGGGAGTGCCGATAAATCCAGCCGGCGGTGCCGGGGCCGTCGCATCCCACGTGAGGAACGGACCTGCATTAGTCGTGGGGAGCACGCTGGCGAAGTTGCACGCGGGCGGGACGAGGCCGCAACCCTGGTCTTCGGTGAAATTGATCGTCCCGGTCGTCGACGCGATGAAGGTCTTGACGCCGAACGGATAGGTGAGGGTGTACGTCGCACCGGCGACGAGTCCGCCGGTGACGCGAAACCGGAAGCGGGCGAACGTAATCTGCTGGCCAGGCACTATTGTGCCGGCAGCGTTTCCAAACGCCCCCTCCAGGGCCATGGTGAGGTCCGCCCGGAAACTACGGTTTCCCCCCACCGGCTGGATGCGGCCAGCTGTCATCCAGTAGAACCACTCGTTAGGGAAGTTGGTCGGAAACACGATCGGCAGCGCGGGATTCGGCACGCTGCCCAGGGCCAGAATCCCGCACGGATCCCCCGGCGTCACGTTGTCGAGGCACGGCTCGAGCGCCTGTCCCGCCAGGTCCTGGTAGAATTGCGGAAATCCGTTGCCGGGGTCGTCAGGCCCGACGGCCGCCAAGCCCTGCGCCTGTGCGAATGCCTCGCCGGCTCCCAAGCTGCATGCCGCGGCCATCACGATAATGAGCCGTGAGGCCCAATCCAAGGAAGGTCGTGTCATCATGATACTCCTCTCCTGTAGTAACAAATGATTTCGAACGGCCGGAACAGACCTGACCGTAACGGCGTTTCGCTTCGCAATCGGCTGAAGTGTCGGTGCAAATTTTCATAACGCTTCGCACACGGCCGAACTATTAATTCGTACAGCAAAAATAATACATGTTTCAATTTGTGTTATTACTTAGTAATTCATACTTTGGTATTTATACCCTGATATTTAGGGATATATTAGATGTTAAAATATTGGTACTTTAGGGTCGTTAAATCGCAGTACTTAAGGGTAGGATTTTTCAATGACCAAGGTGCAGCTGCCTATTGGTCCTACCATCAAGGTACAGAATTCCTCGGACGAAGGTCGAACTTCAACGCCGAACGAGTCAGCGGCTTGGGCTCTGTTGATTTGGCCGGTCATGGCCCGCATCGCTGAAAGGATCACCAGCATGTGATCGAAAAAACGATCTCGTGCTGGGGCGGTGGGTAACGCTTTGCCAGCGGATGCGCTAGGAACGCGCTCGGTGGCTTCGCCGGAAGGGTTGCCTTCTGGGGCGCGCGTTCTCATCGGAATCATGCTGCCGGGAAATGGCGATGTTTTCGGCTGGAGGCCGCCCGACAAGATGCTCGACAACAAATCGGAGCCAGGAGGCGACATGCGGTCGCACGCTATATCCGTTCAGATATAGCGAATGTCGCACAAAATCACGGTTGTAAAAAGAGGGGTTGCACCTCACTAACTTGATTTCAGTCGTTCGAGTGGCACGCCAACGCTGCCTTGTTCGCCTACGATGGTTTGGTGGATGCGCCTGCGCTCAGGGCGATCAATGTCTGCCCGACATCTTCCAGAATAGAAGGCGGCAAACCGAACATCAGCGATGTGGCGCCAACCTCCAGCATCATGAAGGTTTGCTGTTGGTCGTCCTGGCCGACATTGATGGCACTCAGCGGCAACGGGACGGCGCCACTCGGCGGCGAATCGCATTCCGGGGGAGGCTGCAGGCGCTTTGCCTCGCAGCTCAGCACCAGGATGAAGCTGACAAGGTGTTGAACGTATTCAATGCGCAGACAGATCTCGACTGGGGCTTGTTCGCTGCGTCGAATGCGCAGAACGATTGCGGAGCCGTTTGGCGCAACGTCTCCGAACACCTCAGTGACGATTGGAGGATAGCCCGTCACCTGCGTTTCGTAAGCATCCACCAAAAGCTCCCGATTAGGGTGTCATTTTCCAATTTCGCAAAAAGTGCGGGCACAGTTCGGCTCACCGCGCGTTATCGATCCCGTAAGTGATTGCCACCAGCGCTCGAGTGCTTCGTGTCTGCACGCCAACCGGACATTCATACCGTCCGAGAACTTGATACAGGCTGCGAAGCGACGCTCTGGAACAGCAAGTAGGACCGGAATATCCGCGTCGAGGGCACGGGTGATGAGATCGGTCAATCCCCGGCCCTCGGATTCCGAGCGGCCGAAGCGATTGATGATGACGAGGTCGGAACCGTCCGCAATCGCCGTGGCAACCCTTTTCGCCACAGCGGCTAGTACCCCGGTATCCAGCCGACATCCGGTAGCGGGGGGCTGGAACTGCTCCACCAGGCGCACCACGTCTCCGCCCGGCAAGTACCGTTGCACCGAGGGTCGGATGTTCCGACTGGCAGCTGCGGCCGACCTGGACCAGACCAACCACGCGACGGCCCGAACGACTGAGATCATCGGCGAAGTCGATGAATAGACGGTCCGGATCGTCATCCGCCCCATAGACGACCGCGGCTAGATCGCATTGCGCGTCGAACGCCACGTGGCTCTTTTCCTAGTCGCTATATTTGCATATATACATCGCTTCGCATGCGTCTGGCAAGCCGGATCCGGTTCCTTGGAAGCGCGGCTGTTTGATCTTGGCCCGAACGCTGAAGGCGCGCGATCACATATGAGAGTTGTCCAAGCGTGGCCCAAATTCCGTCAGGACCGCTTTCCGCCCGTTGCGAGCACCGTAAAGCCTTGACGCTCGAAAGCTTGGCGGGCGGCAGGCGAATGCAGAAAGGTCAGGAAGGCGGCGGCATCGGGATTCGTGGACTCGGTCGTAATAGCGACCGGATATATGATTGGCGGATGCGTATCTTCGGGGAATTTGCCGACGATTTTGACGGCAGGCTCTGAAGCTGCATCGGTTTCGTAAACGATTCCCAATGGCGTCTCACCGCGCGCGACCAGCACCAGCGCCGCGCGCACGTTTTCGGCCTGGGCGATCCGATCCTTGACGCGCTCCCAGGCGCCGAGCTTCTCCAGCGCCGCCTTGCCGTATTTCCCGGCCGGAACGGCGGCGACATTCGCCATCGAAAGCCGGCCGCCCTTGAGCGCTGCGGTGAGGTCCAATCCCGGTTGAATGCTGACGCTCACCGGCGAATCCTTGGGCGCAATGAGCACGAGTCGGTTGCCGAGCAGATCAGAGCGTGTCTCCGGCTTCACGAGCTTCTTTTGTTGACCGTATTCCATCCAATCGATGTCCGCCGAGATGAATATGTCGGCCGGCGCGCCCTCTTCGATCTGTCGAATGAGGTTGTTGCTCGCCGCGTAAGAGACCCTGACCGCCTTGCCGGTCTGGCGCTGCCACCCCGAGGCGACGTCGTCGAGCGCGTTCTTCAGGCTTGCAGCCGCAAACACCAGCAGATTGCGGTCCTGTGCGGTGGCCGGAGCGCTCGGCGCCGTGAATGCCATCGTGGAAGCGACCAGCATCCCGATCCACAATCGTTGCATCATGCCCATCAGTGACCTCCGAATAGCGCTATGTTCGTGTGAATATATCGAGAGAACATAGCTCAAATGGCGCGTCGATCAAGCGGGCGTAGTTTCAAGATTTCTGATTGCGTGTGCGGCACGAACTCAACAAGGGACCGTGGCGCAGTCGGCAATCAGCCCCCGTTTACAGCCTTACCGCGCATCAGCGCCGGCATGCCGGTCCGCGGCGCGACGCCTTCGCGCATGGCGGCGCGGCGCAGCGGGCCGATGCGGTCGAGAACGTAGAGACCGAGGCCGCGCAGGCCCTGCACGGCGAGAAAATCCGACAGCAGTGAGCGGTTGAGGAGATCGACCGCAAGGGTTCGGCTGGTGATGTCGGGGCGCCGGCGGCGGTCGTATTCAGCGGTGCCATCCCCGATATCGCCGCCGCGGCGGTGAATATCGCCGGCAATCTCCGCGATGGTGATGGCGTCGCGCAGGCCGAGATTGAGACCTTGCGCGCCGATCGGTGGAAACAGGTGGGCGGCCTCGCCGACGAGCACGATGCGATCAGCGGCAAATCGGCGTGCCGTCGCGACCGACATCGGAAACGCGCCGTGGCCGGGCTCGACATGCGTCTTGCCGAGAATCGAATGGGAGCGGCGCTCGATCTCGATATCGAGCGCGGCGCCGGCGAGCGAGCGGAGCCGCTCAGCGTCGTCGGCGCCGGCCACGCAAACAAGACTCGATCGTGCGCCGGGCAGGGGGACCAGGGTGAACGGCCCCTGGGTCGTATGGAATTCGGTCGAGATGTCGCGGTGCGGCCGCGTATGCGCGAGCGTGAAGGTGAGGGCGGTTTGCGGATAAGTGCGGCTATCCAGTGCGATATCGGCAGCAGTCCGGCAGATCGAGTTGCGTCCGTCGGCCCCGATCGCGAGCCCGCAGTCGAGTGTCCTGCCGTCGGTGAGCGTGATGGCGACGCCCGAGTGATCGATGCTGATCGCCTGCGCCGCAGATGCCACATGGATGAGGGGGGGCATGGCGGCGACGCGCTCCCACAGGGCGGCGATCAGATGGACGTTCTCGATATTCCACGCGAACGCTTCGAGCCCGATCTCGGCCGCCTCGAACCGCACCTCGGGCGCGCGCCACAGTCGATTGGTGTTATCCGCAATCCGCATCACCCGCAGCGGCGCCGCATGATTGCGGCAGCGCGACCACACGCCAAGCGCTTCGAGCGCCGTGACCGACGACGCCATCAGAGCGGTGGTGCGATTGTCGATTCGAGCGGGCAGGGGGGCTACCAGCGCGGTGGGCACGGCGAAATGCGCGAGTGCGAGCGCCGCCACGAGCCCGGCGGGGCCGCCGCCGATCACCGCGGCGGAAGCAGTCAGAGCGGAGGGCCCTGGGGGTGTGGATCGATTTGAATCGGAATCGCCGGACATCGTTTCGCTTCACCGCGCAAGCCAACTGACCATCCTGCCCGACCGCGGTGTAACGCGGCCGCAATCCCTGCGGGTCTACGCCGCGAGAGCTTCTCGCGGCAACGTTAACGGCAGCCGCGCGACAGCTTTCCTTGCGACCGGTACCACAGTACGCTGGGCGGGTCATTCGAGAACAGGTGGAGGGGGACGATGAAAACCGATAAGCAGGGCCGCAGAATCTGGATGGCGCTCTTCGCGATCTGTTCCATGTGCTCCCTCGACGCGCGCGCCCAGTCGCCCGGTTGCGCGACACGTTTCATCTTTTGCGCGGGCTGCGATACTTTCACGACATTTCGGTGCAGAGCGGAAAGGTCTGCACAATTCGCTACCGCACCGGCAGCGCTATCTTCGGCCAAAAGGTTGTGGTCCGCCCGCGCGGTGGAATTTATGGTACCGCAAATGAGACCTACGGCGCCTATAAGGCAAATCCCGGCTTCGTCGGCAGTGATTCATTCCAGGTTGACATTGACTACGAGCGATCGGGACAACGTTTGGTCACGCACCTGAAAGCCAACGTCAACGTCCGGCCTTAGGGGCGCACAAACGGCGTCCTCCAACATCGCTCCGCTGTAGGGGCGACCCTTGTGGTCGCCCCATTCGTCGCATCCGGCAACAGGGCGACCACAAGGGTCGCCCCTATCATCATCCTTCCGTCGGCACAAGTCCGTTGCTATCGCGTTCATGACGGTCCGATCACTTCAGACTGGCTGAAGCGAGCGACTATAGGTCGGCCGGTCAAGTCGAAAAGTGGCTCTAACGGGCCGGTGTGACGGCGCTTACGTCTCGGACTTTTGGCTTGTCATCGCGCCATATGTGCGGGATCGTACACACCGTCTGCAGCTTCGGGGAGTGCTGCCATGCCCAGCCATGCCGCGCCTTGCTCGAAAATCGTCATTGCATCGACATTGCTTCTCGCAGCTTGCGGGCAGGACAATCGCTATGTGGCGCCGCCGCCGCCTCGGGTCACGGTGGCGGTTCCGTCGCAGCAAATGGTCACGCGCTATTTGGAAGCCACCGGCAACACCGCGGCGGTGAATTCTGCCGACCTGGTTGCGCGCGTTTCCGGTTTCATCCAGGAGATCAATTACCAGGATGGGGCCATCGTCAAGAAAGGCACGCTGCTGTTCACGATCGAACCTGAGCCCTACAAGGTCAAGCTCGATCAGGCCAAAGCCGCCGAAGATGGTGCCCGTTCCTCCCTGAAGCAGGCCCAGGCGGCGTTCGAGCGCCAGGCCGAGTTGGTCGGCCGGCAAGCGGCGACCCAGGCCAATTACGATCAGGCACTGGCAACCCGTGACGCAAGCCAGTCCAGTCTTACGCAAGCAGAGGTCAACACGCGCCTCGCTGCCCTGAATCTCGAATACGCCCAGGTGACCGCTCCGTTTGACGGCGTCGTGACGGCGCGTCAGGTCTCGGTCGGGCAATTCGTGGGCAGTGGCGGATCGCCGACGCTGCTTGCGACCATCATTCAGCTCGATCCGATCTACGTGAATTTCAACGTCAGCGAACAGGATGTTCTGAGGGTCCGGGCCGACATGATGCGCCGCGGCCTCACGCCCGAGGACTTGAAGAAGGTCCCGGTCGAGGTTGGACTGCAAACGGAACCCGGCTATCCGCACGCGGGCACGCTCGATTACACCTCGCCTTCCGTCAATCCGTCGACCGGTACGCTGGTGGTCCGCGCCGTGTTCCAAAACGCAAACCGGGTCCTGCTTCCGGGTTATTTCGTGCGCGTCCGCGCTCCGGTTGGCGAGCCGCAGAACGCCGTGCTGGTTGCGGATTCCGCGATCGGCAGCGACCAGAGCGGACGCTATCTTCTGGTGGTCGACGGGGACAACGTCGTCGAGCAGCGCAAGGTCGAGATCGGCCCGCGGGTGGACGACAAACGTGTCATCGACAACGGGTTGAACCCGCAGGACCGCGTGGTGGTTGCCGGCATGCTGCGGGCGATCCCGGGCCAGAAAGTTGATCCGCAGATGCAGCTCTCGGACGCAGCCGCGTCCGTGACGCCGGCCAGCGCGTCGAGCGCAAAATAGCGGATCGTGTTCGTGATCTCGAAATTTTTCATCGAGCGCCCCGTTCTCGCCAACGTGCTGGCCATATTGATGGTCGTGGTCGGAGCGGTCGCGCTGTTCAGGCTGCCGGTTGCGCAATATCCCGACATAGTGCCGCCCACCGTACAGGTGACCACCCGTTATCCCGGCGCTAGCGCCCGCACCGTGATCGACACCGTTGCGTTGCCGATCGAGCAGCAGGTCAACGGCGCCGACGACATGATCTACATGCAGTCCTACGCGGGTGCTGACGGCAGCTATACGCTGACGGTCACGTTCAAGATCGGCACCGATCTCAACTTCGCGCAGGTGCTGGTGCAGAATCGGGTGTCCAGCGCGCTGTCGTCGTTGCCCCAGGCCGTGCAGGTGCAGGGCGTGAACGTGCAGAAACGATCGACCGCGATCCTGCAGATCGTCACGCTGACATCGCCGGACCGGCGTTACGACAGCCTGTACATGAGCAACTTCGCCACCATCAGGCTGAAGGATGAAATCTCGCGGCTGCCCGGCGTTGGCAATGCCACCGTGTTCGGCGCCGGCCAGTATTCCATGCGCATCTGGCTCGATCCCAACAAGATGCAGGCGCGCGGGCTCAACGTCCAGGACGTCATTCAATCGCTGCAGCAGCAGAGCGAGCAGGTCACCGCCGGCCAGATCGGCATGCCGCCGACGCCGGACGGCCAGGCGTTTCAATATACGCTCAATGTCGCGGGCCGGCTCAGCGAAGCGGATGCGTTTGCGGATGTGATTGTCAAGACCGCCGCGGACGGGGGCATCACCCGGGTGCGAGACATCGGCCGCGTCGAGCTCGGCGCCCAGACCTACAGCCAGGATTTCAGGCTCGATGGCCGGCCGGCCGCTGGCCTTGCGATCTTCCAATCGCCGGGTGCGAATGCGCTCGAGGTCGGCAACGCGGTCCGCGCGAAAATGATCGCGCTGGCGGCGGAATTTCCGCAGGGGCTCGCCTACGACATCCCGTTCGACACCACCAAGTTCGTCACGGAGTCGATCAACGAGGTCTACAAGACCCTTTACGAAGCGGCGATCCTCGTGCTCGTCGTTATCCTGGCCTTCCTGCAGGATTGGCGCGCCATGCTGGTGCCGGCCACCACCGTGCCCGTCACCATCATCGGGGCCTTTGCAGCCATGGCGGCGCTGGGATTTACGGTCAATCTCTCGACCTTGTTCGCCATCGTCCTCGCCATCGGCATCGTGGTCGATGACGCCATCGTGGTGGTCGAAGGAGCGGCCCACAACATTGAAAAGGGCATGAGCGGCCACGACGCGGCCATCCGCGCCATGGATGAGCTGTTCGGTCCGATCATCGGCATCACGCTGGTGCTGATGTCGGTGTTTCTTCCGGCGGCGTTCCTGCCGGGGTTGACCGGGCGGATGTATGCGCAATTTGCCCTGGTGATCGCCGCGACCGCCCTGTTGAGCGCCATCAACGCGGCCACCCTCAAGCCGACCCAGAGCGCGCTGTGGTTGCGCCGGCCGGTGCCGCCCGACCAGCGCAATGCGTTCTACCGCGGCTTCAACGCGGTCTATGCGCGCTTTGAGCGGGGCTATGCGGCCTTGATTGCCCGCATGGCGGGGCGCAGCGGAGCCATGGCGGCGCTGGCGCTCGCGATCATCGCCATGGCGGGTTATGGTTTCACCCGCGTCGCCACCGGTTTCCTGCCGATCGAGGACCAGGGCTATCTGCTGGCGAGCGTCCAGTTGCCCGACGGCGCATCGCTGGAGCGGACCCAGAAGGTGCTCGACGAAGTTTCGCAGATCGCCCGCAAGACGCCGGGCGTACAGCAGGTCGTCACCATTGCGGGCGTATCGGCACTCGACAACAACTCGACGCTCGCCAATGGTGGCGTCGCCTACATCATCCTCAAGGAGTGGAGCGAGCGAGGCAAAGGCGAGGACCTGCGCTCGCTGTTCGTTGGCCTGAACCAGTCGATGGCGACAATCGAGGACGCGCGCACGCTCGTGCTGCCGCCGCCGCCGATCCAGGGCGTCGGGGCCGGCGCCGGGGCTACCATGCAGATCGAACTGCGCGACGGCAGCTTCGATCTGGCCAAGCTGCAAGGCGTCGTCACCGCTATGGTCGCCAATGCGGAGACGCAGTCGAGCCTGCAGCGCGTGATGGCGCCATTCCGCTCGAATGTGCCGCAATACACGGTCGAGGTCGATCGCGTGAAGGCCCAGACCTTGCACGTCACTATGGACCAGGTGTTTTCTGCGCTCGCCGGCTATCTGGGCTCGAGCTTCGTGGACCAGTTCAACAAGTTCGGCCGCACGTTTCAGATCTATGTGCAGGCCGATTCCCAGTTCCGCCTGCGCCCAGAGGACATCCAGAACCTCAACGTGCGCAACCGGGACGGCAACATGATTCCGCTTAGCACGCTGGTGAAGATCGAGCCGGCGGTCGGCGCCTCGTTGATCAGTCTGTACAATCTTTATCCCTCGGCCACTATCGTGGCCTTGCCGGCCGCCGGCGTTTCCAGCGGCGAAGCGATGAAGCTCATGGAGGAGATCGCGGCGCGCACCTTGCCGCCCGGCGTCGGCTTCGAGTGGACCGCGATGTCGTACCAGGAAAAGCTGGTCGGCAACCAGATGTATACCGTGTTCGCCCTGGCGCTGCTCCTGGTCTATCTGGTACTCGCCGGCCAGTACGAAAGCTGGTTTGCGCCGGCCTCGGTCATTCTCGCCGTGCCGCTCTCGCTCATCGGGCCAGTGGCGGTGTTGAACGGGCTGCGGATCGACAACAATCTCTACGTTCAGATCGGTCTCGTGCTGTTAATCGCCCTGTCCGCAAAGAACGCCATCCTGATCGTCGAAGTCGCACGCGAACGGCGCGCCGCAGGCGAGCCGATCATCGCTTCCGCCATCGATGGGGCACGTGCCCGGTTCCGTCCGATCCTGATGACGTCGTTCGCTTTCATCCTCGGCGTGATGCCGCTGGTGTTCGCCACCGGCGCCGGCGCCAGCGCGCGCAAGTCCATCGGCATCACCGTTTCCTCCGGCATGCTCGCCTCCACGTGTCTCGCAGTGCTGTTCGTGCCGGCGTTCTTCGTGGTCGTGCAACGGCTGGAGGAATGGCGCGCGGGCAAGCGTGGCGGCAAGCCGGCGATGCGGGGGGTTGAAGGCAGCACAATTGCGGGAGCAGCACGTAGCCCGGATTTAGCGGAGTGAAATCCGGGTTGTGTTTGCCTGTTTGCCCTGCCCAGCCCGGATTTTCGCTGCGCTCAATCCGGGCTACAGGTTCTGCTAAAATCCTATGTGCATGACCCAAGCCATCCCCAAACCCGGCCATCTCACCGCCGCCCCCCGCCGACTGGCGGTTTGGTTCGTGCGGCCGAAGCCGGTGGCGGTCGCCTGCCTTGTGCTGCTGGCGGGGCTTGGCTGGACTTATCTCGGGCTGATGGTGGCGGGCATGGGCTCCGTAGCCCCGCCGCCGCTCGGCGCCAGTCAGCCTATCCTCGACGTGCTCGCGGATTGGATTGGCCTGGGCGGCTGGGGCCGGGCCACGCTGGAAGCGCTGTGCCGGCCGACCTTCGGTGCGGCGGGTATTGGCGCCGGCGTTGCCGCTGTCGCAGCGGCGGCCGCCATGTGGGGCGCCATGGTCCTTGCCATGATGCTGCCGACCGCAGCGCCGATGGTCCTCACCTATGCGGAAATGGCTGAGACTGCGGTGCGCAAGGGCGAGCGCGCGGCGTCGCCGGTGGGGCTGATCGCAGGCTACGGGCTGGTGTGGCTCGGTTTTGCGGCTGTCGCGGCCGTGCTGCAAATGGCGCTCACCCGCGTCGCACTGCTTGATCCGTCGATGGCGTCCACGGGCACGCTGTTTTCCGGCGCCGTGTTCGTGGGCGCCGGCGCTTATCAGTTCTCGGCCCTGAAATACGCCTGCCTCACGCGGTGTCAGCAGCCGCAGCCGTTCTTCTTTGCCAACTGGTCGGACCAGTCGCGCGATGTCTTTCACCTTGGCGTGCGCCAGGGCCTTTATTGCCTCGGCTGCTGCTGGGCCATGATGCTGGTGATGTTCGCGGTGGGAGCCATGAACATCGTCTGGATGGCCGCGCTCGGCTGCATCATGGCGGCGGAAAAGATCGCCACCACATCGCGATTTTCCCGCCTGATCGGCGCGGCTTTCGCGGCAATCGGCATAGCTTTCATCGCCACCACCGTGATCGCCCATTGGCCGGCCCGGGCGGGATGAATTTTCTCACGACCGGTGCGTTGGGGAACTGGCCGATGGCGTAGACTTGGTGCTTATTAGGCGGGCGATGTGGCAACTCCTGACCAGCCTTGATACCTGGGCGGCGCTTGTGAGCCTCACGGCACTCGAGATCGTGCTCGGCATCGACAATGTCGTGTTCATTTCAATCCTGGTTGCTCGCCTTGATGCGCAGCGCAGCGAGACCGCACGGCGCCTTGGTCTTGCGCTCGCGCTCCTATTCCGCATCCTGCTGCTGTTTGCGCTGACTTCGTTACTCGGGCTGTCCGCCACGGTCTTCACCCTGTGGGACAACGCGTATTCCTGGCACGACCTCATTCTCATCTTCGGCGGTTTGTTCCTGATCGCGAAGGCGACTCATGAAATGCATGCGCAAATCGAGGGTCAGGAGGGGACGAAACGGGCGAGTGACGCGCCCGGCGATGCGCCATCTCGCGCCTCGATGCCGCTGGTGATCGGCCAGATCATCGCGGTCGATGCGGTGTTCTCGATCGATTCGATCGTCACCGCCATCGGCATGGCACAGGACATCCGCATCATGGTCGCGGCGATTCTGATTGCGGTCGTCGTCATGTATGCGGCATCGGGGCCGGTCGCGCGCTTCATCGCCGCGCATCCGACCACCAAGACGCTGGCGCTGTCGTTCCTGATGCTGATCGGTGTCGCGCTGGTGGCGGACGGCTTCGACTTCCACATTGAGCGCGGCTACATCTACTTCGCCATGGCATTCGCTGCTGCGGTTGAGACGTTTAACATCTGGGCGGCACGGAACCGGCGCGCCCATCGGAAACAGGACCTGCAATGACCGCCTCCGTGGCCCGCAAGATCGTTCTCATCACCGGCGCAAGCCGTGGCATCGGGGCGGCGACAGCCCGGCTCGCTGCGGCCGAAAGTTATGACGTGGCGGTGAACTATCTGCGCGACAAGGCCGCCGCCCAAGGGGTGGTGGCCGACATCGAATCCACCGGCCGGCGGGCGCTGGCGGTCCAGGCCGACGTGGCCAACGAGGGCGATGTCGAGCGCATGTTCGCAGCGGTCGATGCAGGCCTCGGCCGACTGACCCATCTGGTCTGCAACACCGGCATAACCGGGCCGTTATCGCGAATCGACGCGCTCCCGGCCGAGGCCGCGCGCGAGGTGCTCGACGTCAACGTATTCGGCGCCTTTCTGTGCGCCCGCGCGGCGGTCACGCGCATCTCGACCCGGCGGGGTGGCGCAGGTGGCGCGATGGTGTTCATCTCCTCCGCCATGGCGACGCTGGGCGGCGCCGGCGAATATGTCATGTATGCGGCCTCCAAGGGCGCCGTCGAAAGCCTGTCCCTCGGGCTCGCGCGGGAACTCGCCGGGGAAGGCATTCGCTCCAATGTGGTCGAGCCCGGTCCGATCGCGACCGGAATCCACGCGCCCGGACGGCTGGAGCGGATCACGCAGGCCGTGCCCATGGGCCGTCCCGGCACCATGGACGAGGTCGCGCGGGCGGTGGTTTTCCTGCTCTCGGAGCAATCATCGTTCACCAGCGGAGCGGTGCTGCGGGTGGCGGGCGGACGGTGATGTCGGGGCGCGAGGTTCAAACGGCGATCGTGGGCGCGGTATCTTAAAGGTGACTGCCGACCGGTCTTCCCTCTCCCCGCAAGCGGGGAGAGGGAGAACAGGTGCCCCTCCAAGTGCATCGACTGGGCGCTTGCCTGCCGCTTGCGTCCCCGCTGCGACTACCTATGATCGCCGCCACTCAGGCCCGGGATGTGAACCCCGACGATGTGAAGAAGGAGATGCTCATGGTTGCGGCAGTGCGCGTGCACAAACATGGTGGCCCCGAAGTGCTGACCTATGAGGATATCGATGTTCCGGCACCCGGGCCCGGGCAGGTCAGGCTCAAGCAGCATGCGGCCGGCATCAATTTCATCGACACCTATTTCCGCGTCGGCATGTACCCGTCGCCGGTCGGCCTTCCGTTTGTGGCCGGGAATGAAGGTGCCGGCGAGGTCATCGCGCGTGGCCCGGGCGTCGCCGATCTCAAAGTCGGCGATCGCGTTGGCTATGTGGTGCCGCTCGGCTCATATGCGGCGGAGCGGAACCTGCCGGCCGAGCGGGCCGTAAAGCTTCCGGCAGCCATCAGCTATGAGCAGGCCGCGGCCACGATGCTGAAGGGCATGACTGTCTGCTACCTGTTGCGTCGGACCTTCCCGGTACAGAAGGGCAACACGGTCCTGATCCATGCTGCTGCGGGTGGCATCGGCCTGATCGCCTGCCAATGGACAAACGCGCTGGGCGCTACCGTCATCGGCACGGTCGGCACCAAGGACAAGGCGGAGCTTGCCAGGGCCAATGGCTGTCATCACACGATCCTGTATCGGGACGAGGACTTCGTTGCCCGGGTCAAGGAGATTACCAACGGGGCGCTGTGCGACGTGGTTTACGACGGCGTCGGCAAGACGACATTTCCGGCCTCTCTCGACTGCCTGCGTCCGCTTGGCATGTTCGTAAGCTTCGGCAGCGCGTCCGGGCCGGTCGATGTCTTCAATATCAATCTGCTTCAGATCAAGGGCTCGCTGTTTGCGACGCGGCCGACCCTCAACCACTACGCCGCCAAACGCGAGGACCTGCTCAAGCTCGCGGCCGAGACCTTCGACGTCGTTTCGAGCGGCAAGGTCAAGATCCCGGTCAACCAGAAATATCCCCTCAAGGATGCCCAGAAGGCGCACCGCGATCTGGAATCCCGCGCCACCACCGGAGCGTCGATTCTGCTGATGTGAGTGGTAGGAGCATCCAGCAGATGACATGCTGGTTGGCGTATTTCGATGGAATGGGATCATTGCTTGACCGTGCACGAGTTACTCCCTCTCCTCGCCTGCGGCGAGAGGGTCGGGGTGAGAGGCCCTTTCCGCAAGCTCAGACTTGTGAACTGGAGCTCGTGGCGAGGCCCCCTCACCCGGAATTTGCGCGAAGAGCGCGCAAATTCCGACCTCTCCCCGCTCGCGGGGAGAAGTAACGAAGCTGCGCCGATTTCACCGGATCGCGGTCTGAAGGCTTCCGGTATAGCCGCCGCGGTCGTCGCAGCCTTTGCCATCTCGACCGCGGCCCTTGGACAGGCATCTGCGCCGCCGACCGACGCGGAAATTCTCGCGATCATGAACACGCACTGCGTTGCCTGCCATGCGGCCGAGCCAACGCACGAGGCATTCGCCAGGGCGCCCGCCGGCATTTTGCTGGAGAACATTGCGCAGGTCGCCGGCAATGCTGAAAGGATCATGACCCAGGTGGTCGTTAACCGCGCCATGCCGCTCGGCAATCAGACCGGGATGACCGATGAGGAGCGCAATCGGATCGCTGCCTGGATCGAAGGCCGCAATAAATGAAAACCTGGGGTATTGCGGCAACGCTGGGCTTCGGGGTCATTGCATTCGGCTTCGGTCAGGCCGTCAGCTTCGGCGCAGTATCGGCCGCAATGGGTGCTGATCCGTCGTTCACCGGATATGACGGCTCGGCGATCGCTATTTCTCTGCTGGTCGGCAACCCTGTCCAGGTCGTCACGCTGGCGCTCGCCGCCCGGATCACGGGCGAGGACCTGTGGGCATATTTCGGGCTCGATCTGCCGCGCTGGCGCGACGTGACGATCGCAGTAACGGGACTGGTGATCCTCATTGTTGTGAGCGACATACTTACGGTTGCGTTCGGACGCGAACTGGTGCCGCCCTTCCAGCTGCAAATCCACCGCACGGCCCAGGCAGAAGGCGCGCTGCTCTCGCTGTGGCTCGCGCTGATCGTGGTGGCGCCCGTGGGTGAAGAGCTCTTGTTCCGCGGCTTCCTGTTTCGCGGTTTCGTGCGCGAGCCGCGCGATGCGTTGCCGGGAATCCTCGCGATCGCGCTGATCTGGTCGCTGCTGCACATTCAATACGACTGGTTCGGCACCAGCGTCGTATTCGTGATCGGGATGTTGCTCGGCTATGTACGCCTGTATTCCGGTTCGACCACCCTCGTCATTCTGCTCCACATGCTGCTCAATCTTGAAAGCGTGGTGGAGACGGTGGTCGTGCTCGGATGGGTGTGAGCGGGCATCATTTCCCTGCCGGCTTTCACAGAGCAATCGTATTTGACGGGCCGCCGTTGCTCCCTCTCCCCGCTTGCCATCAGGGCGTTTACGCCCGTCTTCGGCGGGCTATGGAGAGGGTCGGGGTGAGGGGGCCTCTCCACAAGCTCCGACTCGCGGCAAGGCCCCCTCACCCGGAATTTGCGCGAAGTGCGCAAATTCCGACCTCCCCGCAAGCGGGGAGAGGTGAAGGCCAGCGACTAGAGGCTGGCGCTCACATCAGATCCGCAATCGCCGCCATGACCGGATGATCCACCGTCGCTTCCGCAAGGCGCGGCAGCGCGAATACTTCGACATCCCTGGCGAAGCGGCGGATCGTGTCGGCTGTATCGGCGAGCGTCGCGGCGCTGCCAGGGGTTTCACTCACGACCACAGCCGCCACCTTCAGCTCGTTGCGGTCGAGCACGTCGAGCGCGGTCAGGGTGTGGCTGAGGGTCCCCACATAGCTGCCGGCGACGAGGATCGCCGGCAAGTCGATTTCGATCATCCAGTCGAGCACGGTGTGCCGCTCGTCGAGCGGAACCATGATGCCGCCGATGCCCTCGATAATGAGCGCGTCTTCGTGGCGGCTGATGGCATTGCGGCAAAACGCGTTGAGCGCCTTGAAATCGATACCGGTGCCCTCAAGACGGGCCGCAAGGTCCGGCGATACCGGCGCCCGCAGCCGGAAAGGCGATATTTGCGCGATCTGCTTGGGCGTCAGCGTCCTTCCGAGCGCCGCCAGCAGGCGGCCGGTGTCACTGAGGTGGGCCGTGTGTGGATCAAACCCGGTGATGATCGGTTTGAGCGCATCGACGGTTCGCCCGCGCGCCCGCAGTTGCCGGATCATGCTGCGCGCCACGAAGGTCTTGCCGACATCGGTGCCGGTGGCCGTCACGAACATCGCCGTCATAGTCGGTCTTTCAATACGCGGGTGCGAACGAGATCGGCGAGGCGCTCGATGTCGGCGTCTTCATGACGCGCCGTGAACGCCAATCGCAGTCGGGCGGTCCCGGCCGGTACGGTGGGGGGGCGAATCGGCACCGCCAGGAACCCCTCCGCTTCGAGCATGCGGGCCCCTGCCAGCGCGTTCTCCGGCTCGCCGACGATCACCGGAACGATCGGGCTCACGGCTTCCGGGAGGCCCGCGCGGGCCGTAAACATCTTGGCCTTGCGCAGCGGCAGGGCCGTATAGGCGGGATTGCCGGCGATGAGATCGAGCGCCGCGATCGCAGCGGCTACGACGGCCGGCGGCAGCCCGGTCGAGTACACCAGCGTACGGGCGCGGTTCTTGATGAACGCGATGACCGGTGCGGACGCGCAGAGGTAGCCGCCATAGCACCCGATGGCCTTCGATAGGGTGCCCATCTGCAGCGGCACTTCGGCCGGCGTCTCGCCCGCGAAGGTCGAGCCGCGGCCGTTGCCGACGACGCCGATGCCATGGGCATCATCGGCCATGAGCCATGTATCATATTCGCCGGCGAGACGGCCCAGTTCGACCAGCGGCGCGAGATCGCCGTCCATGGAAAACACCCCGTCGGTGAGGATCATGGCCCTGGCATGGCCGCCGCGGCGGTCGGCGAGCAGCGCCCGCAGGCGGGCGACGTCGTTGTGGGGGAAGGTCACGACGGTCGCGCCGGAAAGCCGCGCCCCGGCAAACAGGCACGCATGGGCAAGCTGGTCGATGACCACGAGGTCGGAGCTGCCCATCAGCGCTGGAACGATCCCAGTATTGGCAAGATAGCCGGAGCCGAACACGCAAGCTGCAGCGGTCCCCTTGAGCCACGCAAGCCGTGCTTCAAGCTCATCGTAGAGCGGGTGATTGCCGGTGACGAGGCGCGAGGCACCCGCACCGACGCCATACGTTTCGGTAGCCTGGCGGGCCGCTTCGGCAAGTGCCGGATGGGTGGACAGACCCAGGTAGTCGTTGCACGAAAACGAGATCAATTGCCGGCCGTTGCGCTCGACCATGGCGCCGTCGCGACGCGCCGAGGTAACGACCGTGCGGCGCAGGTGTCGGCCTTCGAGCGCGGTCAGCTTGGCTTGGACGAAGTCGTCGAGTGAGGACATGGGAGGATTTGAGGTGCGATCGAGCGTAGGATTTGAGCGTAGGATGGGTTGAGCGAAGCGAAACCCATCGCGGACGTGCCGAGAGCAAGGGTTGCTGATGGGTTTCGCTTCGCTCAACCCATCCTACAAGCTACAAGACACCGGAAATGCGCCGCCATATGTACGCCAAACCATCTGAAAGCCAATCGCACCCCCGACCCGCCTGGTTTACGGCCGGCATGCCCCACATCTGGCTTCCCTATACGCAGATGAAGATCGCCGGCGATCCGTTGCCGGTGGTGGCAACGCGGGGCAGCCGCATCGTGCTGGCGGACGGGCGCGAGCTGATCGACGGCATCGCTTCATGGTGGACCGCATGCCACGGCTACAATCATCCGCATATCGCGGCGGCGGTACGGCGGCAGCTCGACGTCATGCCGCATATCATGTTCGGCGGGCTTGCGCACGCGCCGGCACTGACGCTGGCGCGTCGGCTTACGGCATTGATGCCCGCGGATCTTGACCGGGTGTTCTTTTCTGATTCCGGCTCGGTCGCCGTCGAGGTCGCCATGAAGATGGCGGTGCAATATTGGGTCAACCAGGGCGTCGCGGGGCGAACGCGCTTCGTCGCATTCAATGGTGGCTATCACGGCGACACCACCGGCGCCATGGCTGTGTCTGACCCCGTGGACGGCATGCACCAGGCCTTTGGCGGGCTGCTGCCGCGACAGCAGTTCTGCGATCTGCCGCGCGACGAGGCGAGCTTTGTGAAACTCTCCGAGGTCATCGAGCGCCACGCCGACGAGATTGCCGGAATCATCGTCGAGCCGCTGGTGCAAGGGGCCGGCGGGATGCTTTTCCATGATGGGGACGTGCTCGCGCGATTGCGGATGCTTGCCGACCGCTACCGCGTTCTCCTGATCTTTGATGAAATCTTCACTGGCTTCGGCCGCACCGGTGCGATGTTTGCCTGCGAGGCGGTTGCGCCAGACATCATCACGCTGTCGAAGGCGCTGACCGGGGGCACACTCCCGCTCGCCGCGACCATTGCGCGGCGCGCGGTGTTCGATGCGTTCTGGTCGGATGCGCCCTCTCACGCGCTCATGCACGGGCCAACCTACATGGCCAATCCGCTCGCCTGCGCCGCCGCCAACGCCTCGCTTGATCTATTCGAGCGCGAACCGCGATTGTCCCAGGTCGCCGCGATCGCGGCTGCGCTGCGCCGCGACCTCGCGCCCTGCCGCGGCATGCGGCGCGTTCGCGACGTGCGGGTGCGGGGCGCCATCGGCGTCGTCGAACTTGACCGCATCGACGATGTTTATGCGCTGCGCCGACGCTTCATGGCGGAGCGCGTGTTCGTGCGGCCGTTCGGTACCACCGTCTATCTCACGCCGGCCTTCACCATTGCGCCAGATGAACTGGCCACGCTCACCGACGCGGTCGTCCGGGTCGTGGGTGAGCTGGCGTAGCAGCGCTTCGGGTACCGCGCCCTTTGTTATCCTCCGCGGC
>DATGCX010000420.1:0-2167 GCA_035311445.1 Xanthobacteraceae bacterium | reverse complement strand
TGCCCTCACGCCCGTTGACCGCTCCGGTCCAAGCTAATATCGTCTGATAATTCAGAGAGATATCTTGATCGCCGAAGGCGGGGCTGGCGATGACGGGAAAAACGGTCACACGCGCGGACTTGTGTGAGGCGGTCTACCAGAAGGTGGGATTGTCGCGCACCGAGTCGGCCACACTCGTCGAACTCGTTTTGAAGGAAATCACCGACTGTCTCGAGCGCGGAGAGACGGTGAAGCTCTCGTCGTTCGGTTCGTTTGTGGTGCGCAAGAAAGGCCAGAGGATCGGGCGTAATCCCAAGACCGGCAAGGAAGTGCCGATTTCGCCGCGCCGTGTGATGGTGTTCAAGCCGTCTGCGATCCTCAAGCAGCGCATCAACGCCGATTCCGACTTACGAAAATAGCGAAATTCACGGCTGAGGGAGCAGAGCGGCGGTGGACAAGGCACCGGACGCATTCCGGACCATCAGCGAAGTGGCGGAACAGCTCGACGTTCCGCAGCATGTGTTGCGCTTCTGGGAAAGCCGCTTCCACGAGATCAGGCCGATGAAGCGCGGCGGGGGGCGCCGCTACTATCGCCCGGACGACCTCGATCTTCTTCGCGGCATCCGTCATCTCCTCTATGGCGAGGGCTACACCATCCGTGGCGTCCAGCGTCTGCTGCGCGAGCAGGGTGTGCGCTTCGTGCAGAATGTCTGGCAACCGGGGGCGCCGCAGCCGACCCGCCAGGCGGCCGAGGAGGATGGCGCAGTCGAAGAGACCGTAGCGGCCGAAGGCGCAGCTGCGATGCAGTTGCCGTTGTTGCGCGGGACTATGGGCGGCGAACGATCGCAGAGTTCCGACGGCGAGGGTGCCGGTTCGTCGCGCGCGATGCCGGCTGCGGAGAGCGGGCTGGTACACGAAGACGTGCAGAAATTACAGGCTGCGCTCCACGACTTGACCGAATGCCGGCGGCTCCTGGACGCCGCGCTGGCTGAGAAAATCTAAAACGCCGCGCGCATCGATTGGCGGCCGCGTCGGGTTGACGGCGGTCCGATCACGAGAGTTTCTGTCGGAGCGGTCTGGTGAATGCGGATCACTGGCGCCAAGGATGGCCATGTCCTAAGGTTCAAGGGAGCGTATCGGCCGTGCGCATCCGGCGTCGAACCGATTGAAACAATAGAATGTGATTCGGCCAAAAAGGCTTGGCCAAAAAGGCTTGGAGAGAAGCGCAATGACCATCCGGCAAGGCGTCAGTGCCGCGCTCGCATGCGCGCCGCTGCTGCTGGCTGCTGCGGCCCATGGGCAAGACGGCACACAACAGGCTGCGCAACATCCCGGGCGCAGCGTGGTGATGAGCAAGTGCTTCCAATGCCACACCGATGCGATGTTTCGCGATCAGCGACAGGATCGACGCGGATGGGAGGCCGCGATCTATCGCATGATCGGACGCGGCGGGTTGTGGACGCCAGAAGAGATCAATTTGATGGCCGATTACCTCGGCAGCGATTTCGGGCCGAGTTCCAAGCCGGCGAGCGCCCCATCGAAATAATTGCGGCGCGTTGATCGCGCCGCGTCCGGGAATTCCAAGGGAGCGAACAATGCGAGAGCTGGTTGCCAGATATTTGTCGCAGGGAATTTCGCGGCGCGGGTTCGTCGGCGGCCTGACCAAAGCCGGTTTGACCGCGACCGCCGCCCAATCGGTGCTCACCGCGGTTGCGTCGGTGAGTTCCGTCCACGCGCAGGGCTCTGGTCCGCAAGCCGGGCCAGCTCCGGCCGCCCCCGCGCCAGCGCCTGCGGCGCCGGCCGCGACTGCGGTCGCTGGCGTCAAGCCGTTTCAGGGCACCGGTGGTGCCGCCTTTGCCGAACAGCTCATCGGCTGCGGGGTGAAATACGTCTTCGGCAATTCCGCGAGCGAGGATGCGCAGTTCTACGAGGCGCTCGTCGACCGGCCGCAGCTCAAATACATCCTCACTCCGCACGAGGGGCCCGGCGCCGCCATGGCTGCGGGCTACATCAAAGCCTCGGGCGAAGCTGCGATCGTCATGCAGGCTGCGGTCGTCGGCATGGCGAATGCCATCGGACAGATGTTCAACGCCTTCAAGGAGCAGACGCCACTCGTTGTCTATTCCTATCGCACCGACCAGACCCGGCGCGCGGGACGCGATGGCTTCGAGGAGGTCGCCAATCAGGA
>DATGCX010000419.1:0-2153 GCA_035311445.1 Xanthobacteraceae bacterium | reverse complement strand
CGCATGCCGGTCGCGAGCCGCTCGACACTGGCGTTGAAGAGGCGGTATCTGTTGAAGATCGGATCCAGGCTTTTGATGGCTGGATCGGGATAGCGCTCACTCGGCTCCCAGCCACAGAGCGCAGTGCGCGTAAGCGTCATCACGGCAGCAGCGCACGCCGCCCCGAACATGTGGCGTCTCGTCATCTCCATCGCATGCCTCCGGGGTTTGTCGGCCACGATCGCAATGATCGTGGTCGATTTGACAGTTACCACAACCGCAAACCAGATGGCCCATGCTGCTAGCACTGCCCACCGCCAGCGCGTGACGGGTGCTCTGCCTTGACTTCGACCGGTACTGTGCGTTTGTGGCGGGCGTCTGCAACGTCGTCGTGCAGCAGCTCGTCAAAATTTGCATCTTTGAGACGTGAGGTGCTGCGAAGCCGCTGATTGCATCGTTGTTGATTGCTGATGATGCTGACTAATCGGCCGTTCAATAAGTTGATCGACCGCCGGAGAGATCGAAGACCGCGCCCGTGCTGAACGAGCATTCTTCCGACGCCAGCCAAGCCACGAGCGCGGCGATTTCCTGCGGCTCTCCGAGCCGACCCAGAGGGATCTTCGAAAGCATGTAGTCGATATGGGCTTGCGTCATTTGCGCGAACAGTGGCGTTCGTACTGCGGCTGGCGTGACGCAATTCACCCGGACTGAAGTGTCGGCCAATTCCTTCCCGAGGGATTTCGTAAGAGCGATCACGGCGGCTTTGCTGGCACTATAGGCGGACGCATTTGGATTGCCGTCCTTCCCCGCAACGGAAGCAATGTTGACGATCCGACCGTAGTTTCGCTCGCGCATCAGCGGCACCACTACCCGGCAGCAATAGAACGTCCCCTCAACATTGACCGCGAAGATTCTCTTCCAGTCATCGACCGGATACTCCCACAGCTTGGCGTTAGGTCCGCTGATTCCAGCGTTGTTTATGAATATGTCGATCGTCGGGACGATCCCGAGCGTCTTCTGCACGGCACTCGTCACCGAATTCAGATCGCTAACGTCGGCGGCAACGCTCGAGCAGCCGAGCTTTTTCCCAGCGGCGTACGCCGCTTCGCCGTTGAGATCCCAAATGACGACCTTTGCGCCCGACGCGACAAGGCGTTCGGCGATGGCGAATCCCAACCCCGACGCACCACCCGTCACCACGGCGTTGCGGCCATTGAGATCCAATTGATTCATTGTTGGCCCCTGCGTTCCGGCGCGCCAAGGACCGCTGCCGCCGGTAAAAGCCAGTTTCCTCCTCCGCTTCGGCTATTTCAGCCGCGAGCAACCGCGCGCCCGTGTGGCTCCGACCGAAGCAATTCCTTTGCCGATGCCTCCGGGGCGAAACTCCTGGACCGAGGACCACTCGGCGACGGGCCTCCCAGCAAATTCATCGTGATTTACCTGGCGACATCCTCGCGCCCTCAAGGGCTGTTTGCTAGCCGGGGAGGGGCATCTTAGCTTGTTCGCGTGTTCTCAGCCCAGAAGGTTCATCTCAAATCCAGCCCGCCGCAGGACCGCATCACGGGACTCCTGCAGGAGTTGGCGCACGCGTTGCGCGTCGACGCCCACGAGGCTGCCGCGCCACTTGCGAACTTTCCCGGCGATAAAGACGGTCTCGACGTGACTGGGGTTCATGAGATTCACGACCGCTCCCGGTGCATTGTTGAGCGGCCAGACATCGAGTCGATCGGCGCGCAGGATGACGATGTCGGCGTCCTTGCCCGGGCTCAGCGTGCCGACCTTGCCGTCGAGGTTGGCACAACGAGCCCCCTCGACGGTGGCGAACTCGAGCACCTCCCGGCACGTCAACAGCGGCGGCATGTTCTGCTCGCCGTTGCGCCCGCGTTGCAGCACGAAGTAGCGCTGCGCGATGGCGGTCGATCGCATGAGTGTGAAGAAATCCGACGACAGCGTCACGGCGTGGTCGGAGCTGAGGCTGGGGCGCACGTCGTTGTCGAGCGCCTCCTGAATCGCCGGGGTTCCGTGCCCCATGGTCATCTCGATCGGAGACGAGAGCGACACGTGACCGCCGCTCTCCTTGATCAAACGCCAGGTCTCGGCCGGAAAATGCAGACAATGAATGTATTCGTCGCCTGGTCGCAGTAGCCCGGCGCGAGAGAGTTGTAACAACTTCT
>DATGCX010000418.1:0-2397 GCA_035311445.1 Xanthobacteraceae bacterium | reverse complement strand
GAGGACGATGCGCAATATCAGGTTTGCGGGTTGGCCAGCGAGGCATTGGCTTTGCGAATTAATCCTCACGCGATTGCTTGCGGATATTTCTGAACTCTTTCGGTCCCTTGATAAGCCTCCGCTTGCGCAGTTGCCGTTCTTCATCGGTTGTTGACGGATCACTGAGACGGTCTATCTCCTGGGCCGCCATTTGTGATGCTTTCGCGGCTCTGTTCGTAAGCGACTCCCTTCGATGAGTGGTTTCAAGCCCCAACTCAACAAGCCGAAGGATGGCTTCGGGCCGGGCCGGTTTGTCGCTTTGTTTAGCTGCCCATGCGTCCACGCTTTCACGCAGTTCGGACGAAAGACGGATGGTCGTTAATGCATCATGCCCGGTGGTCCGGCGGCCCCTCTTTTTTCGTCCTACGGGCTTACCTTCAGCGGCCATAAGCTTCCCTTTCTTCTCACCCCCATCATCCACCGACCCAGCGGCGATCTTCAACCCCGCGAAGCGAAGCGTCGGTGGTCCGACACTTTTAGGTCGAGGTGCCTTAAGACGCTCGTCGTGCCGGGTAAACAGAAAGCATTTGCGAAGCGCCGGGAGACCGGCAGGGAGTAGAGATTGCAAGTCCCTTGCGATGACGCTGCCATAGTAGCTCGGGCAATCGTGATACGCGCTAACTTTGCAGAACTTGCGCAGCAATGTGCGCGACTTGGCGCGACAGCATCAATACCTACTCGCAATTAATCCGATGGTCGCCGTTGCAGTGGATAATCGTTGCTCTCGTAAAGCCGTTGAATGTCGTCGCCATCGAAGCGTTGGTCACCGACCTGCATCCAGGCACCCAGCGCGCGCACGGCCGGAAGTTCCTCGACGGCGAACCGGATCGCCTCTGCTGCGGTCGCAAAGCGGCGATAGCGCAGCTGCTGTCGCCCACCCTTGCGCTTGCCCATGAACAGTTCGGCGGGTATGCCGTAGTCGAATGTCACAGTTCGCGGTCAGCCGGTTTTGCGTTCATGTTGAATCCTATCACGGAAATCGACCGGAAAGGATTGTTTGGACGCCAAGCGAGCGCTCGTTCGGCAATCCCTACGTCACCCCCTACTACGGAAGTTACTACGCCTCCCCAGTACTACTACGACTCCTGGAATTACCACTCTCCTTACTATTGGTAATATTGCGGCGCGGCTGCTGTTCCTACGGCTTACGTTCCGGCCGCTCGCCAGATTGGCTCAAAATGAAGAACCCGCACAGCCCGAGCGCATCAAGGAATCGTCATGTTTGCCATGGGGAAACGCGAGCAGATTGAACGCGCGGATCGCATCAAATCGGGCTGGCCGCCGCCATTTTCCCGCGTAGTGGGCGCGTGCGCAGGACTTTACCGGCTCGCGCGGGTGGGCATGTAGGTCTCAGCGGGCTCGAGCTTCGCCCCCGACCAATGCGCGGCAGCCGCCGCGCTTGCAAGATATCTCAGGAATGCCGTGACGGCCTCGGCCGTGCTGCCCTTCGACAGCACGGCCGCCTCATAGACCGTATAGCCCTGCAGCGGGGCGGGCAGCGCGCCAGCCACGGTGACGCCCTTCGGGATTTCGGAGAGGTTGAAGAAGCCCAGCTCGACCTCACCCTTAGCGACTAGTTCGCCGCCGACTGCCAGCGCGGCGTGGCGCGTCTTGCCCTTCACCTCGTCGAGGATTCCGAGCTTGGCAAGCGCGGCGCCCGCGATGACCCCAGAGGTGTTGGGGGTCGCGGGATCGGTGTATGTGAGCGAACGCGCAGTGAGCACGGCCGCCTTCAGCCTCTCGGGCGTCGAAACGTCGGGGACGGGGCCGCCCTCCTTCACGACCACGCCAACACCGACGCGCGCGAGCGCGACGCGGCTCATCGGCGCGAGGTCGCCGGCTTCGTCGTGATTGTCCATCGCCGGCACCGAGAGGATGATGGCATCGAATGTCTTCGCCGCGAGCTCCTTGTCAATGTCGAATGGCGGTCGGATGGTGAAGGTCACCTGATTGCGGGTCTGCTTTTCAAAGTCAGCGGCGATCGCTTTCGCCGCGACCTGCGTTGAGCCGACGGTGAGCACGCGCACCTCGGCGGCAGTGGCGAGTACGGATGAGGCGATGAGCGTCAGGGCGGTGAGGGCTGTGGCGCGCATGGTGTTGTCCAACAAACTGTTGGCGACGATAATGGCACCCGAATGGGCCGCGCAGCACATGGCTCTGCCTGGGGGATTGCTGATTTAATCATGAAAAGCCATCCCCCCGCGCGGAAGGAGCTATTGAGTACCTCTATCCAGCGCGCTCTGCAGCATTTGCTTAAGCCCATCCATCTGGAACGGCTTCTTCAGCGTCGGCCGGTCGCGATAGGGCTCAGCCAGCTCGCCATAGCCCGTCGCAAAGAAGAACGGCGTGCCGCGGGCA
>DATGCX010000417.1:0-12073 GCA_035311445.1 Xanthobacteraceae bacterium | reverse complement strand
ATGACCGATCAGCACCCGATGGGCGTGGAGCGCGCCCTTGGGCTGCCCAGTGGTGCCTGAGGTGTACACCATCAAGGCCGGGTCGTTGGCGGTTGTGGCCTCTGGGGTGAATGCCGGTGACGCGCGGGCTAGCACATCGTGGAAACCGAGTGCCGTGTCGCTGGTGCCGTCGACCGAGAGCACAAGGTTCGGCAGCCTGTCACGCATCCCGGTGAGTTTCGTGAGCCCCTGGGCATTGGTGATCAGTGCCTTGGCGCCGGAATCTTTCAGCCGATACGAAATGGCATCGATGCCGAACAGCATCGCCAGCGGCAGCGCAATGGCTGCCAGCTTGTAGATCGCAATGTGGCTCACCGCCACGTCCGGCCCCTGCGGCAGCAGGATCGCCACGCGGTCACCGCGCGCAATTCCGAACGCACGCAGCGCATTGGCGAGCCGGTTCGAAGCGTCGCGCAGGACGCCGTAGCCGACCTCATCGCAACCCCCGTCGTCATGAGCGTCGATCAGGGCGATGCGGCGGGGCTCGATGTCGGCCCAGCGGTCGCAGACCTCGACGCCGATATTGTAGGCTGCCGGCATTGGCCAGCGAAATTGCCGGCACAGCGCGTCGTAATCGGCGGTCCGTGTCAGAACGGGTCGGCCAAAGGCCAAATTTTCTCCCCCGGGCATCGTGAGCGTACGGGCTCGGTTTCTGAGCTATAATGGACGCGGGGCGATAACGAAACTCTCCGCGGAAGGAATCGGGGCATGTACGAACATCGGCGAACGGCCTTGGTGAGACGCTCCGAACTGGGATGCGCCGGAGCCGCGCTCATCATTTCGACCATGATATCCGGCCCCGTTATGGCGGACGAACCTCCGCTGACGCTGGCCCGAGACGGGTTCTTCTACGTCAACGGCAAGCCAACCACAGTCAATGACCACGAGTACATCAGCGGCCAGATGTATGTCGAGGCTCGCATTCCGGCCAACAAAACCAAGCCCTATCCGATCATCATGGTGCATGGTGGCACCATGTCGGGCACCAATTTCACCGGCACCCCGGATGGCCGCGAGGGCTGGGCGCAATACTTCGTCCGTCAGGGTTATGCGGTCTACGTAGTCGATCAGCCCGGACGCGGACGCTCCGGCTATCTCGGCGCCGCCTATGGGCCGGGCCGCAATATGGAACGCAGCAATTCGGCCTCCCGCTTCGTCGCCCAGGAGAAGTTCAACCTGTGGCCCCAGGCGCACCTGCACACTCAGTGGCCCGGCGACGGCGAGCCCGACGACGACGCCACCATGCAGCTGGCCTCCGGCCAGCTGCCGGCGATTGCGAGCTTCACCAAGCAGCAGTTTCTCAATCGCGACGCCCTGGTGGCGTTGCTGGAAAAGATCGGCCCGTCGATCCTCCTGGTGCACAGCCAGGCCGGCGCGTTCAGCTGGCCGGTGGCGGACGCCCGGCCCGACCTGGTGAAGGCGATCCTCGCTATCGAACCGAACGGGCCGCCATTCTATTCGGTGGAATTCACAGGCCCGCCAACCTGGTTCAAGCAAGGCTCGTCAGGGCTCGACTACGGCATCACCTCGGTTCCGCTCGCGTATGAGCCGCCAGTAGGAAGCGCGGTTGCTCTCGATGTCGTGGTGCAGGAGAAGCCGGACGCGCCCGATCTCGTGCGCTGCTATGCGCAAAAGGCGCCGGCGCGGCAATTGCCGAACCTGCAGAAGATGCCGATCCTGGTGCTGACCGCGGAAGCCTCCTACCACGCGCCCTACGATCACTGCACCGTGAAATATCTGCAGCAGGCCGGCGTGAAGCCGACCTTCATCCGGCTCGCGGACTTCGGCATTCATGGCAACAGCCATGTGATGATGCTGGAAAAGAACAACAAGGAGATCGCCGCTGTGATCGCGAAGTGGCTCGACGGGGCGGTTGACGGGAAGCGTTGAGGATGCCGGATATCAGCAGTCTCACCGCAATCGCGGCCAGTGGCCTTAATAGAAAATAGCCGCGGCAGGCCAGGTCGTCGCACCCCCGCGCAGCACTGTCCTTTGCGCGCGGCTCATCCCAATGCGCTAACGGCCCTGCCGCCGATGAAAATCGTCAAGCCAGAGAGCCTGTTGTTGCGAAAAATCAATGCCGCGAGTGATTTGAACGCGTAAAAAAAAAGCAAACTGCCAGATGGTGAGCTACCTGCAGGTAAACTGACGCACGTTCCGATGAGCTGGAGTCACCTGCGCGCGCCCTACTCTTCCCTCTCCCCGCTTGCAGGAGAGGGTCGGGGTGAAGGGCTTCTCCAACGTTGAGGCTGTTGAGAGGCCCCTCCCGCACTGTGCAAATCTCACCGGAGAGGCGCTCTAAGTTTCGACGGGCACCGACTGCGAAAGGCTGAGGGTATGAGACAGTACATGAACTTTACTTTGCGCGCCGGTTGGGTTGGCATTTTACTGTTCGCAAGCAGTCTTGCTGCCGCCGCCAGGGACACAGTGCCCAAGCTCGACGTCACTCCGAGTTGCGAATCGAGCGCGCGAAGATTGGTTTTCATCGATTCGTCAAAAGAGGCTTGCATCAAGCACGAGATGGAGTCTCATAAAGTATTAGTCAGGCATTGGTCTCATTATAATAAAACCGACAAAACGGATTGCCTTATCAAGATTACCAAAGGGGGACCACCAAGCTACACGGAATTGCTGTCATGCGTCGAAACCATGCAGCACGCGCGAGCGGTGCGTAAATCGCTTTAAGCCTCAGCATCATATTCTAAAGCGTCTTATTTCTAAGCCTCTGTCGCGGAGCCCTGTGCATTGTGAGCTCTCGCGCGGACGGGAGCTCATGCCGGATCAGAAGCCCCGGGTACGCCTCCAATTCTCAGTGAAACTGTTTCCCCTCCTTGATTGATAAAAGTTATTTCCCCGGAGGAGAGCGACAGCACCAGAAACGCCGAACTATTCCAGGGCATTTACATACTTCGGGCGCATCAGTGCCCACTGAAAACGAGGGTGCTGATGGGAAGCACCAGCGCCTGGAGTCGCAGAATCAGGGCATGCACGAGTCCCAGAGCATCCACGGCGTGAAGAACCGCACCCCTGAAAGCGCCCGTATCTTTGGCTACGATTACGTCGTGGTTGCTGGTATAGGCGTTGGCGATGCAGCTGCTGCCCGGCGTTATATCGTCGAGTCCGCCTTTGTAGAGAGGCTCGAGAGCTACCATGAGGGTGCCCTGCCGTGTCACCTGCTGCGGGTCTAAAAGTTGATCGCCGCCACGAAACTGACCGGCGGCGATGACATCCTGGATATCCGTCACCACCATCGGAATGATCGTCCAGGGCTTGGAGACACATGTGACTTCGGCAATCATTCCGACCTTCATCACCTGCGCTTCAATCTGCCCGAAGCCCGCCTGCAGGCTCCGCTGACCGAGTCCCTCAGGGATCAAGACCCCGGCCGGACGCATGAACGGATTGACGATATCGCCGACCCGAAGCACGAACTGCTCCACTCGCCCGTTCACGCCGGCACGGACAACCGTCTTTCCCAATTCCACTTCGGCTTCAGCCAGTGCACTTTCGGCGCTGGCTTTTTGGGCCGGGAGAAACGTGGAAACCCGCTGCTCAGCAGCTAGTTTTGTAGCCGTGGCTGAAGCGATCGCAGCTAAGCGGCCTTCGGCTTGCACCTCGAGCCGCTCGATCTCGCGGGCCGGAACGTTCCCCGGATTGCGTCTTTGCAGCTCTTGCTTGGTCTCCAGTTCGTCCACGGTCTGCTGGTGGGCACTTTCAGCCTCCTGCACCTGGCTCTCGGCCTTCTGGACATCGGCCCGCGCCACCACGATCTCCGCGTCGACTTCCGCAATCTTGCGCCGCGCGGTCTCCACAGCTGCCTCCTGCTTTGAGCTGTCCAGCTTGAAGAGCGGCATTCCCTTGGTGACCGCACCGCTCGTCCCGATATAGATCTCAGCGACGCGTCCATTCGTCTCAGAAATGATCGGAACGGTTTTAAAGAACATTGTGACGTTGTTGGTAGACGGATGATTGTAAAAGATCGTCGTGATCAGGGAGACGGTGAGAATCAAGCAGCCCGAGATCCCCCACCTCAGCTCATACCACACGGAATAAAAGGTTATTTCCTTGCCAAACCGCTTTCCCTGGACGTATCGGCGGTACAGATAGTCGGGGAAAATTGTCACTAAAGAGCAGAGAAGAAGCTCAAGCATGGCTCAGCTCCTCTTGGCTTGTCGGACTGTTGTCGGCAATGTGGTCACCCCTTCGCCTTGCCCGACCCCGTGTGTCTCGGGTGGTACTTCACCCACTTCCTCGGCTTGTTTGTTGCCGGCAAGAGCCGCGCCTCCGCCTGGCTCTATGCCGGCGATTTTCTCAACCGATCCGGCGATCCGACCGAGTGGGCTGCCAAAATCCGGCAAGTCGATCAGCGCTAGGAGGAGGCCAGCTATCCAAAAGATATGCATGTGTGTGAACAGAGAGATAAGGCACAAGACGGCGACGACCTCGAACTGCACCTTGTGGGTCTTATGCGCTATTCGATCGGGCAGCGTATGCAGGTGAAAAAACAAGACACCAAATAACAGAACAGAGACCAGCAGAATTACGCTCATCACAACCATGAGTATGTCTGTGTCACCAGGAGGGGTGATGAAAGACGGCAGGTTGTGGGTAGCAACTGGGTGAAGAGATTCAGTCATTCCGCCGGTCCTTTCGAATGACAACGGGAAGCGCTTGGCCATCCAGGCTACATCTTTGTTGCTGCCTCGGAAAGCGATTTACCTTGGTATTTTCTTGCGCACGTCTCGTATGATCAAGGCCAGTCCGAGCGCTGCGGTCGGGCCATCAACAGCGGCCATTCGGCATATCGCGCGAGCTCCAGGGGCCGCTGCCCAAAGCCTGTCTCAATGCCCCAACATATCCATACGACGGATCGCTAAATCATGGCGCCACCGACGATGTACATAGTGCCGCCCACGAATAGCCACCGAGGCGCCGATCCGGCATGGCTTAACCCATCCAGCTGCTGTGCTAGGTGCGAGCATACGCCGCACGGGCCGCGAATGGCTGTCGGCTTCGGAGGTCGTCCAAAAAGGGGCTCCATCCATCTCGGTTACTCAATTCACCAAGGCGACTTTTCCGCCGGAAGGCATTGATTAAAATCAAAAGGCTACAAGTGACATGGAAGCCGGTTAGCACAGCGCGCCCCGACGTAAGGTCATGGTGCGAGGTCAAACGACGATTGCGCGCCGGATATATTGATTATGCCTGTGGGTGTGTTGAATCGGCATGAAGTCGCTTGATTAGCTGCAGCAGTTCATCCGCGTCTGCTGGCTTGACGAGTACACCAACCTCGTGCGCGGCAATCACTTCGATTACGTGAGATCGTATGTCGCCAGTCAATACGATGGCTGGAATTTTCCAATCGATGGCTGCGCGCAGGGCCTGGATGCTGTCGACGCCATTCATTCCCGGGAGGTTGTAGTCTGATATCACCAGATCGGGGCGCAGGCCGTTCTTTGTAACTAAGGTGAGCGCGTCGCTTCCGGTGGCAACGGACACACACCCGATTCCTTCCGAGCTCAGCAGTGACTCGAGCCCGTTGCGAACGAAACTTTCGTCTTCGATGAGAAGGATCGTTTGAGGGAAAGGAGAAAGGTCTTGGTCGCGTGACCACCTGGACCGCTGCGTCACATTTGCCGCCCGCCCTAGTGGAACTTCGATGGAAAAGCCCGAACCCTTGCCGGGAGCGGAATGCACATCAATGCGGTGGTCCAATACTCTTCCCAATCGCTGAACAATTGCGAGACCCAGCCCGAAGCCACCTCGCTTCGCCCTTTTGTCAATCTGATAATATTCTTCAAATATGTATGGAATCTGTTCTCCCATAATTCCGATACCGCTATCCCACACTTCGATGCGCGCCTTGTTACGGGCCCGACGGCAGCCCAGCAAGATCTTTCCTTTATCGGTATAGCGGACTGCATTTGAAAGCAGATTGCGAATCATCTCTTCGAGCAGGCGCCTGTCGCTATGCACCGTAACCGCGGATCGAACCAAACTCCACGTCAAGCCTTTTTCCTTGATGGGTCCGGCAAAATCGGCTGCGATTGAATCGAACAGGTCATTGACTTCAAAGTCGCTCATCGAGGCACGAAGAACTCCAGTTTCAAGCCGATCAATGTCGAGCATCGTGTCCAACATACCGACCATGGTCTTCAATGAGCGACCCATCCCGGCGAGCGCGGCGCGCCACCCATTATTCTGAGTCTGCCGCTCAAGCGTTCCCAGCAGGAATTCTAAAGTTTGCAATGGCTGACGCAGGTCATGGCTCGCCGCAGCGAGAAAGACGGACTTTGCCCGGTCAGCCTGCTCCGCCTGCTTCAGCGCATTCTGCAGCCGTGCCTCGCTCTTCTTGAGTTCGGCCTCGTACTCACGCCGTTCGGCAAAAAGTGCTGCAAGGATCAAACCGAAGAGAGAGAACATCAAGATACTGATCTGAGCGGTTAGCACGCGATCACTGATCGGAAGATTGCCGACGATACCAAGGCCAAATGTGGCGAACCAGACAATCGCAAATGAAGTAATGGACGTCGCTGCCGCGGCGAAGGATGGGCGACAGCGGGCAGCAATCCACAAAAACACCGGTAATAGCAAAGCGACGGTCAAATCGTCTGCCCAAGGCTCGCTCGGCAAGTAGACCAAGAGTCCACTCAAACCGCTCAGAATTGCCAGGGCCAAAGCGCCTTCGACGACCTCTCTGCGTTGCGGCGGCTCGCGCACTGCCGAACGCAGGCCAATCAACAGCGGCGCCACTGTGAGGATGCCGATGGCGTCGGATGCGAACCAGTGCTGCCAAATTATCGGGGCGGGTGCCGTCGAACTGTGAAACAACACGTAGCCGAGCGTGCCGCCGATACCGGAGACGGCGGGCCCGATGATCGCCGCCGCAAATAGCCCCAGCACGCGGGGCAGCCGGTCGAGGCTGAACGACGAACCGAAGAACCGTTCAATCAGACCAGCGACGAGCACGGCTTCGCCAGCGTTGCACAACGCAAAAACAATCGAACTCAAGATGTTGCGATCGCCCAAGAGATTAGCCGCGATGGTTGCGGCAATCGTTCCGACGATTACCGGCACCCGAGCAGCGGACCCGATGCTGATAATCGCACCGGCCGCGACACCCGCAGCCGGCCAGAAAACCGCGACCCCGTCAGGTTGCAGGATCAGCGCCAGGCTCAGCCGCGCAGCCGAGAAATAGGCAATGCTGAGCGCAACTGTGAGAGCAATCGAAATAACCCAAGGCGGACATGCCTCAACGAGAGCCGGCACAGATTGGAGTGATTTTCCTTCCGATTCCCGTAGCATAAATGATGTGCCTGACGCTTGCAGCTTGGACATTCATCCGCTTAAACGGCGCCTCCGACAATTCCAGAACCGCAAGACCCCGTCATCTCATTGTCATGATTCATCACGGCACCATTAACCGCGGCCTTGGATCATACTATGGCGGCTGGTCATGCGCCGAAGCAAGCGGGAATCGTGTGCCTTCCGGCACCAAGCTCATTCCCAGTCACCGCATTTTCCAGCACCTGACTGCCAGCTATCTGGATGCATCGAGTAGAAACGCGTCGTCTTCGCGCTCAGCATCTGATCCATGTTTTTCCGGCTGCTGCGTGCAGGCCCTTTCGTCACCGTCCCCTTATGCCGTGAGGGACCGGCGCTACTATTGAGTGCCGTCAATATTCCCGTCCTGCGGACGTGCCATTTGTTCGCCGTTACCAAAGCGCGAAGCGACGTAGCAGGCAATTATCGGCCGGCCCGATGGACTTTTTTGGGGCGGATAATGTTTCTATGATCATCTGCAGGTCACATTCTTCATAATGCTCATGGAAATAACGCGCCGCTCGAGGCCGTCGCGCTTTCGGTATGCGCTACTGAAAACGGTGTCAAACTTTAATAAAGCTTGCCGCCGATCTCAATTCGACAGGGTTGTCCGCACCAGCTCATTCGCGACGATTCTGATCGCACACGGCACCGCCGTCACCTCGACTGCGGAAGAAGCAATATTGTTGCCGTCCGCAGCCATGGCTGCGGCAAAATCGGTGTCGAGACGACGGCCCTCGGTGACCCGCTTCATTGTCGGCCCCGAACAGTGGAGGGACGATCACCTCTGACACACCGGGCAAAAAAACGTCGATCGCCCGCCCTGCGCGATCCGTTTCACCATGCCACGGCATCCCGGCGTGACGCATGGTTGGCCTTCACGGTCATAGACGCGGAAATGGTGCTGGAAATAGCCAAGCTCGCCATTGGTGTCGCGGTGGTTGCGCAGCGACGAGCCGCCGGCCTTGATGGCGTCGCTGAGAACCGCCTTGATGGCATCAACCAGCGCCACCGCGCGCGCATTGGCGGCTCCCGTGCGCGTCGCAATGGTTGAAGCGCGGCGTTTCGGCGACAGCAGCGCCCGGTGCAGAGCCTCGCACGCATAGATGTTGCCGAGCCCGGCCACGACGGTCTGGTCAAGCAGTGCGGCCTTAAGGCTGGTCTTTTTCCCGGCGCAGGCGGCGGCCAGCAGATCGGCATCGAACGCGTTGCCGAGCGGTTCCGGGCCCACCTCGCGCATCAGCGGATGGTCTGCCAGTTCACGACGGGGCACGATCAGCATCAGGCCGAACCGGCGCGGATCGTTGAACGTTACGGTGGCACCGGATGAGAGATGGAACACGACGTGATCATGGGTCAGAGTGGTCGTGCGCGGATGATGAAAATTGCCCGGTATCTCCCGCTTGCCGTCATGGCTCACCCGAAACGAGCCCGACATCCCGAGGTGCATCAGCAGCACGTCGCCGGAGGCAAGGTCGGCGGTAAGATATTTGGCGCGGCGACCGACACCCGTCACAGTCTGGCCTTCAAGCCGCTTGACGAAGTCGCGCGGCAGCGGCCGGCGTAAGTCCGGCCGCCGTGCCTCGACCCGAACGATGCGGGCACCCTCCATCACGGGGGCAAGCCCGCGCCGCACTGTTTCGACCTCAGGGAGTTCGGGCACCGGAGTTTTCCTGTTCACCTTCGAGCGGGGATTTGATAGCGCCTCGGGGCATGTCGGGCTATGGTCCCGGCGCATAAAAGGATTAAACGCCATGCCGGCACCAGGTGGGGCACCAGACGGCCATCGCGATACCCATTTCGGCTTCCGCACGGTCGGCCTCGGCGACAAGCAGACGCTGGTCGACGAGGTTTTCGATAGGGTCGCGCCGCATTATGACCTGATGAACGACCTGATGTCCGGTGGACTCCATCGGGTATGGAAGGACATTCTGGTGACGGCCGTGAACCCACCTCACAACCAACGGCCGTTTGCCGTGTTGGACGTTGCGGGCGGCACCGGCGACGTGGCGCTTCGGATAGCGGAGGCGGGAGGCGCAGGCACACAGGTGACGGTTTGCGACGTCAACGAAGAAATGCTCGGCGTCGGGCGTGAGCGTGCGTCGCGGCGCAGGCTTGACGACAAGGTGACGTTCACTGCGGGCAATGCCGAAAGTTTGCCGTTCCCGGACCGCAGCTTCGACGCTTGTACCATCGCGTTTGGCATCCGCAACGTGTCGCGGATCGATGCCGCGCTCGCCCAATTCTATCGCGTGCTGCGGCACGGCAGCCGATTCCTGTGCCTCGAATTTTCAACCGTCGATGTGCCGGGGTTCGATGCTCTCTATGATTTCTACTCCTTCAACATCATCCCAGTGCTCGGCCGCACGGTTGCAGGCGATGCCGAAGCCTACCGATATCTGGTCGAATCGATCCGGCACTTCCCGAAGCCGCAGGCGTTTGCGGACATGATCATGGCGGCGGGATTCCGCCGCGTGAGTTTCCGCGTGCTGACCGGCGGCGTAGTGGCGCTGCATTCCGGCTGGCGGCTGTGATCCGGCGTCCTCCGTGATTTCGATATTCTCGCACCTGTTCCGGCTCGGCCGTGTCGGTTTTGTGTGCGCCCGCGAGGGTATATTCGGGCTCGTGGATCCTGCGCCGCTGCCGCCGCAATTGCGGCTGGTGTGGCGCCTGGGACGGCTCATCGAGCGGCGTTCCGCGACTGATGCGAAGTACCGGCTTTCGACCATCATCACGGCGCTCGGCCCTACCTATGTGAAGCTCGGCCAGTTCCTGGCGACCCGGCCGGACGTGGTCGGTCCCGCGCTCGCCCGCGACCTCGAAAGCCTTCAGGACCGTATGGCGCCATTCCCCCAGGTCGAGGCGGAGGCGGCCGTCGCGGCGGCGTTGAACAGGAAGCTGTCCGACACGTTCGTCGCGTTCGGTCCTCCGGTTGCAGCCGCATCTATCGCCCAGGTGCATCGCGCCGAAATCGAAACGCCGGTGGGGCGGCGCGCTGTTGCCGTCAAGGTGCTGCGTCCCGGCATCGAACGACGTTTCAAGGTGGATTTTGCGGCATTCAGGTTCGTGGCCCGCGATGCCGAATTCCTGTCGGCGGAAGCACGGCGTCTCCGGCTCATCGAAGTGGTGGACACCCTTGCGCGTTCGGTCGCCATCGAGATGGATTTGCGACTCGAGGCGGCGGCCCTTTCCGAGATGGCCGAGAATACCAAGAAAGATCCGGATTTCCGGGTGCCCAGGGTAGAATGGGATTTTACGGCCCGCAACGTGCTGACCCTGGAGTGGATCGACGGCACGCCGCTCCACGACCGGGCGGCGCTGGCGGCGCGGAAACTCGATTTCGTCGGGCTTGGCCGCATCGTAATCCAAAGTTTCCTGCGTCACGCCCTTCGCGACGGTTTTTTTCATGCTGACATGCACCCCGGCAATCTGTTTATCGACGCCGAGGGACGTTTAGTGGCGGTTGATTTCGGCATTATGGGACGGCTGGGGCCCAAGGAACGGCGGTTTCTCGCGGAAATCCTGCTGGGCTTCATTACCCGCGACTATCGCCGCACAGCCGAAGTGCATTTCGAGGCAGGCTACGTGCCGCAGCATCATTCGATAGAAGCCTTTGCGCAGGCAATCCGGGCGATCGGCGAGCCGATCCATAATCGCACCGCGGAGGACATCTCCATGGCGAAACTGCTGACGCTGATGTTTGAGGTCACCGGGCTGTTCGATATGCGGACACGACCGGAACTGCTGCTGCTGCAGAAAACCATGGTGGTGGTCGAAGGCGTAGCGCGCACGCTCGATCCGCGGCTCGACATCTGGACCACCGCCGAGCCGGTGGTGCGCGAATGGATCACGCGCAATCTCGGTCCGGCCGGGCAGTTCGAAGGTGTCGTTCGAGGTGTCGGCGAAATCGGCAATTTCCTGCCGCGCGTCCCCGAGCTGTTGCAGCGTGCGTTCTGGATCGCCGAGCAGATCGACCTCGCGACCCGCGAGGGCGTGACGCTCGCGCCGGAGACCATCGCCGCCATGACCGAGGGCGAGCGGCGGCGCCAGCGCTGGGGAACGATCGGGCTGTGGATGATCGCGGCGCTCCTGGCGTGGGTGGTTTTCGTGAAATGATTAAAGTATTTCTGGCAGCCTTGCTGCTCAATTGCCGCTGGAACCCATGAACGCCAACAATGAAATGCTGCTGCAAGGCAAGCGCATCCTGCTCATCATCGGCGGGGGGATCGCGGCTTACAAATCGCTCGACCTGATCCGGCGTCTGCGGGAGCGCGGCGCGGCGGTGCGCGTTGTGATGACAAGAGCCGCGCAGGAATTCATCACCCCCCTTTCGGCGGGCGCCATCGCGGGGGGGCAAACCTACGTGGACCTCTTCGATTCGCGCACGGAATTCGACCTCGGTCATATTCGGCTCGCACGCGATACCGATTTGATCGTGATGGCGCCGGCCACTGCCGATCTGATGGCCAAGATGGCGGGCGGTCACGCGGACGACCTTGCCTCCACGGTGCTGCTGGCAACTGATAAGCCCGTGCTGATCGCCCCTGCCATGAACCCGAGCATGTGGAGCCATCCGGCAACCCAACGCAATCTCGCACAGCTCGTGGCTGATGGAGTGGCCGTTGTCGGTCCCAATACCGGCGAGATGGCGGAGCAGGGCGAAGCGGGCACCGGGCGCATGGCGGAACCGCTCGAGATCGTCGCCGCCGTC
>DATGCX010000416.1:0-16566 GCA_035311445.1 Xanthobacteraceae bacterium | reverse complement strand
TAATAAACGTAGGTCGGACGGCCCGGGACCACGGGCCGCGGGCCCGGGTCGGTGAAATAGATGCCGCCTTTGGCGTCCACGATCAGGTCGTTCGGCGCCAGTAGCGGAACGCCCGGCGGGCCTTCGGTGAGCGTCGTGATAGTGCCGTCGCGGTTGCGCTTGGTGATCCGCTTGCCATCGCCCTCCGCGAACAGGAGTTCACCGTCCTTGGTCAGGGCGAGCCCATTGGCACCGCTGGTGCCTTCGCGCACCGCGCTGATCTTGCCGCCCGGATCAAGAAAGTAGGTCTTGCTGACCCTGATATCGGAGAAATAGAGGCCGCCGTCAGCGGTGCCGACCGGACCTTCCGTGAAGACGTAACCTTCCTGGACCAGCTCCGGCGTGGCTCCCGACGCCAGCACACCCGGAATCCCTTGTGGCGTCTGCGCCAACACTGGCATAACGAGCGCCGCGATGATCGCTGCTGCTGCCAATGCCGATGGACTTCCAATTGGTCGCCGCCTTGCCGTCATGATTTCCTCCCTGCTCCAGCATTTGCCGGTCGGCTGCCTGCACCGGATTGCGGGCATTGTATCAGAGCGGCGGCATTGGCCGGAAGCCGGCACTTGGAGCGGCCGCACAGTTGGCGTCCTCCAACATGGCCCGCTGTAGGGGCGATCGTTGTGGTCGCCCCATTCGTAGTATCCGGCAACAGAGCGACCGTAAGGGTCGCCCCTGCTCATCTTCCGTTGACGCGAATCCTTTGTTACCGCTTGCATGACGGTCCGATCACTTCAGATTGGCTAAAGCGAGCGACTGATATGACTAGATACTGCAATCTTGACCGGAGTCTGCTCTGTGGGTGCTAAAGTCACCGTTCGTTGGCGCCATCCTATTCGGATGGTCGTTCCGGTGCTACATTGGAGCAAAGCAACAGTGCGTTTCGGGAGGTATCGCCCATGCTTGATTGCCTGAAGGCTGCTCGCCACGTCGCTGCTTCCAACATTACCGGCATCACCGAAAGGGTCCGCCAATGCGCGACGACGGGCGTCGCCATTGCGGCGCTAACGGGCGCAGTCCTTATGCTCCCGACGACTGCCCTGGCGCAGATGCCGTCGGATATTGCCGAGAAGATCGCTGCGCTCGGACGCGTGGTCGACCCAGAAAACACGGCCAAAATCTACACGCCCCTGCAGGAGAAGGAGCCATACGCGGGCATCAAGGTGATGCGCGACGTGAAATACGGCGAAGATGTTCGCAACGTCGTCGATATTTTTGTGCCCGAGACCGGTGCCGGCGGCCGCGCGGTGCTGATGTTCGTCCATGGCGGCGGCATGATCCGCGGCAACAAGCATCCGCCAGGCAGCGCCTTCTACGACAACATCATGCTGTTCGCGGCCCGTCACGGCACGGTCGGCGTCAACGTGGAATACCGGTTGGCGCCGCAGTTTCCGTGGCCGGCCGGCAACGAGGACCTAGCCGCAGCGGTGCGTTTGGTTGCCGACAAGGCCGCGGAGTTGGGCGCGGACCCGACCCGCGTCTATCTGATGGGACATTCGGCCGGCGCTACCCATGTGGCATCCTACGTGTCGCATCCGGAATTCCATGGACCTAAGGGCTCCGGCCTCGCCGGCGCGATCCTCTCCTCCGGCGGCTACGACTTCACCAAAGACGAACAGAGCGAGGGCAGGATCGCGTATTTCGGCAAGGACCCGGCGCTGCTTGCGCAGCGGTCGGCGGTGGCGGGTCTCATCAAGACCAAAGTTCCGTTGATGATTTCTTCGGCTGAACTCGATCCACCGCCGATTGCAGCACAGTCCGCCCTGCTCAAGGACGCATTGTGCAAATCGGAACACCGCTGCGTGCGCAGCATCGTCCTGCCGAGGCACAGCCATATGTCTGAGTCCTACTCGATCAATACGGCGGATACGCAGCTCTCGGACCAGATCCTTGAATTCATCAAGACCGGCAAATAGGCTGCAAGGCATTGATAAACACGCTGTTATCGCCCGGCTTGACCGGGCGATAAGTAACCACCGATCTTGGGTTACTGGATTGCCGGTCAAGTCGGGCAATGACACCAACAGGTCGGTGCGGGACCATCATATTTTATTTTAACGGTCATAACTATCGAGGCCACAAACGATGGCGGAACTCTCGCAATGGGTCGGCAGCCTGCCGATCAGTCTGGCGATGCGCCGCATTACCTGGCTCGTCCCTATGCTGCAAACCCTCCATATCCTGTCGATTGGGATCGTGTTGTCTTCGGTCGTCATGATCGACTTGCGTATCTGGAGGGCTTCGCGGTCCGGTACCGCGATCGCGCGCAGCGAGCACTTCATCCCGTGGATGTGGACTGCACTCGCTATCGCAACCCTCACCGGGATCGCCCTGATGTTCGGAGCGCCGCGGTCATGGCGCGACGGCGCGTTCGTGGCAAAGCTCTACATGATGGCAGCCGCCACAATGGCGACGGTGGCGCTTCCCATCATGCTGCGGCGGAACGATTGCGGCGGCAAGGATGCTGGTGTGCCGGCGCAGCTTGTCGGAGTCGCAGCGCTGCTGCTGTGGCTCGGCGCAACGCTTGCCGGCCGCGGGCGATGGATTGCCGGCGCGCTGGGCGGGTGAGCGGGAGCACAGATTGAAGGCCTTCACCGACTTCCTGCATTGGGTGGAAACAACGCCCCTCGCCATCTTGGTCTCGCAATCCACCTACGGCTTCTCGGCGATTGACATGTTTCATATCGCCTCCGTCTCCGTGGTGTTCGGGATGATTGCAATTTTGGATCTGCGCCTGACGGGTATGGCGTTTTCCGATTTTTCCGTCACCGATCTGTCCCGGCAGGTGCTGCCGTGGACCTGGGCGGCGTTCGTGATCGCGGCGATCACAGGCGGGCTCATGTTCACCGGTCAAGCGGTGAAATATTCCGTGAACTTTGCGTTCCTGGTTAAGATCGCGCTGATTGCGCTCGCCGGCCTCAACGTGCTGGTGTTCCACTTCATCACGTATCGTGGCGTTGCGAAGTGGGACCGGGGCGTCCCGGTGCCATGGGCCGCCAAACTCGCCGGCGCCTTGTCCCTTGTGATCTGGATCGCAGTTACTGCCTATGGGCGCTTTACGGCGTACTATATGTTTCCCTAGCGTGGGCAAAAATGCTTTTGTCGCAGCCTGCCGCAGCCAGAATGGAGCGAAGCGAAATCCGGGAATACACACTCAAAGATCGGCCACAGATTGCGCTTCGCTCCATCCGCGCTACCATCTGTTTCCTTGTTGTTCAAATTGATCGAAACCGCTTTTAGAATAGCGTGTGATGGCTTCGAGCGAAACGACCGTCGAACCGAACGCTCCAGCGCAGCAGGCCGTCGCGCCGCAGCGCGAAGTGATGTACCGTCACACCGTCGCGGTGCGCCTGACCCACTGGATCAACGCATTAATCCTCGTCTTGTTGCTGATCAGCGGACTGCGGCTGTTCAACTATCACCCGGCCCTGTATTGGGGCGATTACGGCTACAGCGGCGTGCCGTCCTTCTTTTCGATCGCGGCGTTGGAGGATATCGACACTGACGAGCCGGTGGGCGTGACCACTGTCATGGGCCACAACTTCATCACCACGGGCGTACTGGGTGTGACCTACGATCTTCAAGGCGAGCCCGTCGCAGGCGCATTTCCGAAATGGCTTATACTTCCGGGCGGCCTTGCGCTGGCGCGCGATGTGCATTTCGCCGCGGCATGGCTGCTCGTGCTCAACGGCCTCGTCTATTTGCTGTTCGGATTGTTCACCGGACACTTCCGCCACAACCTGATGCCGAGCGGCGTGGAGCTTCACCCACGCCACATGCTCGCCGACATCTGGAACCACCTGCGACTGCGCCGGCCCCGCGGCGCGGCGGCGCGCCACTACAACGTGCTGCAGAAGCTCGCTTATGTGATCGTGGTCTTCGTGCTGCTGCCCGTCATGGTGCTGACTGGGCTTACCATGTCGCCCGCCGTCACGGCCGCGATGCCGTTCCTGTTCGATATATTCGGAGGACGACAATCGGCGCGCACGCTCCATTTCCTGGTCGCCAATCTCCTGGTGCTGTTCGTGCTTATCCACATCGTCCAGGTCATTGTGACCGGCATGTTCAACAACATGCGTTCCATGATCACCGGACGCTACGCGGTCTTGCCAGAGGAGGGAAAATGAGCCTCATCACCCGCCGCTCTCTGATCGCCGGCGGTTCCGCCGCCACTGCGACGTTGGTGTCCGGCTGCGACCAGAATTCGTTTCTGAATATGCAGTCGCTGCGCCGGATCCTCGATTTCGGACAGCTGATGTCGCTGCACGCGCAGCGCCTCCTGCTGTCGGGCCAGCCGCTGGTGCGTGAATATGCGGAAGCCGAGATGTCGCCGGATTTCCCGCCCAACGGCACCGAACGGCCGAACGGCATAGCGTATTTCCGGCACATGATCTCGAATTTCGCGGACTTCCGGCTCACCGTCGACGGCATGGTGCAGAAGCCGTTGTCGCTCACTCTCGACGAGATCAAGGCGATGCCGTCCCGCGCCCAGATCACTATGCACAATTGCGATGAAGGCTGGTCCGCGATCGGCAAATGGACCGGCGTGCCGCTCGCCCATCTGCTGCAAACCGCAGAGCTGATGCCGCAAGCGCGCTACATCGTGTTCCATTGCATGGATGAGATGGTGCGCACCCCCGACAACAGCGGTTTCTACTATGAGAGCATCGATCTGTTCGACGCGATGCATCCGCAAACCATTCTGGCCTATGGGATGAACGGCAAGGCTCTGCCGGTTGCCCACGGCGCGCCGCTGCGGCTGCGGGTCGAGCGGCAGGTCGGCTACAAACACGCCAAATACATCAACCGCATCGAGGCAACAGACCGCCTCAGCCACATCGCGGGCGGCAGGGGCGGCTTCTGGGAGGACCGCGGCTACCAGTGGTACGCGGGGCTGTGAGTCCGGGAGCGCGGGCGTCCCGCGCTTCTTCTTCAAAGAGGAGCGGGCGGGACGCCCGCGCTCCCAGCCGGCAATCGATAAAGCTCCCCATACTTGTGACACAGATAGGTCACGTAAGGCGCAATCGTCATCGGCTCGCCAGTTGTATGCGTGATCAACTCGTTCGGCTGGAACTTGCGCCCGTGTCGGTAGATGTGCATAGCGAGCCATTTGTGCAGCGTGCCGAATTCCCCGCGCGCAATCTCATCTGGGATTTCCGGATGCGCCGCGATGGCAGCCCCATAGAACTGGGTGCTAAGAATGTTGCCGATGGTGTAGCTCTGAAAGCTGCCGCCGATGCCGCCGGAAAACCAGTGGACGTCCTGAAGGCAGCCGTCGCGATCGTCGTGTGGCGCGATGCCGAGGTCGGCCTCGATACGGGCGCGCCACGCTTGGGGGAGGTCCTTCACGGCCAAGCGGCCCTCGAGCAGGTCGAGTTCCAGATCGAACCGCATCATGATGTGAAGGTTGTACGTTACCTCGTCTGCATCGGTGCGGATCAGGGAGCGCCGCACTTTGTTGACGGCGCGATAGAACGTCTCCAGCGTGACCTTGCTGAACTGCTCTGGAAATGCCGCCTGCAGGGCAGGGTAGAAGTGCTCCCAGAACGCGCGCCCGCGTGCCACCATGTTTTCCCACAGCCTCGACTGGCTTTCATGCACGCCCGCTGACGTGCCCCAGCCCAGCGGCGTGCCGACAAGCGCCGCATCAATCCCCTGTTCGTACATTGCGTGCCCGGCCTCGTGGATGGTCGAGAACAGCGCCTGCCCGATGTCGGCTTCGTCAATCCGGGTGGTGATGCGCACGTCGCCGGTCGAAAATTTGGTGCAGAACGGATGATGGGTCTTATCGATCCGGCCGCGCTCGAAATCGTATCCGAGCCGCCTGGCCACGGCGACACTGAAATCGAGCTGCGGGATTTCGGCAAACATGCCGCGCAGACAGCTATCGTCCGCCGGAGGCTGGTCGCAAACGGCGCGCACGATTGGCACCAGCTCGTGCCGCAACGCGGCGAACAGCGCCAGCACGGACTCGGTCGTCATGCCGGCGTCGTAGTCGTCGATCATCGGATCGGTAATGCGTTGATAGGGAGAGAAATAGCCGGCATATTCGCGGCTCAGCTCGACCGTCTTTTCAAGGTAGGGCCGCATGGTGGCGAAGTCGTTCGCTGGCCGTGCCGTGGTCCAGGCCATGTAGGAGGCGGAGCTGTGCGCGCTCACCCTCTCCACATAGTCGCTCGGGACGCGGATTGCTCTCTCGAAGTCGCGACGCACCACACGGATCAGGCTCGCGTCATCGGAATCATGAGGCAACCCCTCCGTATAAGGTGCAAGCGCGTCGACCAGCCTGCCGAGCGCCGAATCCACAGATTTTTCGTGGGCGAGCTTGCTCAGCATCGCCGCTTGGCGGCCACGCGCTGCTGCGCCGGCAGCCGGCATGTAGGTGGCCTGATCCCAATTCAGCACGGCGCCGGCGAAACTGAGATCGCTGATCTCCATGAGCCGGCGCTTAAGCTCCGTGAGCATGGCTTCGGCCGACTGGCGGCCATGCGACCGCTCGACCGCCCTCACGACAGACTTGTTGGCTGCCTTCACGGCGCGGCCAATGCCCTTGACCTTAGGTCGCTTCGGGCCGGTGGATTTGCTCTTTGCGGTCTTTGCCTCCCGTGGCTTGATTGCGGCTCGGGGGGTGGAAGCTTTTGTGGCAGCGGCTCTTGCGTTTGCGGTCTTTGTCTTGGTGTTTCGTCTGGCGATCTTCGTCATATTCATCGTTCCAGCCGCGCCCCGACCTCCGACTACACCAAATCAGCGACTTTCGCGATGGGGCTCGCGATGCAGGATGGGTTGAGCGAAAAGGGAAACCCATCGACGGCCTTTTTGCATGGCACCATCCTCTTGATGGGTTTTCGCTGCCGCTCAATCCATCCTACGGGCTACTGGCGTCTCGCCGCTCGTTGCATTTGAAAATGCCATTGCGGGCAGTACAATTCTCGATCATGGAGGAACGCCCATGTTCCTGAGAAATTTCTGGTACGTCGCGGCCTATGACCGCGAGGTCGGGCGCAGGCCGATGGGGCGGATGATCCTTGGCGAGCCGGTCGTGTTTTTCCGCAAGGAGGACGGCACGCCCGTCGCGCTCGAGGATCGTTGTGTCCATCGCCACCTGCCGCTCTCCATGGGCAAGCTTGTCGGCGACCATCTGCAATGCCACTACCACGGCCTGCATTACGACAGCACCGGCCAGTGCGTGAAGGTGCCGGGGCAGAACACCGTTCCGCCGTCAGCCCAGGTGAAGGCCTATCCGGTCGTCGAGCGGTATCACTGGCTGTGGATCTGGATGGGCGATCCGGTGCGCGCCGATCCGGACAAAATCACGGATTTCCATTGGCTCGCGGATCCCAATTGGGGCGCCAAGGGCTGCTATCTGCATGTCAGGGCGAACTGGCAACTCATTGTCGACAATCTGCTCGATCTCACGCATCTCGCTTTCGTGCATGAGTCGACAATCGGTAACGCAGCGCTGATAGAGAACGCCACCGTCAAAGTGACACGCGCGCCGAACAATGTCGTGGTGACCCGCTGGATCGTCGATGCGCCGGCCCCCCCCACCTTTGTCAAGGCAGGGGGGGTCACGACGCCGGTCGATCGCTGGCAGATCATCGATTTCGTGCCGCCGGCGTTCTTGCGGCTCGATGTCGGTTGCGCGCCGACCGGGACTGGAGCCCCGCAAGGCAAACGGGTCGGCGGCATCAACATGCGCAATCTCAACGCCATTACCCCGGAAACCGAGACCACCAGCCATTACTTTTGGGGCCAGGCCCATGACTGGGATGTCGGCAACAGGGCGTTGACCGATATGCTGGTCGAACAGATCACCACGGCGTTTCTGGAGGACGTAGCGGTGTTCGAGGCGCAGCAGCGCAATATAACGCTCCTGCCGAACGCTCCGCAGATCGACATCAATGCCGATGCCGGCTTGATTCAGGCGCGCCGCATCCTGGATCGCATCCATAAGGAGGAACTTGCAGCAGCCCCGATGGCGGCAGCTGAATGAGGACCCAGGCAGGCTTCGGATAAGACCGTTGCGGCAGCCCGGGTGCATGAGCAACCTGGCGGCGGCATCCCGCATTATCCATGAGAGCGAAATCGGCTGGCCGGCGATGCCCTCAGGCTCGCCGCCGTGTTCCTGATATCAGGCTCGTCTGAAACAACGCGAGACGCGCGTTCGGGAGGTCGCAAATGGTAGTTGAACACCCTTACACGAAGGAGCAGGCCACGGACTGGCCGGTGCTCGATCACATTCGCGAACTGGTGGCGGAGGAGCAACGCCTGTATCAGCAAAGTGCGCCTACCGATGCCGATCAGGAGCGGCTGCAAAGAATCAAAATCGAACTGGATCAGTACTGGGATCTGCTGCGCCAGCGTCGCGCCCTCCAGCAATCTGGCCGTGATCCGGCCGAAGCGCAGCTTCGGCCGGCCATGATCGTCGAGAAATACGAGGGATGACTGCGCCGCGCTCGTTGAGTCGGTCTAGTCGATTGCCTCAGCCATGTGATCGGATTTGAGCATCGATCAAGTCATAGCGTTGGAGCGGCCGCACAAGCGGCGTCGTGACACATCGCCGCTGTAGGGGTGACCCTTGTGGTCGCCCCTATCGCCGAGTGCGACGAATGGCGACCACAAGGGTCGCCCCCTTATATCATCCTCCCGTCGGCAGACTCGTAAACGCGCTACTTCTTTCTGTTGAAATACCGAGTGTCCGGTGGCGGCTGATTCTTGCGGGTCGGCATCAGGAGGCCTTCCGGGCTCAAAAAGTATGGATCATTACCGATCTTGACCATGGCGTTGTCGCCGGCACAGGCCTCCTCGAGCCAGACCGGCCTCGGATTGGGATTACGCTTATAGGTTCGATTCTTGGTCCACGGCTGCGTCAGCGCATGATCGTAGGACGTGATGTCGTCGTGAAGCAGATTCTTGTCGGCCTTGTCGAGATAGATACGCTCCTTGATGACGGCCTGATTGTCGTCATGGAACGGAATGCCCTGGGCGTCGTAGGTGTGCGGGGCGCGCATGTACCGGGTCTCGACCTCGAGCACGTCATATTTGCCGTCGCCGTCCTGATCGATCCATTTGCCGATGGAATAGCCCGCAAACACCGGCAGGGTGGTCTCCGGATCGGGCCATTCGCGTCCGTCCGTGTAGATGCGCCGATAGGAATCATTGACGTGGCTGATCAGGATGTACGTGGTCTCGGGGGTCACAACGATTTCCATCGGGTCGTAGGCATTCATCATCATCGGCATGCCTTGTGGCAGGCAATACCATGATGGCACGTTACCGGGTCCGCCGTTCGCCATATCGGCCAGATTGGCCTCGTAGACCTTCTGGTACTCAGGGGTGAGGGGTGGTTTTTCGTCGCCGACTGCCCATCGCGGCACGAAGGTGCGGTTCCATTGGCCACGCAAGTCCGGATATTTGTCGACACTTTTGGAGTCGTCGGCGGACGCCGCAGCAATCAGGACGCACAGCGCTGCGAGGAGGGGAGCCACAAGAGCGAATGGGCTGGCCGATTTAAGCAATGACATGACACTTATCCTTCACGTCCGGTCGGCATGTTTAATCCCAAAAGCGGGCGCAGCGCATGAGAGCGTGAAGGATGGGCTGAGCTCAGCGAAACCCCTCAGCGGCCGATCTTCACAACCGAGTCCCGATGGGTTTCGCTCTGCTCAACCCATCCTACGCTACGCGTATGCGGCACCTCACTGCGTCTTTTCGACGATCGGCCTGCCGTCGATGAACTTGATCTTGTTGACGTTCCAGGCGCCGCCGGGCGCGCCGCTGCGCAGCGGCTCGATGGTCAGGCGCAACTCGTCGCCGGGCTTGAGCGATTTGCTGTTCCAGCCGTCGCGGGCGAGCGCGCTCGGACTGCCGCCTTCCAGGTTCCACGCCTCGGTGTTTCCGTCCTTGTCCTTGATATCGAGAACGATGAAGGAGTGCGGACTGGTGTATTTGTACTCCTTGACGACGCCGGTCACTTCCTGCGGGTGTTCCTGATCGAACATTGCGAACGAATGGTGGGCAACGGCCACGCCCGTGAAGGCTACGAAAGCGATTCCTGCGAACATGATAGCTAGAAAGGTCCTCATGCATTTCCTCCGTTCGACACAGCACTGACATCGGAAACGTCAGCACTTCCAACGCGACAGCTGAGTGGCAAAATACACCACTTGGTGACGGGGGAGAAGGGGTTGCGGTTTCGAGCAGGGCTGGCCTTCGAACACGCGCGCAATCGCCACACATGCAGTTGTACTTCCCTCTCCCCGCTTGCGGTCCGCAAGCGGGGAGAGCGGTGAAGGCGCGGTCGCACCGCCACATCGCCTCATCCGGGCTTCATCGCGATGGCGATCTTGCCGAAATGCCGATTGGCTTTCATCATGTCCAGTGCCTCCGTAACCTTCGTGAGCGGGAAGATCTTATGGATAGGTAAGCGCAGCATGCCAGCCTCGACAGCCGGCCATAGGTCGGCGCGCATCAACCGGTTGACCTCGCGAACCTCCTCGAGCGTACGCGTGCGGAAGGTCACACCGATGTAGTCGATCCGTTTCGCGGCGTGCTGATCGAAGTCGAATTCGCCCTTCATGCCGCCGAGCCGGCCGACATTGACGATACGGCCGAGGACGGCCGCGGCGGCGAGGTTCTGGTTTGCCACCGAGGCCGACACCAGATCGATGATAATGTTCACGCCCTTGCGGCCGGTCGCTTTCTTCACCTCGTCCGGCCATCCGGGCTGCGTGGAATCGATTGCGAGGTCGCAGCCGAATTCCTTGAGCCGCGCGCGGCGCTCCGAATTGGTCGAGGTGCCCATCACCAGCGATGCGCCCATGAGCTTTGCGATCTGCATGCCCATCAGGCCAACGCCGGCGCTGGCGCCCTGCATCAGCAAGGTTTCGCCGCGCCTGAGGCGGCCGGCGGTGACAATGGCATTGTGCATGGTGCCGAGCGCGACCGGCAAGCAGGCTGCCTGCTCATAGGTCATGTTGTTGGCGGGGATGCGATGAACGCGCATAGAGTCGGTGACGGCGTATTCCGCAATGCCGCCCGGCGCCGTCGCCATGACGCGGTCTCCGGGCGCAATGCCGGTGACCGCGCTGCCGACCGCCTCGACCTCGCCCGCACATTCGAGTCCGATCCTCGCGCCGACACCGCCGACCGCACCGTGCCGAAGCCCCGATGCCACAATGAGATCGGCGCGATTGAGCGTGGAGGCGCGCACGCGGATCAGGACCTCGTTGGGTTTGGGCGCAGGTTTTTCGAGATCGCGAATCTCGACCCCGGCCGCGCCCAGAACGGCGGCTTTCATGTTCGCTCAGTTAGCCGCAAAGCAATAGAACAGGCCGGCGCCGCCGGTGCTCTTGAGGTCCGTCTGGCTGCAGCCGCCTTCGGAGCCGCGCGACGGGTGCGAGGCGTTCCACGAGCGGCCCTCGACGGTGTCCTGGATGCCCTGCCGATCGATATGGCCGAGCATTGCAGTGCCCTGGGTGCTGCTCGTCCAGTTCTTGCAGGTGCGGTCTTCGCCGGGCGGGAACGCGCGGCCCTCCATGGTCGAGCCGGTGAGGGCATCATGCTCATTGGGCGTATCGCCGCGCCCCTTGACCACTTCGCCCTTTTCGGTGAGCGCGGTCTGCTTGGTGAGATTGTTGTTCTGGCCGTGCAACTCGTCGATGTTCTTGGCAATGACGACGCCCTTGACGTTCTGCCACGGGCCATTGCCGATGCGGTCGCGCGCATTGACGGCGGGCTGACCGTTGGCGGCCTGAGTGCTGAGATAGGCATGCCAGGTCTTGGCGCCGGCACCGGCGGCCTGGGCGAGCTGTTGGCAGCGAGCATCGGCGCCCGAAAGGCCGCCGAGGTCCGCGCCCTTGCCGGAGCCGGTGCTGGTAACGAAGAAGCTCATGTTGGCCTGCTGGGCCTGCGCGCCCGTCGACCCGGAGAGCATGAGCGCGGCCGATACCAGAATGGTCGAACGTACGGTCTGTTTCATTTTCAGGTCTCTCCCGGTGATCCGCCCAGCGGCCGATGCGGCCGTGGCCGGGCGGTCGTTTAGCACGAAATCACGACGCACGTGTAGCAGCAGGGGAGCGAAATCGGCGCGCGACAACGAAAATGGGACAACGCTGCGATTGGCTGGCACGCCGGGGCGCGGTGGCAAAAAAATGACGCCATGTTAGGTTTTCCGGCATGTTTGGTTATTGACCTTGCGCGATCGAGTTAGCAGGGTCGCACAAGGCTGGCGGCGGGGGACAAACGCCCAACACGCGCCGCCATGCCGCAAGGAGGGAGCTTCCCATGTATCGCTCAGCGCTATTGGCGTCGATGATTGTGACGGGTCTCGGCTTGGCGAGCCCGGTCCTCGCACAATCGACCGTATACATTCCGGCCATTCTCGAACTCTCGGGCGCCGGCGCGGTATCCGGCACCAATTTCCGCGACGGCATGCTGCTGGCGATTGACGAGCTCAACGCCAAGGGCGGAATTCTCGGTCGCAAGATCGACACGCCGCTCCTCGATACGCAAAGCGACGCAGGCATCTCGCGAGCCCAGATGCAAAAGGTGCTCGACAACAACCCGTACGTCATTCTTGGTCCCGTGTTCTCCGGTTCGGTGCTGGTGGACATGGCGCTGACCCAGCAGGCCGAAATTCCGGAGATTGTCGGCGGCGAGGCGGCGACCATCACCCAGAAGGGCGACCCTTATGTCTTCCGCACCTCGTTCGGCCAGCAATTCAGCATGCCGAAAATCGCCAACTACATTCGCGATAACGTCAAAGCGAAATCGGTCGCCGTGCTGTGGGTCAATAACGATTTCGGCAAGGGAGGACGCGACAACTTCATCAAGGAAATGGCGGCGCGCAACATCAAGGTCACCGCCGATATTTCCACAGAGTCCGGCCAAGCCGATTTCTCAGCCGATGTGGTCAAGATCAAAGCCGCTAATGCCGACGCGATCTTCGTCTATCTCAACGAAGAAGAGAGCGCCCGATTCCTTCGCGAGGCCAAGAAGCAAGGGCTCAAAGCCCCGCTTATCGGCGAGACCACCTTGCTCGGCCAAAAGGTGATCGATCTGGCGCAGGGCGCAGCTGACGGCGTGCGCGGCCATGTCGGCCTCACGGTCGATGCGCCCATCCCCGCGGTGAAGGAGTTCGCCGAACGGTTCAAGAAGCGCTTCAACTACGTATGCGATCACAACGGCATCAAGGGTTATACCGCCGTTTACTTCATCAAGCATGTCACCGAGAAAATGGGCAAGTTCGACAGCAAGCTGTTCGCGCAGACCTTGCACGGCATGACGATTACGCCGAAGGACGAACCGGGCGTCCTGATGGAGACGACGTTCGATAAGAACGGCGACATCGACCGCGAAAGCTTCCTGGGCGAGGTCGTGAACGGTAGTCAAAAGATCGTCGAGATATTGCCCAAGCTGGGGAAATAGCCAACACCACTTTGCAGGTTTCTCGCCCGGCCCCTCGGGCGGGAACAGAGCGGCCCTCCATGGCTTCCTTCATCCAGCTTTTCGCCTCCGGCCTTGCGACGGGAGCGATTTACGCCCTCATCGCCATCGGATTCACGTTGTTGTGGCAGACCTCGCAGACGATCAATTTCGCGCAGGGCGAATTTGTCATGCTGCCTGCGTTCTTCATATTGGCAGCCATGAATGCAGGCGCGCCGTTCTGGCTTGCCGCGTTGATCGGCGTTGCGCTGGCGATTGTTATTCTTGGGCTTCTGTTCAAGATCGTCATCGTCGATCCGATGCTCCGATATGGCGTGTTGCCGCTCGTCATTTCAACGATCGCCCTCTCGCTATTCCTCAAGGAGAGCGCCAAGGATTTCTACAGCTCGCAGGCACAGCCATTCCCGGCTCTGGTGCCGGCGACCGATATTCATGTCTTCGGCGCAGTCATTTCGACGCAAAGCCTGGCGGTGCTGGCGGTTGCCGTCATCACGGTCGTCGCGTTGCATGTGTTGCTCCACAACACCCGGCTCGGTCGGGCAATGCAGGCGACCGCGCAAAACCCGACGCTGGCGCTTATTCTTGGGGTCCCGGTGCGAAGGATGGTGCTCTATACATTTCTCATTAACGCTGTCCTCGTCGCCATCGCCTCAATCCTGATCAGCCCGATTTATCTCGCGAAATTCACCAACGGCGAGACGCTGGGTATGGCGGCCTTCACTGCCGCGATTATCGGTGGCTTCAATCAGGTGCGCGGCGCGATTGTGGGCGGCATCATTCTCGGCATCCTCGATAATCTGTCGGCGGCCTATCTTTCGTCCCAGTATCGGGGCGCGTTTCCCTTGCTGATCCTCATCGCAATCATCCTGCTGCGACCGCACGGCTTGCTGGGGCGCCCCGAGGAGCGCACGGTGTGAGCCGGCTCGGCGCCACCGCCGTTATGGCCGCTGCGATTTTCGCCGTCGCCGCGCCGTTCTTTCTCAAGCCCTTCGGCATCTTCCTGATCTCGATGTGGGCGGTGCTGACCATCGCGGCGATCGGCCTCAATCTGACGCTCGGCTATGCCGGCCAGGTATCGCTCGCGCAAGGCGCCTTCGTCGGCATCGGCGCCTATACAATGGCGCTATTGATGCAGGCGGGCTATCCGTTTGGTTTGGCGTTCATCGCAGCCGGCATCCTGTGTTTTGCCATCGGCTGGATTCTAGGCTATCCGGCGCTGCGCGTTCAGCACCATTACCTAGCTTTCGTTACGCTGGCGTTCACGACTTTGGTCTTCCTCGTGCTGCGCAACGAAGAATGGCTGACCAACGGCATTTACGGCATCAACGGCATCGCGCGTCCGGCGTTTCTCGGCTGGTCGACCGGCCGCCCGCTGAACTTCTACTTTTTCAGCTTAGCTACCCTCGCCGTGCTATCGGCGGCGACCTGGTGGATGCTGCGCTCGCCCTGGGGTCGGGCGTTCGTCGCACTGCGCGAAAATCCGATCCGCGCGCTGTCCCTCGGCCTCGATACGCGGCGCTACACCCTGATGGCCTTCGCGATCGGCTCAAGTCTCGGCGGCCTGTCCGGCGCGCTTTATGCGCCGCTGGTCCAGTTCATCGACCCGGGCTCATTTGCGCTCGGAATGTCATTCAATTTGCTGCTGATGGTGATCGTCGGAGGCAGCGGATATTTCTTCGGTCCGTTTGTCGGCGCGCTTGTCGCGGTACTCCTGCCGGAATGGATGCGCATCACGCAGGGGTACTATCTTATCGTCTATGCCGCGCTGGTCATGGTGATGATGGTGTTCTGCCCATCCGGCATCCTGGGATTGATCGAGCGGATCTTGAAGATGGCTTTCCGGAACGGCAAGACGGCGACGGCCCTGCACGCCGAAGGGCTCGGCCCAGAGATCGTGCCATGAGCGCGGTCCTCGAAGTTTCGAATTTACGCAAATCGTTCGGCGGCGTTGCGGCCGTCAACGGTGTGTCCTTCCACGTGCGTGAAGGTGAGATTTTGGGGATCATCGGACCGAATGGTTCAGGCAAGTCCACGCTATTTAATTGCGTGCTGGGCCAGTTGCTGCCGAATGCTGGCGAGGTCCGCATCGACGGCAAGCGGACCACCGGAATGCGCCCTTGCGACCTCAACTGCCTCGGTGTGAGCCGAACCTTTCAATTGCTGCAGGTGTTTCCGCAGCTCTCTGTGCGCGACAACCTCATCCTTGCCGGTCAGGAACATCAGGGGTCGATGTTTTCACGCCTGATCGGTCGCGCCGATGCCGGGCTGGGCGGGGCAGCCGACCGGATGATCGAATTTTTTCGGCTTTCGCATCTAACCAATGAACGGGCTGGCGCGCTGAGCTATGGACAACAAAAGCTGCTCGATGCCGCAATGGCTTTCATGGCGGGGCCGCGGCTCGTTCTACTCGACGAACCGGCCGGCGGCGTTAACCCGACGATGCTCACGCATCTGCGGGAACGACTTCAGGCCTATCATGCGGAGCGTAAAGCGACATTTGTCGTTATCGAGCACCAGATGGAATTCGTCATGGCGCTGTGCACGCGGGTACTGGTGCTGGCGGAAGGATGCGTCATCGCAGAAGGTGCACCGCACGACATTCGTCGTAACCCGATCGTGATCGAAGCCTATCTGGGGCACTGATTTTACCCTCCCCCGTGGGGCACTGATTTTACCCTCCCCCGCTTGCGGGGGAGGGTAGGGAGGGGGCTAATTCCACGGCACTGAGTTGCCCAAGGCCCCTCCCGGCCTCCCCGCGAGCGGGGGAGGAGAAGGAAAATGGCATGAAGGTGTCCGAACCGCTGCTCGTCCTCGATCGTGTTTTCGCCGGCTACGGCAAGATGACCATTCTCAATGGCACGACTGCGCGAGTGAGGCGCGGCGCCATCACGACGGTGATCGGGCCGAACGGCGCGGGCAAGTCGACGATGTTCAAGACGATCTTCGGCTTGCTGCCTGTGCGTTCGGGCCTAGTTGCCTTCGATAGTCGCGACGTCACCAATTGCTCGCCACGGCACCTCCTCAACGCGGGAATTGTCTACGTCCCTCAAGGCCGAAACATCTTTCCCGAACTGAGCGTAC
>DATGCX010000415.1:0-53193 GCA_035311445.1 Xanthobacteraceae bacterium | reverse complement strand
TCCCTCCCCGTCTTCGAGGAGGGTGGCCGAGCCAACGGGTCCGGCCTTTGGCCGGCCCGATGACAGGCTCCGCGAGGCCGGGTGGGGATCGCGGGGCACGGTCATGCCGTGGAAAGAACCCCACCCCGACCCTCCCCGAAGACGGGAAGGGAGAGGAAAAGCAGGCTCACTCCGCAGATTACCTCACATCCCCCCGTAAAGCCACTCCATGCCGTCATATGCCTGCTCGGCGGTGCGGCCATGGAGGGCTTCGCAGCGCAACTCCGCCGTAACGCCGCTGGCGTGGTAAAACTCGCCGTAAATCCGTGCCATGATCTGCACCCGTCCCGTGCGCAGATAGCGCTGCTTCTCATAAGCCTTGAATGCGCCAGGGATGTCGTCGGGCGTTTCCGCGACCTTCTCGGCGAGGCAGACGGCGTCCTCGCTCGCCATGCAGGCGCCCTGGGCGAGATATTGCAGCATCGGGTGCGCGGCGTCGCCGAGTAGCGTGACGCGGCCCTTGGACCAGTCCTTCACGGGCTCGCGGTCGCACAGCACCCACATGCGCCAGGTCTCGATCCGCTCCAGCAGGCGCAGCACCTCTGGCTGCTGGCCCTTGAAACGCTTCCACAATTCCTCCGGATCGCCTTCAGTGTTCCAGCCTTCCACATAGCGGTCGGAGTGGAACACCGCGACGAGGTTGTAGAGCGTGCCGCGGCGCAGCGGATAATGCACGAAGTGGGTCTTCGGCCCGGCCCACAGGATCACCTCGGGCCGCCACAGGTCGTCTGGCACGTCCTCACGCTTGAGCACCGCCCGATAGGCGATGTGGCCGGACACGCGCGGCGCGCCGTCGCCGATGACCTTGCCGCGTACCCTCGACCACATGCCGTCGCAGCCAATCAACGCGCGCCCGCGCACCTCCTCGCCGCCTTCGAGTCGCAGGGACACCGCATCGCTTTCGTCGGTAAAGTCCTCGACCTTGCGGCTGTTCTCCAGCGACACGAGATTGTTGCCCTGGCAGGCGCGCAGATAGACGCCGTGGATATCCGCGCGGTGGGTGACCGCGTAGGGTTGGCCGAAGCGCTTCTGGAGCGGATCGCCCAACGGAATGGCGGTGATCGGCTCGCCAGTGAGCGCATCGCGCATTTCGAGCGCCGGCGGCACCCAGGCATCGTCGAGCATGTTTGCCTTTAGGCCGATTCGCTCGATCGCCCTGAAGATGTTTGGCCCGAGCTGGATGCCGGCGCCGAGTTCCTTGAACTCGGGGGCCTGCTCGAATACCCGCACCGGGAATCCCTTGTGTGCCAGTGCATAGGCGGTAACGAGCCCGCCGATGCCGCCGCCGGCAACGAGGAAAGGCAGGTCGCGTCCGTTGGCCCTGGCCATGTGAGTGCTCTCCACCATCAGTCGCTTGGACGCGTAGGGTGGCAAAAATCGACTCGCGCAGTCGATGCATTTTTGGACAGTCTGCACCAGCGATTTTTGCCCACGCTGCGGTGCGCTGGGACGGATTGGGCAAAGGCGCGTAGCGGGCCGCGCGAATTATCTCACTCAGCGCAACGCGCCTTTGCCCACCCTGCGGCTCTGCGCGCAACAATAGCCGCGCGCCGCTTCGTTTTGTAGCTCCACATTACCGCAGGAAGACACTAAACTGGCATCATTCCGGCCGCCCACCGCGTTGCGACATTTGGCTGTTGCCGGTGCAGCGCGGGCGCCCCCGTCGCGTGAAAAATCGCCATCAACACTACCGGAGGAACCCATGGCATTCGATTTCAAGGTCAACGGAAAGGCGGCGCACTCCGATGCACCGCCAAGCACCCCCCTGTTGTGGGTGATCCGCGAGGAGCTCAAGCTGACCGGCACCAAGTTCGGATGCGGCACCGGCCTGTGTGGCGCCTGCATGGTGCACATCGACGGCAGGCGCGCCTTCTCGTGCCAGACGCAGATGTCGCAAGTGGCCGGCAAGGCCGTGACCACGATTGAAGGGCTGTCCCCGGATTCCCTCCATCCGGTGCAAAAGGCCTGGCTCGCCGAGCGAGTGCCGCAATGCGGCTACTGCCAGTCCGGCCAGATCATGAGCGCCGCCGACCTGCTGGCGCATAACCCGAAGCCCAGCCGCAGCCAGATCATCGAGCACATGAGCACAAACATCTGCCGCTGCGGCACCTATCAGCGCATCGTCCGTGCCGTCGAGCGCGCCGCGAAGGAGGCCTGACCATGACGATCCAAATTCGCAATGTGGAAATCGGCCGGCGCGAGTTCATGATCGGCGCGGCCGGATTTACGTTCGCGGTGGCGGCCCGTCTGCCGTTTGGTTCAGCCGAGGCAGCCGGCAAGGACGTCGCCTTGAGCCCGTGGGTGACGATCTCGACCGACGATACTGTCGCGATCATGTCGCCGGCCGCCGAGATGGGGCAGGGGTCCTTGACCTCGCTGCCGCTGATACTGGCAGAGGAACTCGACGCCGACTGGTCGAAGGTGCGCATCGTGGTAGCGCCGCCGAACGACGAGCTCTACAAGAATCCGGCGTTCGGATACATGTACACGGCCGGCAGCAACGCCGTGACGGCCTACTTCAAGGATTTGCGCCGGTTCGGCGCGCAAGTGCGCAAAGTGCTGCTGGCGAATGCCGCGAAGCACTGGAACGTTCCGGTCGAGGAACTGAGCACTGAGCCGAATGCGGTCATTCATGCCAAGTCCGGGCGCCGCATGAGCTACGGCGAGATCGCCGCGTTTGCAGAGGTGCCCGCCACAGCGCCGGAGGTGGCGGAGAGCGAGCTGAAGAAGGCGAATCAGTTCCGCCTCATCGGCAAGGACGTGATACGTGTCGAGCTGCCGCAAAAGGTGAACGGCACCGCGCCATACAGCATCGATGTGCAAGTCCCTGGCATGCTGTATGGCGCAATCCTGCGCTCCCCTGTCGAAGGCGGGGCGCCCGACAAGATTGACGATGCGAAGGCGAAGTCGATCACCGGCGTGGTGCGCATCGTCCCGCTGCCCTATGGGGTCGGCGTGATCGCCGAGACGCCGTGGGCAGCGTTCGACGCCAAGGAGGCGCTAAAGGTCACCTGGACGCGCACCGGGAAGGCCTGGGGCTTCAACACTGAGAAGGCGCTCGTCGAATTCGCGGCGGCGGCACGCGACCCATCGCGGCCGGCCAAGCTGTGGGCCAAGGAGGGCGATGCCGTTGCGGCCCTGCAGACGGCGGCGACCGTTGTGGAAAGCGAGTATCGCAACGATCTCGTCTACCACGCCCAAATGGAGCCTTTGAACGCGGTCGCCTCAGTATCGCCCGCAGGTGACGCCTGTGAGTTGTGGTGCGGCGTGCAATCGAAGACCATCGCCGTGACGGTTGCAGCCAATGCGCTCAAAATCGCGCCGGACAAGATCACCTACCACGACATGCTGATGGGCGGCGGATTCGGACGGCGCGGCCATCGTGACGAAGAGTACGTCCATGATGCCGTCGTTCTGTCCAATGCTGTGAAGAAGCCAGTCAAGGCGATGTGGACACGCGAGGACGACGTTCACAACGGGCGCTTCAATCCGCTGTCGGTACATTTCCTGCGTGCCGGCTTCGATACGTCGGGCAAGCTGATCGCCTATCATCATCGCAAGGCCACCGACGAGGTGACGGCATTCCAGGACCCGGTGCGGTTCGGACGGCAGAACGGCCGGGATGTCATCGCGTTTGTGGGGATCGATGCAGCGTACTACGCGGTGCCCAACCGCCTGGCCGAAGCCGTGCCGCAGAACAGCGGGCTTCGCACCTCGAGCCTGCGCGGTATCTCGCATCTGACCAATATCTTTGCCATCGAATCGTTCATGGACGAGCTGGCGCGCAAGCGGGCGGTCGATCCAGCGACCTTCCGGCGCGATCTGGTCAAGTCCAATCCGCGCGCCCTCAACATCATCGACCGGGTCGCCCACATGGCAGACTGGGGCAGGAAGCGGGACGGCAGTGCGCTCGGCTTCGCCTACATGAACTATTCGGGGACACAGATCGCGTTGGTGGCCGAGGTGACGGTCGACCGCAGAACCGGCGTGGTGCGGGTCCCGAATGTGTGGACGGCGCTCGATCCCGGCATCGCGGTCCAACCCGATAACGTCGTGGCGCAAACGGAGAGCAGTATCGTCTACGGACTGGGGTTTGCCTTATGGGAACGCATCACCGTCGATGACGGCGCGGTCCAGGAGTCGAACTTCTACGACTATCACGTGCCGCGGCTGAACGAGGTGCCGCAGATGTCCATCGAAGTGGTTTCGACCGACAACCATCCGACCGGCGTCGGCCAGATGGCGACACCGCTGGTCGCCCCCGCGATCGCCAATGCGGTCGCGGAACTCACCGGCGTGCGGCTGCGGGAGACTCCAATGTCGCCAGAGCGGGTGAAGAAGGCGCTGGGGTAACGGGCGCAAATTCAAGCGGCTTTGCGGGCGGCGCGGCAAGGCGCCGCCCACTGCCGCTTCCCATATAATCTGGCGGCATAATTGAAACGAGGATTCCCGGTGAACACCGTCATCATTTCATTGATCTTCGCGACGTCGAAATAGTTGTTGCCGGTGAAAAGGTGTTCCGCGTCATGCCTCAAGGCGGCCGAAGGTGAGCGTGCTCCCTGTCTCGAGCAAAATGAATCGAAAGAACTCGTTTAGAGAACATTTGAGCTAATTCAAATTGCTTCAGCGCTAACGGCTTTTCCGATTGGGACGGTGCTTGTCCTGCGCCGTCGTCTCCGCGCCCACGGATCAGAAGCAGTTTGTGCCATTCCCATTGGTATTCAATTAGCGCGTCGTTGATCTCCATCGCACTTGCTATGTAGCGCATCCAACCGCCTGAGCATCCGATTAGATGGTCTATCAAATGGAACCCGCCCGCGACGCTTATGAGAAAGAATGCCGCTTCAACAGATGCCGCATTTGCTTCGGACTCCTTGAGCCCCAATACTTCGATCAAGACACGGGCCACCAGTTCCGGGCCAAAAAGCCTGACCAATGCAATCATCGCACCAATAATCAAAACGATGTAAGACAGGCACCGAAGGATAGTCGAACACCTTTTTTGGCTTTCTTTTTCTTTAGGTACCAATCAATTATGCTAAGCGCGAGTTCTTCGGCATAATGGTGAAGCTTAATAAGGTTCTGATCGATATCTTCTGCCGAGCGCCATTCAATGTCAGGGAAACGCACAGCCGTAGACAGCTGCTCGTGTCGAGCATAATCGAGTGCGTCAATTTCGGTCGATTCCGACCCATTGTTGGATGGGTTGGGAGACATATCAAGCCTAAATTCGGGCGCACAGCAGACTTGGTGCCATCTCTTGTAGCCTGCTTGAAAACTCTGAAAAATCCTCACCTGCAGAGCAGCGCGGGGAGTCACTACATCTCGTTGGTTTTCAATAGCTTGGACTATGTCGCCGGAGCAGGTCAAGAAGGCCCCAGGGTAGCCGACGCAATTCGCGCGGTTTTTTTAGGGGGCGGCGCCGTGATGCGCCGCCCGTTTCGTACATACCGCTGCCGCCAGCTACGCGTGATGATCGACGTGATGATCAACGTGCGGCCCGCACCATCCGGGCAGGTAGCTCGCCTCCTCGCTCTTGGCGAGCTTCATGGCCTGTTTCATGGCCTTGTCAAAATCATCCTTGGCGAGCGACTTGCTGATCCGCCGTCGCATGAAATCAGCCCACAGGAACTCGCTGAACGGCGTGGTGTCCTTGGCGAAACCGCCAATGCGACGCAATTCGCCGGCGACGCTGCGGAAAGGGTCGTCCTTGAGCCCCGAGATCTTCTTGGGAATTTCGTCGAAGTCGCGCCGCCTCCCGGATGCGTCGTAGGGGTGCACCCAGCTTCGATTGTCGAGGTAGGTCCAGAACTCGTCATCGGCGAGGTTCCGCAAATCCGCTACGGGTGTCACGTGTAATTTTTCGACCCCCTCGTTGTGCAGCGCCAGTGAGAGATGATGATGGTCGATCACATACAAACGATCCTTGGGCCCGCGGATGACCGGGATCATGTGGCGGCCGAGGAATTCGGCTTTCTTGTCCGGGTCCTGCTCCTCCCAGCTCTTCTGCTTGGCGTGGACCTCGCGCATGCCCACCGTGATCTGCGTCGGCCGCAGCTCGGCGATGGGAATGGTATGCAAGACGGGTTCACGGACCGTAACCATTGTTCAATCTCCGAAGCGTCGTGGTGGGGGGCGGGCGCTACGCGGTGCTTACGCCGCCACCCCTCCAATATTGCCCATTGTAGGGGCGACCCTTGTGGTCGCCCGGTTTGAGTTTGAGCGCCGTGCCCGCGACCGTTTTGATAAACGCGTCATGCGGACCTCCTCTGGCTTCGCATCGTTCGCCGAACAGGGGCGACCACGAGGGCCGCCCCCTACATCGTCACGTCCGCATGCACCTTATCGCTTTACGATGCTGTGATCCCTTCAGATTGGCTGAAGCAAGCGACCAGCTCACCGTATCGCCGCCGGCGCAACGGTCGAGCCGGTGGCGCCCTGGAGCTTGAGCGGCTGCATCACGAAGGCGAATTCCGAAACGTTCTTGCCGGCGAGTTCATCGAGCTTGAGATTCTCAAGCAGATGCACGCCGTACACCACCAATGCGATCTGGTGCAGCGGCAATGAGATCAGTTTGTCCGGATTGGGATTGACCTCGACCGGCGCGGTGTCGGCGCCGAGCAGGATCGGATCTTTGGCGATCAGCAATTCGGCAGCCTTGACGCCGATGCCGGGATTGCCCCTGCCGTAGCGCACAGGGTCGGTATTCCACAGCTTGCCCCAGCCTGTGTGGATGATGATGGCATCGCCCGGCTGGAAGGTGAGGTTCTGTTTTTTGATCGCGCCTTCAAGATCCTCGACCGTGATCTCGTAGGCGTCGCCCAGCATGGGGACGCCCTTGTAGCCGGCGACGTCGATCAGCACGCCGCGCGTCATCAGCATGCCGACTTTTTCGATACCGAGCTTGGTGAAGCCGTTGCGGGTCGCGATATCTTCAGTCTTGAAACAGTTGTAATGCGAATTGTTGTGAGTCTGGTGCGCGAACCCGTCGAATTGTGTGCCGACCTGGCCCATTTCGGCGATGATCAGTTCTTCATTGCCGTTGCGCTTGTTGGCGAGGTCGCTCACCGCGGTGCGCTTGACCTGCATGTCGTACACGCGTCCGGCCGCCAGCGGCATCTGGGCATTGAGCGGATAGCTGAGTTCGATCACCTCGCCCGTCTTGATCAGCTTGGCGGCATTGAGCACGGTCTGCGGCTTCATGTGGTTGGCGGCGCCGCGCTCGTCGCCGGCGCCCCATTTGGATGGACAGCGCGCAGTGTCGGGCGGCGGCAGCCAGGACGGTGTCTGGGCGAAGGCTGAGCCGGTCAGCAGCACGGTTGCGAGCATGGTGCCGAGCATCAGAGGCTTCATGATGGTCCTCCCTGAGATTTGGATGAAGCTGGAATGTGATCGGTGTCGGGTGAGATTCGGACTTAGCAGTACGAACTTGGCGGTACACACTCAACGGTCCGACTTTACAGCTTGCCAGCGCGGTGGACCACCGCCTATTCAGGATTGATGCCGGCGGCAGCCAGAACTTGCTTGATTGTCGTGCGGATTGGGCGCTGGGCGCGTTAAGGCACGCCGAAGAGGGGCGTGACGGCGCGGTGCCAGGGAGCGCGGCGGCGAGGTCGGGCCGTAGCAGAATTATAATCCGTTCGATTCCCGCTGAAGTGTGAGCTGCCTCACACTCAGTAAATGGATTTGATGCGACAGCTTGCCTCGACAAAACACTGCCGTTCAGGCAGGCGTCTATTTTCGGAGCTGGTGAGAGCGATGTCACGCACCAGGTCACTGTGCGCAAGGCGGCCTCGCGGCGCTGGCGCACCTGTGATTTCTGTTCTTGCTTGGCCGAATCTCGGATGATTGCAACATGTGACGGGGGCTACGTACCATGGCGCGCCTTTTCATCAGTCATTCCAGCCGCAATAGCGACAAGGCGATCGAGGTCCGCGATTGGCTGGCAGCGAACGGGTGGGATGATGTCTTCCTCGACCTTGATCCCGAGCGTGGGATTGTCGCCGGCCAGCGCTGGAAGGAGGCTTTGCAGAAGGCCGCCCACCGTTGCGAGGTGGTCCTTGCCCTTGTCTCAGATGAATGGCTTGCGTCGGGCTGGTGTAAATCGGAGATCGATGCCGCCCGGTTGATGGGCAAGAAGATCATCGTCGCTCTGATCGGCATCGACAAATCTCGGGTGCCGCTCGACCTCTCGGATGAACAATGGGTAGACCTCGCTGGCGACCCGAGCGCGTACAGACGGCTCAAGGAAGGCTTGAAAAGCGCCGGCCTTGATCCGTCGAGTTTTTCCCTTGAGCCCGGGCGGCGGCCTTATCCCGGATTTGCGTTTCTTGAGGAGAAGGACGCGGCGGTCTTCTTCGGCCGAGATGCGCAGATCGTGCGCGGGCTCGACAAGCTGCGTAGCATGTCCCGCGCCGGGGTCGAGCGTATGCTGGTCATCCTTGGAGCATCGGGCTCCGGAAAGTCGTCGTTTCTGCGCGCGGGGTTATGGCCGCGCCTCAAGCGTGACGACCGCAGCTGGCTACCGCTTCCGACCATCCGGCCCGAGCGCGCGGTGATTTCTGGAAAATACGGTCTCGCCCAGGCGCTGCAGCAAACGATCAACGACGACCAATTTGCCAACGGGATTCGCCAGCGCGGCCTGCCGCGTAGCCGTGCCGACATCCAGGACTTCATCGAAAATACCAAAGACGGTCTCGTCAAACTCTTTGCGGCTCTGCGCGACATCGGACAAGTGCCTGGACTCGCTGGCGAAAATACGTTGCCGCCGACCATCATTCTCGTTGTCGATCAAGGTGAGGAACTGTTCAACGAAGAAGGCCGCGATGAGGCCGCTCGCTTCATTGCGATCCTGACCCGCTCGCTGCAGGTCGACCTGCGCGTACTCGTCCTCATGGCGATGCGCTCCGATTCCTGCCCTCTGCTGCAGGCCGACCCAAGCCTGGCCGCGTTGCCCAAGGACACATTCACCCTCGACATGATGCTTGAGGGCTCCTTTCGCGCGGTGATTGAAGAGCCGGCGCGGCTCCTCAAGCCCACCCCCCTCCGGATCGATCCGCAGCTGACCGATGCTCTGCTGGAGGACATATCGGGCCAGGATGCCCTTCCGCTGCTCGCTTTTACGCTCGCCCATCTCTACGAGTGCTACTCAGCCGACAACGAACTCAGCCTGTCCGGCTACGACAAGCTCGGACGTCTCAAAGGCGTTATCGACACGACGGTCAAGCAGGCGTTTGCCGAAGGGGTCGCTGGGGGTGAATTACCGAGTGACGGGAAAGCGCAACTCGCGCTGGCGCGCGCGGCCTTTATTCCGCACTTGGCGCAGGTCAATGCGGCGCGCCAGTTCGTGCGCCGGGTGGCGCCGCGCAACCAGATTCCGGCCGAGGCAAGGCCGCTGATCGACCGCTTTGCAGACCAACGTCTGCTGATCAAGGACCGCCGAAACGACGTTGAGGTCGTCGAAGTCGCGCATGAGGCGTTGCTACGTCAGCCGCCGTTCAGCGAATGGCTGGCGGAGGATCGTGATTTCCTGGTATGGCGCGAGCGATTGAGCCAAGCCCGCGCGGCCTTCGAGGCCAACGAGCGCGGCCTGTTGGCAGGCCGCGAACTCGCAATCGCACGCGGTTACCTGCAGACGCGGGCCAAGGACGACGTCGAACCCGCCGATCAGGCATTCATTCACGACAGCATCGCAGAGGACGATAAGCGTCGCGCTGAGGAAGAAGAGCGCGAGCGCAAGCGACAGGTGGCCGAGAAGGAAGAACAGGAACGGCGGATTCAGGACGCAGAACGAATCGCTGCAGAGCAGAAGAAGGCCGCCGGTGCGCAGAAGCGCGTTGCACAGGCCACCTTGGTGGGGTTGGCATTTGCTTTGCTGGCGGCGGCGTTTGCGGGTTGGGAATACTTCGGCCAAGTGGAGGCAACGAAACTCGCCAAGGAGAGCCAGAACGAGTCTCAGACCCACCTGAGAGAGGCTCTGATCACGCAGTCGCGTTCGCTCGTCGACGCCGCCGAGCGAAATCCTGATGATCAGTCTACGAGAATTCTGCTCGCCCTCGAAGCCTTGCCGGATATCCACGAGCAAGTCCGTCGCCCGCTCGTATTCGCAGCGCAGACAAGTCTCTCCAAAGGGCTTGATGATCAGCGCGAGCTGACTGTGTTCGGCGGCCACGCCGGTCCGGTCCGCGCTGTGGCGATAACGCCGAACGGGGCTGGCATCGTCACCGGCTCGGATGATATGACCGCGCGGATTTGGGATGCAATGACTGGTTCTGAGCTGCTCAAGCTCGAGGGCCACGCCGGTCCGGTCCAGGCTGTGGCGATAACGCGGGACGGGACCGGTGTCGTCACCGGCTCAGATGACGGGACAGCGCGGCTGTGGAATGCGAGTACCGGTGGCGAGTTGCTCAAACTTGAGGGCCACACCAAAGCGGTCAACGGCGTGGCAGTGACGCCGGACGGGACCCGCATCGTAACCGCCTCCGACGATAACAGCGCACGGGTATGGGATGCAAGGAGCGGCGCCGAGTTGCTCAAGCTCGTGGGCCACACGGACGCGGTCCAGGCTGTGGCGATAACGCCCGACGGAGGCCGCATTGCCACGGCGTCTGCCGACGCGACCGTGCGGGTGTGGGACGCGAGGACCGGCGACGCACTGCTGAAGCTTGAGGGCCACGCAGGGCCGGTCCAGGCTGTGGCGATAACGCCGGATGGAAGTCGCATTGTCACCGGGTCCGCTGACAAGACCGTGAGGATATGGGACGCAAAAAGCGGTGCCGAGGTACTTAAGCCTATGGGTCATATGGATGCGGTCCGCACAGTCGCCATAACCCTGCAGGGAGCTCGCATCGTCACTGCTTCGGACGATTTTACCGTGCGGGAATGGGACGCAAGGACCGGCACCGAGCTGATCAAACTCGCCGGCCATAGCGGAACGGTCTACGGCGTGGCAGCAACGCCGGACGGGACGCGTATTATCACCGCATCCGGCGACAGCACTGCGCGCGTTTGGGACGCAAGGACGGCCGCCGAGCTCTTAAAGCTCGATGGCCACACCGAACCGATTCGAAGCGTGGCGATATCGCCGGACGGGACCGGCATCGTCACGGGCTCGGATGACGGGACCGCACGGGTATGGGATGCAGGCACCGGCGCTGTGATGCTGAAGCTCGAAGGCCATAGCGGTCCGGTCCGTGCGGTGGCGATAACACCGGATGGGACCGTGGTCATCACCGGCTCGACTGATGGGACGGCGCGTCTGTGGAACGTGAGGACGGGCGTCGAACTGCTCAAACTTGTGGGGCACACCAAAACCGTCAACGGCGTGGCAGCCACAACAGACGGGTCGCGCGTTGCCACCGCCTCCAGCGACAACACAGCGCGGGTATGGGACGCAACGAGCGGTGCCGAATTGCTTAGGCTTGCGGGCCACGCCGGCCCGGTTCTGGCGGTGGCAACAACGCCGGGTGGAGGTCGCATCGTCACTGCATCTGCCGACAAGACTGTGCGAGTGTGGGACGCCAAGACGGGCGTTGAGCTGCTGAAGCTTGAGGGCCACGCCGCTCCGGTCCGGAGCGTAGCGGTCACCGCGGACGGCACCCGCATCGTCACTGGGTCTTCCGACAGGACCGCACGGATATGGGACGCGAACAGCGGCGCTGAGTTGATCAAGCTCGAGCCACATATTGCCGTTAACGCCGTGGCCATAACGCCGGATGGAACCCGCGTTATCACTGGCTCGACTCGCAGCCCCGCGCGGCCATGGGTCGCCGGCATATGGGACGCCAAAACGGGGGCGGAGCTGTTTCAGCTGAGAGCGGGCGGCAGCATTTCGAGCGTGGCGGTGACTCCGGATGGCGCAAACATCGTCGCTGTCGGTTCGGACCACTCCGCTAGGATGTGGGACATCGCACTCCTGCGTCGACCGCCGGTACCGCATCAGTTCTCCACCCCCGAGACCCGCCAAGCGGTCATTGATTATGCCAAATCGGTTGTGCCCCGTTGTCTTACGATTGAACAGCGCAAGATGTTTCTCCTTCGCCCGAGGCCACCGGACTGGTGCATCGAGATGGCTAAATATCCTTATGGCTCCAAAGCATGGAAAGCCTCGAAAACAGAAAAGACGGTGGACGCTGCCGATTCGAATAATGCAGCAGCTTTCGGCGATTTCGCCGACATCGCGCTTAAAGCTGGAGATTTTCGAAAGGCGCTGGAAGCGGCTGATCTCGGTATTTGGTTCGACCCGGCTTTAATTTGGGTTAGGATCAACCGCGCACATGCACTCATGTTCCTGGACCGCATAGAGGAGGCGCGCGACGAGTATCTGGCGCATCGTGGCGCCATGGTTCTTGACCCTCCACGATTATGGGAGCAGGCGATTGTCGAGGACTTTCCGGCGTTGCGCGAACAGGGCCGCGACCATCCGCTCATGACCGAGATAGAACAGCTTTTCAAGCCGTCCCTCCCCCAGCCCTCGCTCCAAGGTGAATGATCGGACGCAGGGCTTTGCGGGGCCGGCGTTTTCAACTTGCCTCGCTCAATCACCGGTCGCCGGGACGCCAGGGTGCCGTCACCAGCACTTGTATCCGTCGTTCAGGGCCCCGCGCGCGTCGAGGCAGTCCAGCCGCATTCCGGAATGATCGCGGCCTTCGATCGCGGAATGAGCTTACAATAGGCTTGAGCATATTCCGGCGGGAACAGCCTGTCTTCGGCACACCCAGATCAGAAGAATCGGCACGTCTTCTTGGATTCGTGTGGGCCGTCTGCCGCTCACCGCGCGGGCCGGTCTCAGCTCCGCTGGCGAGCACTCGGTGAGACCTCCGGGCGGCGGCGTCCGGGGATCAGCAGCAGCAGGACGACTAGAGTGAGAAACAGGCCGAGCGAAGCGAAGGCCCACGATAGTCCGACGTGCCCCGGCGCGCCGGTCAGCCCGACAAGCAGAAACAGGCAGACGAAGATGAGCGAAGTTGTCATCGGTACCCCTGTCGCAAAATGTCGAATCGAGCGCAGCTTGTACTCCCATCGATAGGATTATCTACCGACCTAAGGGCAATGTACTCCCGCTGCCGTCTGATAGCTGGATTTCGTGGTTAGCACTCGCGCACTGACATTTAACTGTCGGGTGGATCACGCGGATTGCAATACTCCCCCGGCTCAGAACGAAAGCACCCATCATTCTTAGTGTAGAGCCCGCCCACAGATCGAGCCAACCGCGGTGCCTTCGGCAGCTATGCAGGCAATGCATGACGGGGCGTCTGTCCACAGGTGGCAAAATCGGGGACAACACACTGATACGACAGTCGCGGATGCGCTGCTCGACCGGGCGCCCCGTGGACCGCGAAGATGCCGCGAATGGCAGCAGCCCTGCGGTGCGCGACGCGGACCACATCTCAAACCAGGCGGGCGATTCTGACTGACGCACGAAAACGTAAAGTCAAACAGGGTCGATCATGATCACAGGGCTACGGATGGCCAAAACGTCTTAGTTTAACCGATCAGCTGCGCCCGCATCCATAACTGAAGTCGCGCAGCTGCGGCTGCTCCGCGGTCCGATATGCGCACTTTAATGAGGGGTGTCACCAACATCTGTGTCGGTCATTCAGTGTCCTGAGCACAGCGAGTGAGCCCGGAATCCATAACCACGGTCAGTGGTTATGGATTCCGAGCTCGCCGCTCAGCGGCGCCCGGGAATGGCGGCGATGAGTATGAAGCGTCTGGGTATGAAGCGTCAGAGTCACCAAACTAGAATGCGGCGATCCTTTTGGATTTCGTCCTCGACATGAGCCACTCAAAGTAGGAGTCGATCCCGGTCCTCTCCTCGACCGTCGTGATCTTCTCGCAATCGACACATTGATACATACTGAGCGTCGGATAGCCACCGATTTGGACGAGCTTCGTGGTTCCACGACAGAATGGGCACATGCGCGCCTCCAGCTATTGCACGTACTTGCCGCTAAGCCGCTTCGTATCGTGGCTACAACCAATCGTGACGACTCCATAGAGGGAAAAGTGGCCGCCAACACGAATATTGTGGATTGTGGTAAACTTGACACGTGGTTTCGTGTTGAACCGACCCATTAACTTTCGGATTTGTGTCGAGGCGCCGACAATTCACAAGGCAAAGAAGATCTGAAAAGCCCCATGGGTATCCTGAGAGGGATTCCCTTGCACGCCTTGCTAACCTGCAGCACGGACAGCTTACCGATTTTGGGCGTACGACTACTGAGACACCAGATTGATCCCGGTTTCATCGAGACTATGCGGTCTTATCTTCCGCTGTATTGTTGCGCAGAGGAGTAAGGACGATAATCTTTTGTGAATTAGCGGAGTACCGCGCGTTTGTCGGAAAAGCCGTTTTTCAAAGTTGCCTCTCGCTACGCCCGCAAGCGCTGACTCGGTGAAATGCAGGATTTCAATTTGCCGGTCATCCATAGTTGGGAATACTGGATGCCCCGCTTCGCGTAAGTACGCCATCGCACCATTTCTTTCCCCAGACGACACTACCTGTCCAAGCTGGGCTTAGCGGGCGCGATTGTGCTATGAAGGGATTTGGCGTCAGACCAGAGAGGATGTGGTCTCACAGGAGGAGGACGACATGAGAAGTCTCGTCATATGTGTGATTGTCGCTGCTGCGATTCCTTGGAGTGGCACGATGGTGGCATCAGCGATGCCGGCCGAGGGTGCGGCGATTGCCCGTCTTGGACAGCAAGTTACTGACCTGCTCGACGTCAAGGCGAAGAAGAAGGCAAAGACCAGGACGAGCACTCCAACCGCACCGCCACCCCGCGAACCAAGCCAATCCAACTATTGATCTGGTCCATAACGACGGGTGTTCTGTCGCAGTGATCGCGCCCGTGCGGCGACGCACCGACCAGACCGGATTCCGGTCAGGTTGAGGACTGGTTCTTGTCCGGGAGGTAGCCGGGCTTGTCCTGGCCACTCGCGCGATAGTCCTTGCTTCGTGGCCTCAAATTCGAGGTCGCAAGCGCTTTTCAGTACCCGGCGGCCGAGGGCGCAGGCCGCCGGGTGCTGGGAGGAATGCCTCGATCCGCTACAGACCAAGCTTGAACCGCGGCTCTTGTAAATAGACGGCCCAAATCGCAGCGATGGAAACGTTCGGTTCAGGTCGCGCTGCCCGACTCCCCTCCTGCCGAGCTTGATTGCAATATCGGCGCATTGGTTGCTAAGCGCATTGAGATAGATCAACCGCCGGCTCCTGCTGAAACTTCAGCGCTGCCTCCGCGGTTGCGGGGTATTGCCCCGCATGATGTCGGTCGCGTGATGCCTGATGGTCTCTCGGCTCTGTCCAAGTGGCGTGCAATCTCCTTGGCCCGAGCGACTTGACGCCGTGAATTGGCCCGCCGATTGGTGAGCCGCCGGCATTCCGCAGCCTCAGCAAAACGGATAATATGAGAAGCAAGCAAAACGACAGGGAGAGAGACCGTGATTCGCATACTGATCATCGCGATTTTTGTCATTGCCGGCGCATTCCTGGCCGAGACGCGAACCAGCAACGCGCAGTCCGCGTATTCTTATCCATGGTGCGCCGTCTATGCCGGAGATGACAACCAGGGGGGTGGTGCCATGTCCTGCTATTACACAAGCTGGCAGCAGTGCATGACAACGATGTTGGGCATCGGCGGGTGGTGTGTCGAAAGTCCCTATTACCACGCACGATCAACACAGCCACAGCCCCGAGCATCGGTGAAGCCGCGCCATCGGCGGCCCACCTAAGCGGGCCTCTCCGGACCGCAAGCGCTGGCAACGGACATCGAAACCACTGCGGTCGTTGCGGACATTCGCGCGACGGCACGTGCAGCCGCGCGGTAAGCGTCTGATGACATGACGGAGGCGCTACAAATGCCGAGGTTTCCTGCGTCACTACACCGCTCGCGCGGCCGCTCCAACGTCATGACTTGATCGATGCTCGAATCTCATCAGCTTGGCTGAAGCGATCGACTAGCGCCGTCGTACGGCAAACAGCGTGTTCGGTTCTTTGACGTCAAACCGCCAGGCGGCTTCTGCGATGGCCGCGTCAACGTCCGCCGCCTCGACGGTGCCGAGCCATTTTTTGGCCGGCGTTGGACGCACAACATAGATGTCCCACTCCGAATTTGAGGACACGGTGCGAACACGTGAGGGTGGTTGGTTGGCCATGCGGTGAGTGTAGCCGAGGCTTCGCGCCATGCAACTGCTCCTCGGCGGTTCGGGCTGGAGGCCCGATAATTCAGTCACAACAGGACAGTTCAGCCAGAAGAGGGCACCTCTATCGATGCAGCGCTCGGGAGCGGTATTGCATCTCCGTTAAGCGATCCGTTATCGGGAGTGGATCATCTGCGGTCCCGATTTGATCCAAGATCAGGCGCAATGACGACAACGTCGCCGCGGGCTCGACGCGCGGCGTGTCCCGCCTCGCTCAACCGCAATCGCTGCTCGGCTTTTTCCGCGAGTCGATCGTAGCTCGCGGCGATTTCGAGCATTCGCCAGTCAGTCGGGCAACATGGCCCGCAGCACAGCGCGTCCACGCTCCGTGATAGTGAGGTGCCCGACGGCGTCACGCATGATGAGGCCCTTGACCACCATTGCCGTGACGGTCTCACCCGTGGCGCCCGCGCGCTGCCAGTCGGTGTTGCTCGCGACGCAGAACAGTAAGATTCTCTCTCGCACGGGCAAACGTGCGGCAACAGCCTCCGGTGTCAGTGCCTTTGGCATCAGATCAGCACGCTTAGGCCATCGGTGCGGCGAAAATTAAATCCCGTCACGAGCCGGCAGACCGACCGACGGCTGACCCGTTGGAGTGATTTGATGTATTCCGGCTGAAGCCCGGCACACCCCCTCCATTCCCCGCTGCCGGTGGAATCGGCCAGCGTTGGCCCTGACGCGCCCCTCCGCCGGCAGGGCCAGCGGCGCATTCAGCGGCCCTCTCAACGCGTTGCGCCCGACCGAACAGGAGTCGTCCAACCTGCCGGCTCGGTCATGGAGAACCTGCACGGCCTGCATTCGAACACGTGCAAATTATCGGCGAACGCGCACTTAATAGTGTGGCGGAAATTCATCAGTCGCCCGCACACTGGGCAGATGACCTCGGGAGTGGCATTCTCAGTCATTGCGCATTCATCGATGCTGCCGCGGGTTCCCGCTATGACGAGGATCAATTTTGCTGCCCGCCAGGTAGCGCATCCGGTGCGTACTGTCACGAACACGCAGCCGAGCCGAGCCAGCAAGTCCTCGACCTCAGCGGGTCGCACCGGCCGCGCGCTGGCATGAATGGCGATGCGCATTCGTCCGACCGCGGGTGGTTGATGTAGGCGAGATAGCTGCGTCCACGGAACCCCATAAGGCTTGGCGCCGACCGCCGCATCAGCCCCGTGTGAGGCCGACAATATATGACACAATATGACACAGCGTGTTTGCGCTTTGCCGCCCGTTTTGAGCCGATATAATCAGCCAAAGCCGGGACAGAGCCCTTGACACCTGCCGCGGCGATAGCCGCCGTCTTGAGCCCAGCCGCAAATAACGCCAAAGCGTCAAAATTGCCAATGTTCATAAAATAGGCTGCGGATATGGTTGGCAGCTGCCAAGTGACAATCCCCTTGATCAAGTCGATGAATAGCTTATCTCGAATTGATGCCATTTCATTTTCACACTCTCTGAGTTTCGGCACTAACTCCGAGGGCCACTCTGAGGCTCATGTCCAGAAATGTCGACGGGCAGCTGACCGGATAAGAGGAGTCTCAAGGGAGAGGCATGGCCCATTGTGCCCCACCGATCGAAAGTGACTGAGGGGCGGTCGAGAAAACAAAGCTCATTATCGAGCAAAAATAGTCTTGCGAGAGTGTCAGCACTGCAAGAACTGCGGCCTACGTACAAAAGTTTCATTCGACAAGCCTCGGCTCAAAGGCTCGATACGCCCAAGCGTCGTGCACGGGAAGGGCTGCAATTCAATACCGCCAAGCAGGTTGCCGTCGACCCGGCTTGACTTGTGTTCGCTATTCGTTCCCTCATAACATCTTTGGAGGCCCTCCCCATGCCCGACGAAGACCTACCCTTCAAAGTAATCCGCACCAACGGCCCGCGACGAAGTCATTGCCCGAGCGGCGAACCTTCTCGTTGGTCATGCGGCTTATGAGACCGCAAGGCGAATGTATCCGCGGGACCGGATCGATTATCGCCACGGCGCTAGGGTGATTGAGAGGAGCGATGAGGGGACGGAACGATGACAGCGACAGGCAGAGGCGGCCCAATCCGCGCCAGTTTTTCATTCGGATTGGGCCGCCCCGCCCAGTTCCTCCCATGTCTTACCGGCCTGGTTCCCTTGGGTGGGGGTTGGGACCGAGCCAGTTTGCGCAGCAGCCCGGGGTCGGCGTAGCGGCCACGCGTAATGTCACAACCCCGACACTCTAAGGTCGGTTCCCGCACATTTCGGAAATTTTTTTCGGGGGCCGCCTTGGGGCCTCGGTCCCTCAGGGGGAATTGTGGGGGGGTGGGGACCGAGACCACGGGCTCGAGCTGCCCGCATGGAGCCAACGCACGGAACGGCAAGGTGTTCCAGGGCTAAAGCGATCCCCTATAGCCCTCATAGATATCCTATGTCTACAAGGTAAGGTAGTTTTCTGTAGCTCGTATTACCCCTTGCGAGCAAAAGTCCCGATCTCCCCCGATCCCCCCCAGCCCCACGAGATCGGGGCCTCCTTTTTAGGCCCTGAATTGGACAGCGTTGCCGTGAGGCGAGCGCAGCCTTCTATCGATGGTGTGGGGCGAGCGGAGGGATTGAAAAAGCCTCCGATCGGGTGGAATGGCCAGAACCCGACCGGGGCTCGCCCGCGCCCAGCCGCGTGCAACCTCTATAGCATTTCGACTCCACAGCGAGCCAGCGGACGAAGGTCGTACTCTCAAGGGCGGTTCAACCGAAGTGACGCCGAAGGCCTTGAGCGCCGAATTTGTCGCAGTGACACGCCCCATTCTGTCTCAATTCGAGGACTATTAGCGTCGCCATTGCCGAGGATTGGAGTTTTTTTGGAGCGTTTCCAATCCCCTCCCTCGGACTGCCCCGGCCTGGGGGCCACAATCAGGTCGGGGCCTTCTTCGAATGAAGAAAGGGCGAGGTCCGAAGGCACAGCCCTTAGCCCCATCACTGCGATCAGCCGCTTGGGGTTCCTTGGGGCAGTTTGATTATGGCCTATAAGGGGGCGGACAAACAACCTCACCCGGCGGGTTCGTGCGACATGGAGCCGTTACTCGAATGGCGGTGTGAGTTTCGACATAGATTACGGCTCCGCTTAGCAACGCGGCGGCAAGGGTTAGGACGATCCACTTGGCCTTCATCAGCGCTCCCTTGATCGCCTCACCGCTATCAACCATTTCTTTGTTGCCGAGGTGGAAGTTTAGCCCCCAGGCCTCGATGACCTTGATGGCCTCGTAGGGGTTGTCGGCGCCGCCGTAGTGGGCCGGGTGGTTCACGGCTTCGCTGGCGTCAGGACCCGGAGGTTGTTTTGATTCCATGGTCACCGCCATGGGCCGATGTGCTGGCCCGGTGCTGGCCCGTCGCCTTCCCGGAAACCATCGCTTGCGGCTAACTCTTTGATTTTGCTTGGTGAGCCTGCTGGGACTCGAACCCAGGACCACTTGATTAAAAGTCAAGTGCTCTACCACCTGAGCTACAGGCTCATAGGCGCGTGTGTAGAGGCGCGCCCCAGGCTGGTCAATACCGCCGCAATCGAGCGGTTCCGGCGCTCCCTTTGCGGCACAACCTCAAGATGTCACGAAGGCAACTCTGTGATGCGCCGCAGTCTTTGGTTCTGCGCCGCGGGTCTTGCCGCCTGCCCTGCGCCACAATTGCACTGCCACCGCGAACATCAGTCAAATTCCCGCCTTGACCGCGCCGCGCGGCTCGGTTTTGCTCGCAGCATCGGGGCGCGGCCAGGTGACGGCAAGGAGCCATTGCGATGCCGATCGTCAACCGTGTAGCGGACCTCCAGGGCGAAATTGCCGGGTGGCGGCGCGACATTCATGCGCATCCGGAGCTACTTTACGATGTGCACCGCACCGCCGGAACGGTTGCCGCACAGCTCGAGGCGTTCGGTTGCGACGAGGTGGTGTCGGGAATAGGGCGCACCGGCGTGGTCGGCATCATCCGGGGCAACCGGCCGGGGCCCCGCAGGGTGATCGGCCTGCGCGCGGACATGGATGCGCTGCCGATCCAGGAGGCGAACGATATCCCCTACAAGTCGACCGTGCCCGGGAAGATGCACGCCTGTGGCCATGACGGCCACACCGCCATGCTGCTGGGTGCCGCGAAATACCTTGCCGAGACCCGCAATTTCGCAGGCACCGCCGTGATGATCTTCCAGCCGGCCGAAGAAGGTGGAGCGGGTGGGCTCGCCATGATCAGGGACGGCCTGATGGAGCGCTTCGCCATCGAGGAAGTCTACGGCATGCACAACTTCCCCGGGCTGCCGCTGGGCGCCTTCTCAATCCGCAGCGGGCCGATCATGGCCGCGACCGACAACATCACGGTCGAGATCGAGGGCATTGGCGGCCATGCCGCCCGACCTCACATCGCGATCGACCCCATCCTGGTGGGCGCCCAGATGGTCAGCCAACTGCAGTCGATCGTGTCGCGCAACATCGATCCCGTCGAGGCGGCCGTGGTCTCGATCTGCACGTTCCAGGCCGGCAGCGCCGATAACGTCATCCCGCAAACGGCGCTGTTGCGCGGGACCGCCCGCAGTCTCAAGCCCGATGTGCGTGAACGCTTGCGCACGCGGATTGCCGAGATCGTCGAAGGCACTGCCCGCCTGCACGGCGCCAAGGCGAATTTCACCTTGCGCCGCGGCTACCCGGTGCTGTCCAACCATGAGCGCGAGACCGCCTTCGCGGCGTCAGTCGCCGGCGAGGTCGCCGGCACTGATCGCGTCAATACCGAGATGGCGCCGGTAATGGGCGGCGAGGATTTCTCCTACATGCTGGAGGCGCGGCCCGGCGCCTTCATTTTTGTCGGCAACGGCGACAGCCCCGGGCTGCACCATCCGCGCTACAATTTCAACGATGACGTGATTCCGTATGGCACGTCGTACTGGGTGCGACTGGTGGAGACCGCGATGGCAGGGTAGGGGAGGCTATGCGGGTGTAAATCCGGGCAGCCGAAGCGCTTTTTGGTCGAATGTGAGCGTGTTAGAACACCCGGCCTTGGCGCCTAACGCTGCAATGAGAGCGTCGGCGAACGAGCCGAGACTCTCCCTAAGGGTGATCATGGCGGTGAAGACTTGCTGCTCGTCTTCGACGACAAGAACATCAGCTTGCAATAAGCGTTCAATGACACCTGCGATGGCTTGGTCGGAAAGACCGTAAGTACGCTCAAGGACCCATGCTGTTTCCGCAATGGCGCCGATACTGATGAAGCCGGGATTGTCGGGCGTCAGCCGCCGCTCGATCCAGGCTGTCGCCTTCGGGGATTGAACCAGATCATCTTGCGTGACGTAGCGGACCAGTACATTGGTGTCCAATCCGATCATCGCCTTCGGCCGCGCGGCATGCCCTCATTAGCGCCCACGATCACCGCCTCATCCATCTCCTCGATCGTGACCGGCGACCGCCGATGCTTGACCATGCCGCGCAACGCCGTCACGGGCAACTTCGGCAGGAGAACGACGCTGCCGTCCGGGTGCAGGAAAAATTTCACCCGGTCGCCCGGCTTCAAGCGAAGATGCTCCCGAACCGCCTTTGGGATCGTGGCTTGGCCTTTTCTGGTGATTGCGGACTCCACGGAGGACCCCATTACATTTCGCAAAATGTAATACCCGCCCATGTTTGAGGCGTCAAGCAGTGGACGAGGGCACCGGGCGCTAGCTCTCGGGCGGCTTCATGCGTCGCTCCCAATAAGCTACGGCGCCGCCTCCATGCGCTTGTCGGGCGCCGCCGCGGTTTGACTGATCGGGTTACGCCGTATCGGCAGGACCGGCGACAAGACCTCCACCAGCCGCGCTTCGAGGCTGCGCAACACCACGAAATCATTAAGGCGGGAATTCTCGAACGCCGCCAGCGCCGCGGCCGCGAGGAAGGGCAGGCTTTGCACGACCAGGACGCAGCCGAACAGGTTGATCTCCCGCACCCGCTCCCAGTTGGTGGCAAACACGATGACGGCGCCGAGAGCCAGCAAGCCCCCCAGAACCGCTTCCTCGAATGCCGGGAAGACGACGCGCCTGCGGGCGGCACCGCCCTTGGCAGTGCGCACAAAGGTCAGGTGGTCCTTGATGATGCCGTTGGCGACGGCACGCGCGACGGTCCATTGCATCGCCATCGCGGCCAACATGGCGCCCGCGGCCTGGAACGGAGGAATCGGCACGCGGCGGCGATAGAGCGCGACGAAATGCACGACCGAAATCACGAAAGTCGCGATGATCGGAAGCGTCAGCACCTTGTCGGGCACAGCGATTCCCGCAAATGCCACCACCGGCACCCAGATCAGGTTGAGGATCGCCACCAGCACGCCGACCGTCTCGGCACCCAGCCAATTGATCCAGCCGAATGCGAATTCGCGCTTCTGGTCGCCGGTCAATTCCGACGCGCCAGGCAGGAAACGGCGCCAATGTTTTTTGATGATCTGAAATCCGCCCGAAGCCCAGCGATCGCGCTGCTTCTTGTAGGCTTCGAACGTGTCCGGTAGCAGGCCGTAACCGTAACGCCGATTGGTATAATGAGCCTGCCACCCGAGCTCCAGGATGGTGAGACCGAGGTCGGTGTCCTCGCAGATGGTGTCGCAGGACCATCCGGCGGCGGCCTCGAGCGCGGTTCGGCGAATGAGGCACATGGTGCCGTGGACGATAATGGCATTGGCTTCATTACGCTGGACCATGCCGATATCGAAGAAGCCCGCATACTCGCCGTTCATCACATAATGGAGCGGACTGCGCTTGCCGTCGCGGTGATCCTGTGGCGCCTGCACCAGCCCGACCTTGGGATCGGCGAAGACCGGGACCAGATCGCTGAGCCAATCGGGTGTCACCGCATAATCGGCATCGATGATGCCGATTATCTCGGCGTCCGGCGAAGTCTGGGCCAGCGCCAGCCGCAGCGCGCCTGCCTTGTAGCCTTCGAGCTTGGGGATGTTGATGAATCGGAACCGCTCGCCGAGCGCGCGGCAGTGCTCCTCGACGGGCTGCCACATCGCCGGATCGGGCGTGTTGTTAACGATAAGGATGCATTCGAAGTTGGGATAAGCGAGCCGGGCCACTGCATCGAGGGTCGCCTTGAGCATCTCCGGCGGCTCGCGGCAGGCCGGGATGTGGATCGAAACCTTGGGGTGGGAGGGTGGCGCGCCAGCACCGCTCCCCCTCAACAGTCGCGCCGGCGAACGGCCGAACAGAATGCAGGCGATCTCCTCAATCCGCCCAAGCGCGATCAAAACCAGGGGGATCAGCAGCACGGTGCCAAGCGCGAGCGCGAAGGCTGCACCGGCCACGAAGTAATGGCTCACCCAATAATCAAACAACGTTGCCGCCCAGGCGCCGACCGCATGGGCCGCGGACGCCAGCAAAAAGATCTGAACGAACGTGGCTCCCGCGATGCCGAGGACCGGAAGCGACAACAAGACGCCGACCGCAACCGCAACGGCCGCGATCTTCCAATTATCCATGTCGATGATCGGGCCGGACCAGGCAAATTTGGGCTGGCGGGTTTGATTGTCGAACAGCCCCCAGTAGGCGCCGACGCTGCCCTCGATGGTCTTCCAGGGCTGGTCGTAGGCTTCGATGAGGTTGTAGTCGATGCCGAGCGCATCGGCGCGGGCGACGAACCCCCGCATGATGCCGGCCTGTTCGAACTTGCCCGGAATGGCCGCGCCGCGATTATAGCCGCTGCTCGGCCACCCGAACTCCGCTATGACGATATGCTTGCCCGGAAAGGTCCTGCGCAGCAAATCGTAAACGCGCACCGCCTCATTGACTGCGCCCTCGGCCGGTATGCGACCCCAATAGGGCAGTACGTGCGCGGCGATGAAATCGACTTTGGAAATCAGCTTTTCGGCAACGAGCCCGCCGTCCTTGTCGGTTTCCAGGAGCTCGCTGTAGATTTCGCCGGTTGAAATCGGTACCGCACCGGCAACCTCGCGTTTTACCCGCTTGACGACTTCGGCGAGTTGGTCGGCCGTCATATCGCGGCGGAACAGCGTTTCGTTGCCCACCATGATGCCGTTGACGTTGCGGTTCTTGCGCAGCAGATCGAGCGCGGAAACGACCTCCCGGATATTGCGGCTCTTGCACGAGACGTCGAGCAGGTCGCTCATCTCCTGCTCGAAGCGGTTCTTGCAGGAAGGATCGAAGTCCGGACGCAGCTCTCCTTCGCCACGTTTCTCGCTCTTGTCGAGCCATATGCCGAGCGTGACTTTGAGGCCGAATTCTGCGGCAATCTTTGGCACCTGCTCGACGCCGCCGGTCGACGAATACAGCCGGATCGCGCGTGTATAAGGTGCGATCGCCTTCAGGTCAGCGCGGATGCGCGCCTCGGGCGGACGGCTGCCTTCAAAATCCGGATGAGTGCCAGTGGTGAACGGCGAATATGAAACGCTGTTCAGGACTCCCTCGAAATTGGGAGCTGTGGCTTGGGTTTGCCGAACAGCCCAAGCGCCAGCGTGCAGGCACGCCACGAGCGCGACCACGACAGCGACGGAGCGCATGGAACGCTAGACCAGATGGGGGCGATGAGTTGGAGACCGGGGCCTGTCCCCTAGGCACGGTCGCGGGGGCTTGCCGCGATGCAACAGATAACAGAGCATCGCGCGAATTCAAGTATTCAGATGACATGGCGTTTTGAGGGCGAGCTAACTGCGACAATATATACCAAGTGCAAATATTAAAACGCGTGACCGGCTATTTCGTTCCGGGTTTTTCCGCAGCCGCTGCCGGCGCGGTCGCAGTGACGGGCGGAAGGGCGGGATTGAGCCAGCAGGAATGGACGCGGGAGTTGAAGGCATCGGCCGCCTTCTGGTCCTTCTGGTCGATGTTGCCCTGCCGGACGACGCAACGGAAGCTGATCTGAACATGCTCGCCCGGGCAGCCGAACCGATCATACAATTCGAGGTGACGGAACGCGGTGTCGAGATCGTCTTTCCACATCAGGCCGACGGCGCGCTCGCCAAGCCAGACACACTCGCCTCGGGCAGCCGGACCGGACATGACGCGGCTCGCCTCGGCGACCTCGTCGGTCCGCGCCGTGCCATCCTTGGTTTCTCCCTTGCCGTGCTCGGCCGGCTTTTGCTCCCCATTCTGGGCGTGGAGGGAGGCGAGGGGAGCGGCTACGAGTGTCGCTGAGCCCAGGAGGACTGCAAGGAAACGCCAGATTACACGGAACATGGTCGCACGATCGGTTTTCCGTCGAAGCTGACGGGGACAAGAATACAGGGGCAATAATTCTCTGCAGGCACCCGGCTCGGCATGTGAGACTAACGCCCCAAATCTTCCTGTCGTCAATGGCCGAAGTTGCGGATTTTGTCCAGCCGTGTAGCGCGATGATTGATCTCGTCGCCCCGGACGTTATGTCGCCCGCGGCGGATTGCGCCACGGCGCGCCGATGCTATGAGTCCGCCGGGAACGTTCTCGCTGTGTCGGGTTTGCAACAGAGAAATGGCAGGTCGTTTCGGATCGTCCAAATTCAGACCGTCCAAATCTGACACCCCTGTAACGTCCTGCGGGATCGCCATGCGAAAACTGGTTGCCTTGTTTCTCCTCGCCGCGGCGGCGGTCGCGTTGGCATGGTGGTGGCTCGGCCGGCCGCTGGCCGCGCCGGCAGCGGCGGCCGATCCCGGCCGCATTCAATGCGTTTCCTATGCGCCGTTTCGCGGCGGCCAGACTCCACTCATCGCCGCAACCCATGCGGAAGCCGCGCAGATCGAAGAGGATCTTGCAAAACTCGTGCGCCTCACCGGATGCGTGCGCACCTATGCGACCGACAACGGCCTCGACCAGGTGCCGGGGATTGCTCAGCGCCTTGGCCTGAAGGTGCTTCAGGGCCTGTGGCTCGATCGCGACCGGCAGAAGAACCGTATCCAGATCGATACCGCGATAGCGCTCGCCAAACGCTATCCGGATACGATTATCGGAATCGTGGTCGGCAACGAGGTGCTGTTGCGCGGCGAGCTCGCAGCAAGCGACATCGGAACCGTGTTGCATGAGGTTAAATCGGCGACGGGGATGCCGGTGACCTATGCCGACGTCTGGGAATTCTGGCTGCGTAACCGCGAGCTCGCCGCGGCGGTCGATTTCGTCACCATCCACATCCTGCCCTACTGGGAGGATTTTCCGATTGCAGCCGACATCGCGGCCGCTCACGTGGACGATATCCGCAGCCGCGTCGCGGCAGTCTTTCCGGGCAAGGAGATACTGATCGGAGAAGTAGGGTGGCCGAGCGCCGGACGCATGCGCGAGGGCGCCTTGCCGTCGCCTTCTAACCAGGCTCACGTCCTGGAGGAAGTGATGGCGCGGGCGCGGGCCAAGAACTACCGGGTCAATCTGATCGAGGCCTTCGACCAGCCCTGGAAGCGGCACCTTGAAGGCACGGTCGGCGGGTATTGGGGCCTGTTGGGCAGCAGTGTTCGAGAACCGAAGTTTGCCTGGGGAGAACCGGTCTCCGATCATCCGCTTTGGCCCTGGCAACTGGCGTTTGGGCTGGCCATGCTGGTTGCGGTATTCGCGGCCGCGATCAGGTCCGGCGGCGGGACAATCTCAAAGGCTCCTGGGCGCGTACTGGTGGGCGTTGCGGTCATCGGGCTCGTGGCCGGCATCACGGCGCCGTGGGGGCTCGAGAATGTGATAATCGAGAGTTTCGGCCTGGGCGGCTGGCTGCGCGCCGCGGCGTTCGCGGCAGTGGCGCTCGCGGCGCCGATCGCCGCCGCCACGGCGCTTGCCGCAAACGAGACGATCCCGGCCTTCGCCCGCGTGCTGGGGCGATCGCAGGACCGTCCCGCATCAGTTATCGCCCGGGCGAGCGGGCTTGTGCTCGTCGCCACCACCATCCTGGCGATCCAGACCGCGCTGGGCCTGGTGTTCGATCCGCGGTATCGGGATTTCACCGACGCGCAACTCTCCGCCGCAGTGGTTCCGCTGGCGGTCGCCGTCGCGCTTGGCGTCAAGCGCGCCGGCCCTCGTGCCCGGGCCGAAACCATCGCCGCCGTTACCTCGGCGGCGTCCGCGGTCTACATCGTTCTCAACGAAGGTTTCGCCAACTGGCAGGCGCTATGGTTCGGGGCTGTTCTGATCGTGCTGGCCGTCACGCTTGATCGACTACCGGACGCGCAAAGCTCATGATCAGGAGCGCTGCTGCCAGGCCTGACAGACCGGCGTTGTGAAGCACGATACCCAACGCGCTCGCGGCGAGGCCGATCGTGAATAGTGGCAGTGTCGGCCGGATCAAGGTGAGTACTGCCGCGCCGAGGCTGACCCAGCCGAACACTTCATGTTCAAACAAGGCCGACACAATGGTACGGCTCAAGCACTGCCATGTTCTGAGCCCGCCATCGCAGGCAAGGCCGATCTGTGTCTGCTCTATCACCAGATAGCGCAGATATATCGCGCAGCCGAGCGAGACGAAGCCGATCGTGATGATCCAGTTGAGCGAGGCCGCCGAGGGCCGAAACAACCGGCGTTCCGGGTGCGCATGATCGGGTGCGGGATCGAACATCAGGGTCTTTGTTGCGCTTCACCTGGCGAAACGCAAGACGCGCACCGGTACATCGGTGATCTCGATTTTCGACTTTTCCCGGTAATAGCCGAAAACCTAGCAGAAGCCGCCCCAATTCGCGTAGTAAGGGCCGGTAGATGACCACGAGAACTTGTCTCATCGTCGTGCTCGCCGCGGGCGAAGGTACCCGCATGCGCAATTCTCGGCCCAAAGTGCTGCACGCGATCGGCGGGCGCAGCCTGATCGCCCATGTCCTTACCGTTGCCGGGACGATCGGTGCGCGTGCGGCTGTGGTGGTAGGTCCCGGGCAAGAGACGGTGGTGGAGGCCGCCAAGGTGGTGATGCCAGAAGCGGAATTCTACCTCCAGCACGAGCGGCGCGGCACAGCGCATGCGGTCTTGACCGCTAAGGCGGCTCTGGCGCAGGGCGCTGACGATATAGTGGTCGTTTTCGCGGATACACCTTTGATCACGCCGCAAACAATCGTGCGGCTGCGCGGCGCGCTCGCAGCCGGCGCCGGAATCGCCGTGCTGGGTTTTCGCCCGGCCGACCCAACTGGGTATGGGCGCCTGATCACCGATGCGGGGGGCAGGCTGCTCGCCATCCGGGAAGAGAAGGATGCGAGCCCTGTCGAGCGCGCCATCGGCCTGTGTAATGCCGGGCTGATGGCGTTGGCGGGCGACGTCGCGCTTGCCATCCTTCAACAGATCCGCGCTGACAATGCCAAGCACGAGTTTTATCTGACCGATGCGATCGCGGTCGCGCATGTCATGGGGATAGAGATGATGGCATTGGAAACCGAGGAAGACGAGGTGCGTGGCGTGAATACACAAGGTCAACTGGCCGAGGCCGACGCCGTGCTACAGCGCCGCCTGCGGGCGGCCGCCCATGAGGCGGGAGTCACCATGGTCGCGCCCGACACCGTCTATCTGTGCGCCGACACCAAGCTCGGCCGTGACGTCATCATCGAACCTTACGTGGTGTTTGGCCCCGGCGTAACGGTCGAGGACGGGGCGCTGATCCGCTCGTTTTCCCATCTCGAAGGCGCCCATGTGGGGCGCGGGGCGCGGGTTGGACCGTTTGCACGATTGCGGCCCGGCTAATCTGGATGCCGACGTGAGGGCGGCAGCCTCTCTTCTTCCTCCCTCGAGCGGAGGGTTGGCGTGAGGTAGGGAGGTTATGGCTCCGCAGTGCCCCACTCTCTGGGCCACTCCCCATAAGGGGATAGGAGCGCGACCCGATGCCGTAAACGGCTGAAGTAATTTGTGACAATTCACGTGCCGGAAATTCTTTATGTTCCCAGGTTAAGGCATCGTCCGGACGGCTGCCTCTGCAAGGATATCCAAGCGCATGTGTGGCATCATTGCCATTTTGGGAACCGCGCCGGTTGCACTCGACATGGTCGAAGCACTCAAGCGCCTCGAATATCGCGGCTATGATTCTGCCGGCGTTGCCACGCTGGAGCAGGGCCAGCTGACCCGCCGGCGCGCCGAAGGTAAGCTCAAGAATCTGGAAAAGCGCCTCGCCGAGGAGCCCCTCAAAGGCGTGAGCGGTATCGGCCATACCCGCTGGGCAACCCATGGACGGCCCACCGAGACCAACGCCCATCCTCACGCCACCGACCGGGTTGCGGTCGTGCACAACGGCATCATCGAGAACTTCGCGGAGTTGCGCGCAGAACTCGAGGGCCGCGGCGCCAGCTTCGCGACCGAAACCGATACCGAGGTGATCGCCCATCTGGTCACCGACGAGATGAGCAAGGGTGCGGATCCGATCGACGCGGTCACCGCCGCGCTGCCGCGCCTGCGAGGGGCTTTCGCTCTCGCCTTTCTATTCTCCGGCGAAGACGACCTCGTGATCGGCGCCCGCCGCGGCTCGCCGCTCGCGATCGGCTATGGCGACGGGGCAATGTATCTCGGCTCGGACGCGATTGCGCTGGCGCCGTTCACCAGCTCGATTGCCTATCTGGAGGACGGCGACTGCGCCGTCGTGCGGCGCGGCAGCGCCCTGATCCACGACGCCGCCGGCAAGGCCATGACGCGGCCGATGATCCGCTCCAACGCCTCGGCCTTCCTGCTCGACAAGGGCAATCACCGCCACTTCATGGCGAAGGAAATTCACGAGCAGCCCGAGGTGGTCGGCCATACCCTCGCGCACTATGTCAACTTCGCCAAGGGACGGATCGCGTTGCCGGAGGTGCTGCCGTTCGATTTCCGCGATATTGGCCATATTTCGATCTCGGCCTGCGGCACCGCCTATTACGCGGGGCTGATCGGCAAATACTGGTTCGAGCGCTTTGCGCGCCTGCCGGTCGAGATCGACGTGGCGTCGGAGTTCCGTTACCGCGACGCGCCGTTTGCGCCCGGCGACCTCGCGCTGTTCGTGTCGCAGTCAGGCGAGACGGCCGACACGCTGGCCACGTTGCGCCATGCCCGCGAGCACAAGCAGCACATCGTATCGATCGTCAACGTGGCAACCTCGACGATTGCGCGCGAGAGCGCCGTGGTGATGCCGACCCTGGCCGGGCCGGAAATCGGCGTCGCCTCCACCAAGGCGTTCACCTGCCAGCTCACGGTGCTGGCGTGCCTGGCCATCGCGGCCGGCCGCGCCCGCGGCGTGCTCAGCGAAGAAGAGGAGGAAAAGCTCGTGGGCGCCCTTATCAAGACGCCCCGCCACATGGCCGAGGCGCTCGCCCTGGAGCCGCACATCGAGCGGCTTGCGCGGGACCTCGCAAAATGCCGCGATGTGCTCTACCTCGGCCGGGGCACCAGCTTTCCGCTGGCGCTCGAAGGCGCGCTCAAGCTTAAGGAAATCTCCTATATCCATGCCGAGGGTTATGCGGCCGGCGAGCTCAAGCACGGCCCCATCGCGTTAATCGACGAGACCATGCCGGTGGTGGTGATTGCCCCCTATGATCGGGTATTCGAAAAGACGGTATCAAACATGCAGGAGGTAGCAGCGCGGGGCGGCCGAATTATCCTGATCACCGATCCAAAGGGAGCGCGCGAAGCGACGATCAATTCCCTCGTCACAATGACGGTCCCGGAAGTGCCCTCCACCGTGACGCCACTCGTCTACGCTATACCGGTGCAGCTGATCGCCTACCATACCGCCGTCATCATGGGCACCGACGTGGACCAGCCACGCAATCTCGCAAAATCCGTCACGGTGGAGTAGGGGCATCACCCTCCTGGAGGGCAGCGCAATCGCATTTGACGCCGCGGCCTTCACCTCTCCCCGCTTGCGGCTGTGAGGGCCGGAGGAGGGGGAGAAGAGGTGCCGCGCCAAATGTTATTGCGTTGCCCTTCAGTAGGAGGTAGCCGCATCCTATATGCGATCGGCCGAACGGCGGGCCGCGCGTAGAAGCCACAGATGCGAGAGTGGCGCGGCATCGGCTGGATGTCCTATAATCGCAACCTGGAAGAGCGATCCGAGCGTTCACCTGCAGCAAAGTAACGTATCTATGAGTTCAGCCGACGACCCCGGGACAGCGCCGGAGGCCCCGCCCGCTAAGCCGCCTGTCCATCAGACCGGCATCGGCGCCCGCATCCGCAATTATTTCCTCACTGGCCTGGTGGTGGCCGGGCCGCTTGCCATCACCGTATGGCTCACCTGGTCATTCATTACCTGGGTCGATGATCTGGTGCGGCCGTTCATTCCGGTGGCCTACCGTCCGGAAACCTATCTGCCTGGAAAAATCCCTGGCAGCGGTCTCATCATCGCATTCGTGGCGCTGACGCTGCTTGGCTTTCTCACCGCCAATCTCGTTGGCCGCAAACTGGTCGAGGCTGGCGAGCACCTGCTGGACCGCATGCCGCTGGTGCGCTCGATCTACAAGGGCTTGAAGCAGGTGTTCGAGACCCTGTTCTCGGAATCCGGCTCAAGCTTTCGCACGGTCGGCCTGATCGAATTTCCGGCGCCCGGCATGTGGTCGCTGGTATTCTTATCGCAGCGGCCGAGCAATGAGATCGTGGCGCGCCTGCCGAGCCGGGAGCAATACGTCTCGGTGTTCATGCCATGCACCCCGAATCCCACCACGGGATTCTTTTTCTACGTCGCACGGAGCGCCATCATCGAACTGGACATCCCTGTCGAGGCCGCCGCCAAGCTCATCATGTCGGCCGGGCTTATTCAGCCGGGCACCGGCGATGGTTCAAAGAAGCTGGCTGCACTCGCAGAGGCGGCGAGGATCGCGAGGGCCGCAACCAGCATAGAGGTGCCACAATTAAGCGAGAGGGCGACGGAGAAATCGCCCTGACCCGCGCAGGGAAGTTGCCGGCCGCCAGTCACGGCCGACTCCGGGCTGCTCCTCCTGCGCCGACTCCCCCAGCACCGACACCTCCCGCACCGAAGCCTACGCCTCCTGCACCGACCCCTCCCGCGCGAGGCGAGGCGCGGAATTCATCTGCGCGGGCCCCAAAGGCGTCAGCGAACCCGACGTCGCGGTCAACGCTGCGTGGTGGTTGTCGGCCCGGGTCACCGGCTGCGGTGGCGGGGTCGCCTGTCGCCGTGCCCGACTGATTCGCGCCATGACCGGGCACATTCGTTCCCGCACCGGGCGCATGCCGCAGCGCCGCGCCTGACGGGGGCTGCGCCGTCGCCGAAGGGGCATGGTTATGGGCCTGTCGCCGCTTTGGTCGGAAATCGCAATGTGGTCCATTGCTTTGGAAAGCCGGAAACGGAGTAGACGTGTTTTTGGGAACCACCGGCCGCGGTACGCAGCGCGGGTCGCTGTACGCGCGCGGCTGAATGTCCAGATCGCAATTGGGATCGCACTCCGCTGCCGCAACAGGCCGCGCTTCAACCCAGACGACGGCTAATAGTGCTGCGGCAAAAAACCTTGCTACGTTACGCTGCCACATTGGCACTGCCACGGCGCCAATATCCATGACGACACCCCCGAACTCTGCTCACAGTCCCTGCGAGGAACGTATACAGCCTTGGCTACTTTGTATACCCGTGGCTATCTTAACGGGAAGGGGCTCACGGAGAACGCTTCCGCGGTTGCACATGACGGCGAGCCACGCTCCGCGGTTTCAGTGGGCGCGACCACCACGTCAGACCAGAAATTGGCCACCGGCCGCTCGACACTGCTGAACGCATACGCTGTCTCGACGTGCGCAGGTAACCGGCCCAAACCACCGCTGAATGTCCGCGCTCGCCGCCGCCGCCGTAGCCCGCATGAAGAGACGGCGCTTGCGCGGTCTCGCAATCCGGGACAGCCTCTCCCGGTGTCGCGGCGAGTTAGAAAATCCTGCCCCGGATTGCGAGACCGCGCAAGCGCCAGCGCTCCATCCGGGCCACCCGTAAGCCAGCTACATAAGCCAGTTACACGGCCCATCGCAGCGCCAGCACCAGGATGGCAATCGCCGCGATCCACGATCCGGCGATGCGTGTTGCAATGCTGTGCCACGGGCGGAACAGCACGGACGCAGTTGCCCCAATCACCGCCAGCGCCGCGATGCCGCCGCATAGCGTGCCGACAAGCATCAGCACTGCCTCGCGCAGCGCGATGACATCGGGTGGAGAATCGAACCCGAGAGCGGCGCCGGCCACGAGCGCCACCGGCGCTGTGAGCCAAACCGGTGCTGACATTCCCGTCGCTGCGATCAATCCACACAGCCCGGCCATCGCGACCAGAACATCGTTCGCAGGCGTTTCCCCGATGCCCCACGCAATCGCGCCAAGGCCGCCGGCAAGGCCGGAGGCGAACGCCGCCAGCGTTGGCAGTTGCACGAACACATCACGGCCGGCTATGAGACCCAGGCCGAGCAACGACATGAAATGCGCTGGCGCCAGCACCGGATACAGCAATCCGCGGACAAAGCCCTCCACGCCCGCAAATGGAGTCATCATCCCTCCGAGCCTGACTGTGTCACTGGTACGCGCCCGATGTGGCGTCGCCAACCTGCTCCAACCCACTCACTATGGCAATTCGGCGCGCAGAAAAAGTACGCCGGCGCCGGCGATAGCGGCTCCCGCGAGCCGCACCGCAACGCGGCCGGCCGGCCAGCGCGTCGCGAGGCCAAGACTGATGCCGCACAGGTGGAGGAGTCCAGTCGCCATCACAAAACCGGCCGAAAACGCGATCGCATCGGCGCCGGGCGGCAGTTCAGCGCCGTGGGCATGGCCGTGGAAGATCGCGAAAGCCGACCGCGATCGCCACCATCAATTCGAGCACCATCGCGGAGATCGCAATGCCGACCTCGACCCGCGGCACCGGCACGGCGGCGATCCCCAATACACCGCCGAACGCCATCACCCGTGGAAACGCAACAGGAAGAAGCCATATCGCCAGTGGCGCCAGCACCGCGCCCCAGAGGCCGACCGCCACCATCGCGGCAACATGATCGGGCCCGAACAACGGGTGACCGAAGCCCCCCGCAAAGCCGCCCGCGATGTCGCCGCCCCCATGGGCGCTCGCTGACACCGCAAAGAAAGCCGACAGGAGCAGCGTCATCGCGATGGCTGCAGTCCGTTTCAACGACGTGGAATTGTTGCGCCGTGCAGCGCGCCGCTCCGGCTTGCCGCTTCGTCTATTTCGCGAGATCGCTATCGGCGTTGACGGCAGCGGCAGCATAGAGATAGCGCAGCAGGTTGACCTTATCGTCGCGTGGCAAGTCGAGCACGGCTTGGTAGAATGCAATCACCAGCGCGCAATAAGGTTGAAACTCTAAAGGGTCAAGCTTGTCGCGCCCCAGCAATTCATTCTTGACCGGCAGCCGGCGAAGGCTGGCGAACACTGTTTCGAGATATGGTCGCGCCTGGTCCGCACTGGGCGGTGCGATGGTGGCGTTACGATTGGCCCCCGCAACGCGCTCCAGTACCGACATGTCGCGAACGAACTGAGTGGGAAATTCCTTAGCGAGATTGCTCATCAGCTTTGCGCCTTTGCTTTCATCACTCAGGGCAACGCAACTTTCCGGACCGGAAGATTGCAAAGCCTGCATATAGGCGAGATAGACGTCGGTAATTTCGAGCAGCACGTCGCCGGATGATATGGCAATCAGGCTTTTCACGCTCTTGCGCAGTGCAGCGCGGGCGATCGAAAGGATTTCATCGTCCTTCGCATTTACAGCGCTATCGGCATAACGTTTTTTGAAACGCTCGAACGACAGGGGATCGTTGCGCTGGAGCGCCACAATTGCCGGCAGATTGGCAACGGATGCAGGCAAGTCAGCCCCCGAAGCCAGAACCGGCGATATTGGTGCCGCAGTGGCAGATTTCAGCGGCTTCGGTTCCGTCACCTGCCGCGGGGCCGACAACATCCGGCCGCCAGCCCACAACAGCAGGATGGCGCATAACGCGATCGTCACACGTTTGCAAAACCGCCGGAACCGCCCGGAGGATGGCGTCTTGTCGGCCATTGCGCGGCCCGCGTGCTGATGTCGTTCAACATCATGGCGGATCATATCGAGATCGACGGCTCTCGGTATTTCTGCGCGTCCAATCCGGGATGACATCCCCCCACCCTTCCCTCCCCCGCCAGCGGGGGAGGGAAGGGTGGGGGCGCGGCCCCGGGTCGCCTGCACGGCGAGCATTCCCCATTCGTCCTCGAAGGTGTCCGTTCGGTCCCGACCCCGCTGTTGCGAGCGATCCCCTGCGGTGTTCTGGTCGAGTGCCAGCCGCAGGCTGGACCACTCAGTGTCATCGGCAGTGGATTCGGGGGCGAGTGGCGTCTCGTTCAACAGCCCCGGCACCTGTCGGGCCGGGTGCCATTTTTGCCACCCCCGCCGCCAAACATCAGTTTCAGTCGTAATGACGCCATTGGCTGCCGCCTTGGCGAGCGTCGCAAATGTAAAAGGTCCGTGGCGCTTGCCGTTGAGCAAAACAAACCAACGTTGATCACCCAAATGCGTACTCATACCCGCAACGCGTCCCCACCCACGCTCGACCGTCATGCGGCGCATGCGTTGGCATGAAACGCCGCCAAAAATAAGTCTCCTCGTTGCGGCTTGAGACCGAACGCAACAAAACTTCTTGCCGTTACGCGATCTGTACCGGAAATTGCTCCCACGCAAAAGCCGACACGCGGCTCGGCACGTGCGGAATCATTGCCGAGCCGCGCGCCTCCCGCTGGCTATTCAATTGATGCATCAATCATCTGCGGTCACGCCGCTTTGGCACGTTCTGCGAGCGCGACAAGTCGGCGCAGGATCGCGGTGGTACCTTTGAGTCGATCTTCGGACTCATCCCAGTCGGCGAACAGCACGAGCTTCATGTCGGGTCGCACCTTGGCGTCCCGACCTTGCTGGCGGATGAACGCGATCAGCCCTTCCGGATTGGCAAAACGGTCGTCCCGGAACGAAATCACGGCGCCTTTCGGCCCGGCCTCGATCTTTGCCACGTTGGCGCGTCGGCACAGCGCCTTGACCACCACTGTGGCGAGAAGGTGCCTCACCTCGCCGGGCAGCGGCCCGAAGCGATCCGCCATCTCGGCCCCGAACGCATCGATGTCGCGCTCGTCCTCGAGGTCGGCAAGCCGCCGGTAGAGACTCAAGCGCACGGACAGATCAGCCACATAATCATCCGGGATGAGCACCGGCGTCCCGATGGTAATCTGTGGCGACCAGCGATCGGCGACCGGCTCGGCAAGGCCCGCCTTGAGGCTCGCCACCGCCTCTTCGAGCATCTGCTGGTAGAGTTCGAAACCGACTTCCTTGATGTGGCCGGATTGCTCCTCGCCGAGCAGATTGCCGGCGCCGCGGATATCGAGGTCGTGGGAAGCAAGTTGAAACCCCGCCCCCAGCGTGTCGAGGGACTGCAACACTTTGAGACGGCGCTCCGCCTGTGCGGTGAGCTTGCGCCCTACTGGCAGCGTCATCAGCGCATAGGCGCGCGTCTTCGAGCGTCCGACGCGGCCGCGCAGCTGATAGAGCTGGGCGAGGCCGAACATATCGGCGCGATGGACGATCAGAGTATTGGCGGTCGGGATGTCGAGACCGGATTCGATAATGGTGGTGGACAGCAGCACGTCGTATTTGCCGTCATAGAAGGCCGACATGACGTCTTCGAGCACGGTCGACGGCATCTGGCCGTGGGCGACGGCAACGCGCGCCTCAGGTAACTGTTTGTCGAGAAACTCCTTGGCGTCGGCAAGGTTCTCGATACGTGGGCAGACGTAGAACGACTGGCCGCCGCGATAGCGCTCGCGCAGCAACGCTTCCCGCACGATCAACGGATCAAACGGCGATACCGAGGTTCGCACGGCCAGGCGGTCGACCGGCGGCGAGGCGATGATCGAGAGCTCACGAACGCCGGTAAGCGCCAGCTGCAAGGTCCGCGGGATCGGAGTTGCCGTCAGCGTTAACACGTGCACCTCGGCCCGCAGGGCCTTGAGCCGTTCCTTATGGGCAACGCCGAAATGCTGCTCCTCGTCCACCACCAGGAGCCCGAGATCGCGGAACTTGATGGTTTTGCCGAGCAGTGCATGGGTGCCAATGACGATGTCGATCGTACCGCTGGCAAGCCCCTCCCTGACCTTGGCGAGCTCCGCGTTGCCGACCAGACGCGACGCCTGGGCGACCTGAACTGGAAGTCCGCGAAAGCGTTCAGAGAACGTCTTGAAATGCTGGCGGGCCAGGAGTGTCGTCGGCACCACCACTGCAACCTGCTTGCCGGCCAAGGCCGTGACAAATGCGGCGCGCAGTGCCACTTCGGTCTTGCCGAAGCCGACATCGCCACAGATGAGCCGGTCCATCGGCCGACCCGAAGCAAGATCGTCGAGTACTGCGTCAATGGCGGCGCGCTGGTCGTCCGTCTCATCGTAAGGAAAGCCGGCGCAGAATTCGTCGTAGAGGCCCTGCGCGGCGGTGAGCCGCGGCGCTTCACGGAGATGACGTTCGGCCGCGATCTTGATGAGCTCGCCAGCCATCTCGCGGATGCGGCTCTTCATCCGCGCTTTGCGGGCCTGCCAGGCAGCGCCGCCGAGTCGATCCAGGTCGACCGCAACTTCCTCAGAGCCGTAGCGAGATAACAGCTCGACATTTTCGACCGGCAGAAACAGCTTGTCGTTGCCGGCATAGTGGATTTCGAGACAATCATGGGGCGCGCCCGCGGCCTGAATGGTCTTCAGGCCGATAAAGCGGCCGATGCCATGGTCCACATGGACGACGAGGTCACCTGCGGAGAGCGCTGAAATCTCGGCAATAAAATTCTCAGCTCGTTTCGATCCGCGCCGTGGTCGCACCAGGCGGTCGCCCAGAATGTCCTGCTCGCCGATAACCGCGAGATCGTCGGTCTCGAATCCGGACTCCAGGCCGAGCACCGCAAGCGCGATCTCATGTGCCGGTCGCGCCAGCGCTTCCTGCCAGGTCTGCACGTTGATGAGATTGTGGAGCGTGTGGTCGGCCAGCACGTGGCTCATGCGGTCGCGCGCGCCATCGCTCCACAGCGCAATCACTACGCGCTTGCGGGCCGAGAGCAGCGCATTCACGTGATCCTTCACGGCGTCGAACACGTTTCCTTCAGGTTGTGCCCGCTCGGGCGCAAAGTTGCGGCCTTGCCGCGTAGCGGCGTCGATGACCGCCGCCACGCCGTCCGGTGCGGCGAACGGAACCAGACGAACGAGCTTGCGGGCATCAAGGCGATCCCGCCACTCCGTCTCGCCGAGATAGAGACGATCCGGCGGCAGCGGCTTGTAGAGAAGACCGGAGCCTTTTTCGGCGCCGTGTGCGAGGTCCTGCTGGCGTGCGTCGTAATAATCTGCGATCTGGGTGAAGCGCTCGTGGGCCGCATCTTCGGCCAGCGGCTCGACCGCAATTGCCGTGCCCGGCAGATAGTCGAACAGCGTATCAAGGCCGTCGTGGAATAGCGGCAGCCAATGCTCCATACCGGGATAGCGTCGCCCTTCGCTCACCGCCTCGTACAGCAGGTCGTCCGGCGTCGCAGCTCCGAAGATTTGCACATAGCCGGTGCGGAAGCGACGAATGGTTTCCGTGGTGAGCTGGAATTCCGCCACCGGAACGAGATTGAGGGCGTGCAATTGATCGGTGCTGCGCTGGGTCTCGGGATCAAAGGTGCGGATCGATTCGAGCGTGTCGCCAAAAAAATCAAGTCGCACCGGATCGTGCACGCCAGGGGGGAACAAGTCGATGATACCGCCGCGCACCGCGTATTCGCCGGCTTCGCGCACGGTCGAGGCGCGCGTGAAACCGTTGAGCTCCAGCCAGCGCACGATGCCGTCCATGGCGAGCACATTGCCGGGCGCGGCCGACAACGCCTGCCCTGACACGAGGCCGCGCGCGGGCACGCGCTGGACCGCGGAATTGACAGTGGCCAGCAGCACGGAGGGCCTGGGTTGAGGTCCCGCCTGTCCCTTGAGATGGGCCAGCCGCGACAGCGCCGTCATACGCTGGGCGACGATGCCCGGATGCGGCGAGGCGCGGTCATAGGGCTGGCAATCCCAGGCCGGAAATTCCAACACGCCGATATCGGGCGCAAAGAACGCCAGCGCGCGGGAGAGCTGCGCCATCCGGCTGCCGTCGCGACAAATGATCAGCAGACTGGTCGATGGTGCGTTGGGCTGGGCGGCGATTGCGCGCGCAAGATCGGCGAGCACCAGTCCCTCGGCGCCGTCGGCGACGCGCGCGAGTGTCAGCGGCCGGCCCGATTCCAAGAGATCAGCAGGGGACTGCGCCTTGATGCGCGCATTATTCATTCGGTCTGCCTCAACGCATGGAAATCCCGCAAGCGTCGGAACACCGCAAGATCGTAGTCGTCCGGAACCGGCCGGCTGCCGGTGAGCCAGGCATAAAGCTCAGGGTCCGGCACGTCGGCGAGCCGCTCCAGTTCGGTGATTTCCGCCTCTGTCAAATCGCTGACCGCCGCATCGGCGAAGCGTCCCATGATCAGATCCATCTCCCGCGTGCCACGATGCCATGACCGATACAATAATCGCCGCCGCCGCTCATCGAGCCCCGCGCTCGATCGTACCGTCCCGGTCATCCCAACTCCTCTGGAGGCACCAACCGTGCGAGCAGTTGAGCACCAAAAGCCCGGACGGTGCCGAGCGGTGCTCATATAGCGAGCAGAGGCGGTATTGTCAGGTGGTTGCATGCAACGGTGATGTTTTTCGGCGCGAAGCGTCGCCCTTCTTGGTCACCAGCATTGCCATAGCCGCGCGCTGCAACCATTGCGCTAGGATTTGTGACAGCTTATCATGGCCCCCAACTGCACGCGTGTCATCGTCTTCGCAAAGACCTCCGAAATGCTCAGTCGATCCAATCTGCGACCGCTGCACAATTTTCCGCTGATCCATACCCACAGTCCGGAGGAATTCCGGCAGACGCTTGTCAACCAGTTTGGAGCGCTCGGGTTCGATATCAGCCCCGAGGCGCAGGGATTCGAGATCAGCAGAAGCTATCTGCGGCTCGAGAGCGTCGATCTCGTATTTGGCGCCTGTTCCGCGGCCTACCGGGTCCGCTTCCCAGCTGTGCCACTTATCAAGCAGCATTTTGCTCTGCAGATGGCGGGCCGGACGACATTCAGCGGCAACCAGTTCGCTATCAACCCGAACGAGTCGTCCGTCATCCCGGCCGGTGTCGAGATGACACATGAGTATCAAGCCGGCTTTGAGCAGTTCATCTTACGCGTTAAAGCTTGCGCGTTGCAGGCCAAGCTCAGTGCCGTGATCGGAATACCGATTGCCCGAAATATCGAATTCGCCCGCCGCTCAAGCTTCGAAAATCCTGCGCTTCGGCGCTTGCGACGGATGCTCGAATTCATGGTGAGCGAACTCGACTGTGACGACGGCAAAGTGCCGGCAGCGGCACTCGTCGAGTTCGAACAGATGTTGCTGGTAGGCTTCCTGACCGCCAATCGGCATAATTTCAGCGATGTGCTGGAACGCGAACAGCCGCACCCCGCACCCTGGCAGGTTCGCCTCGTCGAGGAATATATCGTGGCCAACTGGAACCGCCCAATCACCGTCGAGGCGCTTGCGGCTGCTGCGGGCGCAAGCACCCGCAGCATATTCAAGGCCTTCAGAGACTCGCGCAACCGCTCGCCAATGGCCTTTGTCAAGAGCGTCCGACTGCAGCATGCCCGGCGCATGCTTCAGCAGCCGGACAGCACAACAACGGTTGTTTCGACTGCATTCGCGTGTGGCTTCCTGAATCCGGGCCATTTTGCCCGGGATTATCGCCTTGCGTTTGGAGAATTGCCGTCGGCGACGCTGGGAGCCGCCAGATGCAGGCGGAATTGAGGATCTATTCCGCCTTGGCTCCGGATGCTTTGACCACCTTGCCCCACTTCTCGGTTTCAACCACCAGCATCTGACGGAAATCGGTCGGCGAGCCTGTCAGGACTGTCGCGCCAAGATCGGTGATCCTCGCCCTTATTTTCGGATCGGCTAAGCCCGCGTTGATCTCGCGGTTAAGCTTGTCGACGATCTCGACCGGCGTGTTTATCGGCACGCCCGCACCATACCAGGAATCCGCCGCGTATCCGGGAACGAACTCGTTCACGGTCGGAAGATCCGGCAGTGCGGGAAATCGCTCCAGCGTGGTCACGCCCAGTCCCCTCAGGCTGCCGCTGCGGACATGTCCGATCGAGGCCGGTAAGGGATCGATCATGAGTTGGACCTGGCCTGCCAGCATGTCGATCAACGCCGGCGCCGAGCCGCGATAAGGCACGTGCACCATGTTGACGCCGGTCATTATCTTGAGGAGCTCGGCGGCGACATGTTGCGGCGTGCCATTGCCGGCGGAGGCGTAATTGATCTTGCCCGGGTTTGCCTTGGCATACGCAATCAGCTCTGGAACCGTCCTCACCGGCACTGACGGATGCACCTCCATGACCAGGGGCGTGCGGGCGAAGCTCGCGATGGGCGCGATGTCGCGCAGAAATACGAAATTGAGCTTTTGATAGAGAGTGGCATTTATCGCGTTCGGAGACCCCACCAGCAGCATGGTGTAACCGTCCGGCGGCGAATTGATCACCGCTTCTGCCCCGACATTGCCGCCAGCGCCCGAACGGTTCTCGACCAGAAACTGCTGCCCGAGCCGCTCCGACAGCCACTGCCCGATCAACCGGGCCATGGTGTCCTGTTGGCCGCCGGCCGGGAAGCCGACCACGAAACGTACCGGCCGCGTCGGGTAATCGAGCGCCAGTGAGGATCGTGGCAGGACCGATGCGGCGGCAACGCCCGCGAATTGCAGGAAACGGCGGCGCGGAATTTCTTTCATGGCCCCCTCTCTCGGTGCGTAGGATGGGTTGAGCGAAGCGAAACCCATCAGCGGTCGTTCCTGGCAGCAGGTCCGTTGATGGGTTTCGCTTCGCTCAACCCATCCTACAATCGCGGCTCACGCCACCGCCACTTGCTGTGTCGTCGGTCCGTCGCCTTCGAGGGTCGTGCGGCGCATGTCGCGCACCTCGCCCGTATCCCTGTAGCGGCGGGCCCGATGCATGGTCTGACGGTTATCCCACATCACGAGATCATATTGCCGCCAGGAGTGAGCGTGGACGAATTGACGCTGAGTCGCGTGCTCGACGAGATCACGAACGAAAGCAAGCGCTTCGGGCACCGGCCAGCCAACGATGCCGCCGATGTGGGACGACAGGAACAGCGACTTGCGACCGGTCGCCGGATTGGTCCGCACCAGGCGTTGGCGCACCGGCGCGAACTTCACGCGTTCCTCGGCGGTGAAATCCGTGAAGCCGAGTTGGCTGCGTGAGAACAGCAGCGAGTGCTCGGTGATCAGATCTTCGATCTCCGCCCTGGTCTCGGAATCAAGCGCATCGTAGGCAGCACGCATGTCGGCAAACTCGGTATTGCCGCCGGCCGACGGAACGATGCGAGCGGACAGCAGGGAATATTTCGCCGGCACGGCCTTAAAGGATGAATCCGAATGCCACAGCCGATTGCCGAGATTGAAGGCGCGCCGCCGATCATCCCGCGCCAGCATGTTGCTGTGCTGATCGAGATTCGAAATGTCGCTCATTTCGATGGTGAGCCGGCGCTGATCGAGCCGCGTCACGTTGTTTGCCTTGTTGAGTTCGATCCTGCCGAGGCTTTTGGTGAAGGCGATCTGCTGTTCATTCGACAGCGGCTGATCGTGAAACACCAGCACGGCGTACCGATCCATAGCAGAATGGATCATCGCCACCGCGGTCGCATCGAGCGGCACGCGCAGATCGATGCCTTCAACCTCGGCGGCGAATTCATGTCCGATCGGGGTGAACCGCATGGACATCTCCCGGTCTCTTCTCCCTCTCCGACTCGGCGAGGGTCGGGTTGGGGTCCTTTCCACGGCACCGACTCGCGGTGCGCGCTCCCACCCTGCCGTCCCCCCGCAAGCGGGGGAGGGATGACTCAATGCGCCAGCGGGTCGGGCCGCAGCTGGAAATGCACCACCAGCGGACTCGACAGCGTTTCCGGGGTCTTGCCGGGGGCGCCGGGGGCCGGGGCGTCGATGCCTTCGATGTGCATCGGAGTGCGGTTGCCCGAAGTCACCCACAGCCCGCGACCCTTCCAGCCGGCGCTGGGGTCATCGATGCGGCCGTCGCGGCCCTTGGCAAAGAAACCCATCGGGTACGACACACGCAGCTCGATCACCCGGCCGTTGACCAGCGCATGGAGCGAGTCCGATTGATTGCCTGTGGCAATCGGCACATCGGCGCCGAGGCCGAAGATGTTGTGCTGGTCGACCCAGGTGTAATAGGGATTCTCCTCCGCGCCCGGGTCGCCCTGGAATCCCGGCCCCGGGATGGGATAAAAGTCAAAGCCTTCAGGGCATTTCTCGCCAAGCTCCGCGCCGGGCCCGTTGAGCGGACCTTTGCACTTGCGCCGGTCGAAGCTCGCGATGTGGCCGGAGTCGAGCGGCATCCACACCACGCCGTTGCGGTCGATGTCGCTGCCGCGAATGCCGAAGCCCGGCAGCGGAATTTTGTAGATTTCCGCCAGTGCAGTGTCCGGCGGGTTCGATCCAGGCGCCACGCGCAGGATGTAGCCCGGGTGGGTGAGGTTCGAACCCCAGATCGAGCCGTCGGCCGGGCTATAGGCGATCCCGTACATGGCGAACGGAATGCGCGTGTCTTTGCTGTAATCGACGGGCTTGCCGGGCTCGTTATAGCCCTCGTCGCGCTTGCCATTGCCGTTGGTGTCCACGATCATCGCGGTCCAGCCCTGCGACTTCGCGGCATCGCCGGTCTCCCAATAGAGATTGGTGTTGATCCAACCCACCACGGCGCGCTCGCCCTGGGTGTTGTTACTGAGCCACAGCGTGTTGTTGGCGTCCTCGGCAAAATTCAGGTGATGGGTGCCGAAGCACGTGTCGATGTGCGAGAACTTTTTCGTGTTCGGATCCCACACGGTGACCTGGCGAGCATTCTGTACGAACCCGGTTTGCGGCCCGGCCAGCGGGTAGAGCTGCGCCGAGCGCGTCGGCGAATCCTTCTTGCAGTAATCCGGCGGGTCCTTCGGGGAGCGGACCTGTGCCGTGTAATAGACCCGGCCGTCCTGGTCCATCATGGGATTATGCGCATTAACCTGGGAGTCCCACACCTGCTCCATGCCGAAATAGGCCGATGGGGCGAGCACCTGGTTGTTCAGCGCGGAGCTCGGGGTGTTTTTGGGGTCGGCGACCGGCACTTTCATGGTGGTCTTGATGTTCTTCACCGGATCGAGCACCGGCAGGTTGTTGGTGGAAAGCTCCGCCGCGCCGTAGATCAGCCCATAGCCGTTCACCGTCGGCTTGCGCCGGTCGGTGAGCGTGAGGTCGTGGAGATAATGCTTGGGATCCGACCAGTCACGCACCGTGACGACGATGTTGCGCTCGACGCCGACCGGGCGGGGCGGCGTCGCGCTCGGAATTTCTCCCGCTTTGATGCGGTCGGTCCAGTCGGCAAGCGCCGCGAGATGGCCGCCGTCGGGCGCCATCAACCCGGCCATGAAGCGCACCATGTCGCGGCCGGCAGGACCGGACTGCAGCCGGCGCGCCCACGCCGCAATAGAAGAATCGAAATGCCCGAAAGCCTCCGGAATGTTGCGCGTGGCGTAGTTGCCGAGCTGGTGGCAGTTGCCGCAGCCGTTGGTCTTGACCGTGTTTAGCCATAGGTCCTGGGCCTTGAAGGTGACCGGGATGCCGTTGCCGTCGGCGCCCGTGCCTGGGAATTTGCTCTTGTCCGGCACCCGGATCATGGAGGCCCAATAGATCGCGGGATAGTATTGTGCCGCCGCCGCGAGGCTCGGCGCGATCACGGCCGTGAGGCTGAGGGTCTTACCGGGCTCCGTGGTGACCTTGGGGGAATCGACGAGACCATAGCCGCGCACCCACACCCGGTAGGTCGCCTTCGGCAAATCCGGGATCACGAAACGGCCGCGTTCGTCTGTCACCGCCATCTTGGCAAAGCGCGTCCCGAGTTCGGTCGTCTCGGCCACCACCCACACGCCCGCTTCCGGCCCCATGCGGCTGGCGACGATGCCGCCGATATCGTCGTCGTCGATGGCAGGAGCAGCGACGGGCGCGGCTTGCTGGGCGCGCGCCTCGATCGGCACGCCTGCTGCCAGCATCCCAAGACCAAGCGCAGTTCCGGCCAAGAATGCTTGTTTGATGGTCATCTCTGCTCTCCTCCGGCGGCCGGTTTGGCACCGGCAGAAAAATGCTCGATTGGCTCCCGTCGTGGTCCCGGCGACCGGGCGCCGCGCGATGCCGTCACCGTCAGTATAGTCGAGCGTTATTCGGATGCACTTGGAATCCGTTGCGGAAAGGCTACAAACGGGGCGAATGCGTTGCAGACGGCGCTGCAACTTCACGACGCAAGAACGGGCTGGAGGAAGCATGTGTAGATGGGGCCTGCTTATCGGGTTCAAGACAAATAAAACGCGAGCCAGAGCCTTCGTGGCTGGTGACGGCGGAGCCTTCACCTCTCCCCGCTTGCGGGGAGAGGTCGGCGCGCTTGCGCGCCGGGTGAGGGGCCCTCTCCACCAGTCAGAACTTGGGGAGAAGCCCCCTCTCCCCGCAAGCGGAGAGAGGGAGCAGAAAGCCCGCAGACCCGTTATCCTGGCGCTAGTGGCGTTCGCCCTCGCCAGCTTCGCTGCCGGCGCCGCATACGCGGAAGGGGATGCCGAAAAAGGCAAAGCGGCTTTCGTGCGGCAATGCCTGATCTGCCACACCAACGACAAGGGCGGCGAGAACCGGTTTGGCCCCAACCTGTTCGGCATCATCGGCCGGAAAGCCGGTACTGTCCCGGGCTACGCCTACACCAATGCGTTCAAGACTCGCGCCAATTGGGAGTGGACCGAGGACGCCATCGGCGGGTGGATGATGTTTCCCTCCACCATGGTCCCCGGCACCGCCATGGGCGTTTTCCAGGGCATCGCCGAAAAGGATCGCGATGATCTGGTGGCGTACCTGGCGACATTGAAGTAGCGGCCGTAGGATGGGTTGAGCGATAGCGAAACCCATCATCAAACCTGCGGCATATGCGTCGTCAACGCGCCACGGCGCGTCGGTCGATGGGTTTCGCTTCGCTCAACCCATCCTACAGGCCGGGGGTGGCACGTTCGCGCGTCTTCCGCATTCGAACGATGCGCGATCGACCCGCGCCGACAGGTGCCTTCTCGTTGTGACCCCGATCCGGATCGAGCGGCACGCGCGTAGATCCGTTGAATGCGCGGGTAAATTTATCGAGCAGCTGAAGAAAGAGCGTCCGCTCGCTTGGTGTGAAGGCGGAGAGCACGCGCGCCCGGGCTTTGCGCGCCGGCTCCGCAAGCCGGGAGAGCAGCCTTTCGCCGGATTTTGTAAGTCGCAGGCTGTGCCGGCGCCGGTCGCGAGCGTCAATGGAACGCGCCACCAGGCCATCGTCTTCCAGCTTCTTGAGCACCATTCCGGTTGTCGAACGATCAAGACCCAACAGATTGGCGACGGAAATCTGGTCGACACCGGGCCGGTGCTTGAGGACGAACAAAATGCCGTACTGCCTGTTGGTCACCCCGAGTTTTCCGGTTTCTTCGATGAACAGCGACACCGCAATCTGGTGCACGCGGCGGATCATGAAACCCGGACGCCGATAAAGTTCTTCCAGCGGATTGTTGTCGGATGCTGTCATTATCCGATGTCGTGACCCTGGCAGTTTCATTCCTTTCAGTGTCATGCCCCGCGAAAGCAGGGCACCCAGTAACCCCAGATTCGCATTTCAATTGAGATTCCCCGGGGTTACTGGATCACCCCCTTTCCGCGGGCGACGACAGTGGTCGAACACTTCAGCCAATCTGATGGGATTGGAGCATCAATCAAGTTATAACGTTGGAGGGGTGGCACACGTGGTGTCGTCCCATAGCGCCTGCTGTAGGGGCGACCCTTGTGGTCGCCCCATTGGTCGCATGCGGCAATAGGGCGACCACAAGGGTCGCCCCTACATTATCCCTCCGTCGGCAGGAGTCCATCGACAGAGGTCGACGCCGTCTCATCATCGTCGGCGCGCGTTATTGCCAAGCCCGGTTGTCGACCGTGTTCTCGTAGGTGGCGCCGGGCGAAACCAGGCCCCAACCGAGCGTCCACTGATAATTGTCGTTGAACCGATCGCGCGTGTAGGGCGTCGGCGGAGCATTCAGCAGCCGCGACAGCTTGAGGTCCTTGAGTTCGATCAGGCCAGCTGCTTCCTCGAGCAGATAATGGGCGTACTTTTCCGGGTTGCGGTTGATGGCGGCGGCAGCTCGCGCCTCGGCCCGGAACATCTTGGCGAGCGTTGGGCCGTCCAACTCGTCGCCCGCCGCTTCGCTGCGGGTCGAGTGGGATTCGATCAGAACGCGACATCCCTGCTTTTCGGCGACGCTGATCCAGGGCTCCTGCAGGTTCACGGCCTTGACCTTGCCCGCCCGCAGAGCCTCCAGTCGTTCACGATGGGTACCGGCGAACTCCCATTTGATCTCGTCACGCTTCACGAAGCCTTCCATCATTTTAAGCATCGTGAAATGAGAGCCGTTGAACGGGCTCACCGCGATCGGCGTATTTTTCAATTGCTCCGGCTCGTATATGTCGAACGTGGGGTCGGTAACGATGGCAAAGCTCGACATCGCCGAGCCGAGCGCGACGATCTTGGCGGGGCGATGCCCGGTGTCGACGATGGACTCGACCGCGCGCTTCATGATGCCCCACTCGCACATACGAAACTGATCGCACTGGCCCTCTTCGTAGGACGATTCCAGCGTGCGCGTGAAGATGTCGTCGCGCAGCGCGCGGTGATCGGATGCATGCTGGCCGGAACCGGGCGTCTTGAGGATCTCGACATCCAGCCCCTCGTCACGAAAGAAACCTTCATCGCGGGCGACGAGCAGGGGCAGGTCGTGGATCGCATTCATCATCGATGATCTTACCTTTTGGAGTTCGCCTGCGGGGGCATTCATGGCCGTCTCCTCTGTAGTGACGTTTCTGAAGTCCGTACTTTACCAATCGTCAGACGTCTGTCAAATCTGCGGCTGCTGTCTGCTCCCTCTCCCCGCTTGCGGGGAGAGGGTCGGGGTGAGGGGGCCTTTCCACAAGCTTAGACTCGCGGAGAGGCCCCCTCACCCGGAATGAGCGCGAAAGACGCGCTCATTCCGACCTCTCCCCGCAAGCGGGGAGAGGTAAACAGGCCCTGCAATGTCACCTACACGCCGCAGCCCATACGGTTCCAGACGCGGCGTCGGACACTTGCCGTGTCGTAATCCGATGACGGCATGGTAAAGTGGCGCCGCTAAAAAGGGGCTGCAGATCAAAGCGTCGTCGACCTTGAGTCAAGACTGCGAGGGCAACGTCATGAACATATTGCGTGTAGCGTTACTGGCATTGGCGGTCGGGCTGAGTAGTGTCCTGCCGGCGATCTCGCAAGGCGCCAATACCGCCGCCCCTGCCGCGCCATCTGCGGAGGCGATCGCGGTGGCGAAGGAGCTGATGGCTCTGGTGTCAGGCGACATGATTGCCGATCTCACCGGAAAGATGGTCGCCCAGACGTGGCCGACGCTAGAGCAATCGCTGCGAGTCAAATATCCGAAACTCGACGCCGCAACCAGCGCCGATCTTCGCGCCGAATTCGAAAAGCAGATCGCCGCCAACATCGCCGAATCCATGAATGATGCGCCCGCGATCTATGCGCGCTATCTGTCGGTGCCGGAAATGCGGGACATCGAGGCCTTTTATCGCACCCCGACCGGCGCCAAGGCGCTTAAGCTGATGCCGCAGATCACGGCAGAGGTGATGGGACAGTTTCTTCCCCGCATGCAAGGCATGATGGACCGCGTCAACACCGCGCTCACTGCCGTTCTGCAGAAGCATGGGTACACCAATAAGTAATCAGCGTCTGCGAGCACTGACGCGGTGCGTGAAGCATGCGTCAGCGAAGGTTGAGCTACAGCGGGGGGCGGCCTGTGAGGTATTTTCGCTACAGCTTCATTGTCATTCTGTACCTTGGGGCGATTTCACCTGTCATCGCGGACCGTCAGAAAGTTGCCGGCATCGAGATCGACTATCCTGAAGCATTCGAACGGATAACGGCCGGTGCCGAGCTAGAGAGACTGCGACGCATACGGAGCCAGTATGGTTGGCCAGCAACTTCACTCGCACTCTACAACGCATTTATTCCGACAGGGATGCGCCTGACGCTGGCTTCTGGCGCAATTGAGATTGCCAGGATCGGTTTCGAATCCACGGAACCGGTCGACCTCGATGCCCTCGCCCGCGGGATGATTGCAGGTCAAGCGTCACCGTCGCAAAAAAAATACGTTACGACCCAATCGATTTCAGCCGTTCAGGTTACCGGGCACGAAGGTCGCCGATTGTCGCTCGAAATCGAGGTCAAGGGCTTGAAGGGCGCCTTTGAGGCCCTTTTGATCCAGGACACGGGTCGCCATATTGTGTGGACCGTCGGAATCGTTTTCTTCCGCCGGTTACTAGCAAAAATGTTCGAAGGCGGCGATCAGAGCTTTCGAAAGGCTTTGTTGGACAGCGTTCGCGTCATTGAGCCCGGCGGGGCCTCGCTCCAGTGATCATTGCGGATACGCTCCAGCTTCTTGCGCTATCGCAACACGTGGATGACGTCTGGAAAGTTCCCAACCGATGCCACCGGCTTGGGCGACGGCCGAGCCTCTTGTGCCATCTACCTTTCGTACCCTCTCCGGCGCATATATCCGGTCATGCGGCCGAGTCTTCTCAATCCCCTGTTCGCCTCCGTTACCGCACTTGCGGGCATCGCCGGCAAAACCGAGAAGCTTTACGGCAAGCTGACCGGGCGCGACGCCGACGCGCGGGTGATCGACCTTCTTTTTCATCTGCCTACCGGCGCCGTCGACCGGCGCCATCAGCCGAAACTTCGCGATGTGGTGCCCGGCAGCGTCGTCACCGTCGCGGTTGATGTCGAGCGCTACCGTCCGCCCCCGCCTGGCCGCGCACGCGCGCCCTTTCTGGTCTATGCGTCGGACGACACCGGCACCCTCACCATCACATATTTTTCGATGCGCAAGGAGCAGATCGAAAAGATGCTGCCGCGCGGCAGCCGGCGCTATGTGTCCGGCACCGTAACATCCTATGACGGCATGCTGCAGATGACACATCCCGACCGCGTCGTCGATGCCGCGGGTTTCGCCGCCATGGCGCTGATCGATCCGGTCTATCCGCTGACCGAAGGGCTCTCGCAGAACATGCTGCGTCGGGCCATCGCGGCGGCGCTCAACAAATTGCCGGCGCTGCCGGAGTGGCTTGATCCCTCGCATCGGGCTCACGCCAGTTGGCCGGAGTTCGCCGACGCGCTCACCAAGCTGCACCGGCCATCGGATCCGCCCGATGTGGCGCTCGACGGCAAGGCATGGACGCGGCTCGCCTACGACGAACTGCTGGCAAGCCAGCTCGCGCTCGCGCTGATACGCGCCCATCTGCGCCGCCCGAGCGGACGGCGGGGGGCTGCTCCCTCCCCCCAATCGAAATCGGCTGTTGCCGATTTCGATCACTCTGTCAGTGGGCCGAAACCCGCGTATACACGGTTTCGGCTGGGGGAGGGTCGGGGTGGGGGGTCGGGGGTTAATGCAACCGCGGTGCCCCACCCATCGACCCCCACCCCCGACCCTCCCCCACAAGGGGGAGGGGAGAGCGAGCCGTCGCTCCAAGCAAAACTTACCGCCGCCGTGCCCTTCAGGCTCACTGCGAGCCAGAAGGCTGCCATCGCCGACATTGCGCGCGATCTTGCCCGGCCCGAGCGGATGTTGCGCCTGTTGCAGGGCGACGTTGGCGCGGGAAAGACTGTGGTGGCGTTGTTTGCCTGCGCGGCGGCGATTGCGGCCGGCGGACAGGCGGCCGTGATGGCTCCGACCGAAATTCTCGCCCGCCAGCACCTCAAGACGATCACGCCGCTGGCCGAGGCCGCTGGCATCCGCGTCGCCATTGTCACGGGCCGCGAGCGCGGCCGCGAGCGCATGGCTCTGCTGGCGCGGCTCGCGCAAGGCGACATCGATCTCCTGATCGGCACGCACGCGCTCTATTCCGATGACGTTGTGTTCCGCGACCTCGCGCTGGCGGTGGTCGACGAACAGCATCGCTTCGGCGTTCACCAGCGCCTCGCACTGGCCGCCAAGGGCAAGGCGGTCGACCTCCTGGTGATGACTGCGACTCCGATCCCGCGCACGCTGGTCCTCACCTATTTCGGCGACATGGATATTTCGGAGCTGCGCGACAAGCCGCCCGGCCGCCAGCCCATCGATACCCGCACCATCCCGCTCGATCGTCTCGACGAGGTGATCGCCGCTGTCGGCCGCGCCATCCGGGACGGCCGGCAGATCTACTGGGTGTGCCCGCTGGTCGATGAATCCGAGAACACCGATCTCGCCGCCGCGCAGGCCCGTCACGCCGAGCTGGTGCAGCTGTTTGGCAACGCCGTCGATCTCGTGCATGGGCGCATGAGGGGCGCTGACAAGGACGCCGCCATGGCGCGTTTCGCGGCGGGCGAAACGCGCATCCTCATCGCCACCACGGTGATCGAGGTCGGAGTCGACGTTCCGCAGGCGACCGTGATGGTGATCGAGCACGCCGATCGCTTCGGCCTCTCGCAGCTTCACCAGCTGCGCGGGCGCACCGGCCGCGGCCAAAACGCATCTTTGCGCTCCATCTGCATCCTGCTCTACCGAGCGCCGCTCGGCGAAACCGCCAGGGCACGGCTCGCCATCATGCGCGACACCGAGGACGGCTTCCGCATCGCCGAGGAGGATTTACGCCTGCGCGGCGAAGGCGATGTGCTCGGCACCCGCCAGAGCGGCTTACCGGGCTTCCGCATTGCGCAGTCCGCGACGCATCGCGACCTGATGATCGCGGCGCGCGACGATGCCGCATTGGCGCTGGCGCGCGATCCGGGGCTCAAAAGCGAGCGCGGGCAAGCACTTCGCGTGTTGCTCTATCTGTTCGAGCGCGACGAGGCGGTGCGACTCGTCGGGGCGGGGTGATGGGGCAGCGGGCAGGCGCCGCGGTTGCTGACTAAGCTTCGCTGGCATCCTCAAAATCGGCTTCAGTGAAACCGCTCAAGGCAGTGGTGAAGTGATGGCCGTTTATGACTAAGACATGAGATCTCTCTGGCGCTGCGTAAGCCAATACTTGACCGGTCGGAACAGGGTCGTCTCGTATAGCGGACTTCGGTTCGATGCGCCCGAGGTCAGTTTTTATGGCTCTTGACACCATATGGTATAAATAGCCATTATAGACACGTAATGAAAGCTGAACTGCTCTTCCACCAGCGCGTCGATTATGACGACGGTGGGATTGTGGAAATGGTGATCTGGCGCGTTCCGGCTCCGGTCTCTCCATCGACCCACGGCCTGAAATATTCGCTGTTCTACGGCCGTCCGGGCATTCGCGAAGTTGGGTACGACAATGAGCGCGGTAAAGGCGATCATCGGCACTACCAGGGCGCCGAGACAGCCTATGCGTTCAGCAGCATCGAGCAACTGATGGCCGACTTCTGGTCTGACGTGCAGACCTTGCGAGGTGGTAAATGAGCAATGTGAAGATCACTGTCGGCGGTGCGATGGAAAAGGAGGCGGCGCGTCGGTTCATCGATGCCTGGCATCGCGCAGAGAGCGGTGAAACCTTCCGTGAGCGCCATTTGGCGTTCGAAAGCTGGGACACCCTCGCCCGCGTGTTGACTGGCAAGCGGATGGAGTTGTTACGCTATGTCCGCCGGCACGAAGTCACCAGCGTTCGCGCGCTGGCGAAGGCGCTCGGCCGCGACTACAGCAATGTCCACGCGGATGTCCAGGCCCTGACTGCCGCTGGACTTCTCGATGCCGCGGACGGCGGCTTTCGTGCAGATTACGATGCCATCGAAACCAAGATAGCGATATGACAAGCCGCCCGAATACAGCGGATCAAACCCGTCTGCTCTCCTCACTTTGATACGCGCTCGATCCGGCTTTGCCAGCCAAAACGCAGCCAAAACGCATCTTTGCGCTCCATCTGCATCCTGCTCTACCGCGCGCCGCTCGGCGAAACCGCCAGGGCGCGGCTCGCCATCATGCGCGAGACCGAGGAT
>DATGCX010000414.1:0-16566 GCA_035311445.1 Xanthobacteraceae bacterium | reverse complement strand
CATCCGGCAACCCAACGCAATCTCGCACAGCTCGTGGCTGATGGAGTGGCCGTTGTCGGTCCCAATACCGGCGAGATGGCGGAGCAGGGCGAAGCGGGCACCGGGCGCATGGCGGAACCGCTCGAGATCGTCGCCGCCGTCGAGATCCGCTTGGCCGCGCAGCATGAGACCGCCGGGCTACTATTGGGCCGACGCGTGCTTGTAACGGCCGGGCCGACCCACGAGCCGATCGATCCGGTGCGCTACATCGCCAACCGGTCGTCGGGGAAACAGGGCTTTGCCATTGCGCGCGCTGCGACCGCGGCGGGTGCGAGCGTAATCCTCGTAAGCGGCCCGGTGGCGCTCATCGATCCGCCCGGAGTTACCGTGATCAGGGTCGAGAGCGCACGCGAAATGCTTGCCGAGGTGGAACGGGCGCTGCCGGTCGATGTCGCGATATTCGCGGGCGCGGTCGCCGACTGGCGGGTCGCAGAGCCGGGCGCCCACAAGCTCAAAAAAGGCGCGAGCGGTGCACCGAAACTTGCCCTCGTCGAAAATCCCGACATTCTGTCAACGGTGGCACACAGCAAATCGAAGCGTCCGCGCCTCGTCATCGGTTTTGCGGCCGAAACCGAGCACGTGATCGAGAACGCCCGCGCCAAGCTCGATCGCAAAGGCTGCGATTGGATCGTGGCCAATGACGTCTCACCCAGCACCGGCATCATGGGTGGGGATCGCAACAGCGTCCATCTCATTACCCATGAAGGCGTCGAGTCGTGGCCTGATGCGGCGAAGCAGAACGTTGCCGATATGCTGGTCGCCCGCATTGTTGCAGCCCTTGCGGCCGCCGCCAAATGACTGACGTGAAACTGCGCATTGTCCGCTTGCCTCACGGCGCCGACCTGCCGTTGCCGTCGTATCAAAGCGTGCATGCGGCCGGCCTCGATCTTCTGGCCGCGGTTCCGGCAGATGCGCCGGTGATGCTGGCGCCCGGCGAGCGGCGTCTCATTCCGTGCGGCATCGCGATTGCGCTGCCGTCCGGGTTCGAGGGGCAGGTGCGACCGCGGTCGGGTCTTGCGGCCCGTTACGGCGTAACGGTGCTGAACGCCCCCGGAACGATCGACGCGGATTATCGCGGCGAGGTCATGGCAATTCTGATCAACCTGGGGGTGGAGCAGTTCGTCGTGACCCGCGGGATGCGGATCGCCCAACTGATCATTGCGCCGGTGGCGTGTGCCCGTATCGTCGAAGCAACGGCGCTTGATGACACAGCGCGCGGCGCCGAAGGCTTCGGATCGACAGGAATGCAATAAATCTTGCGGTTACTCGCCCCTGAGTCCAGCGAGTGTTACGACCTCTTCCCACCTATGTTGCTCAGCAGCGAGAAACGTGGCGAATTCCTCGGCGGTGCCGGGACGGACGGAGGAGCCCGCGTTTTCGAGCATCGTGCGGCTTTCTGCGTTCGTGAGTACCGCATTGATGGCGTCGTGTAGCTTGGCGACGATTGCGGACGGCGTGCCAGCCGGGACCATAACTCCTGTGAATGTGGGAACAAGGAAATCCGGCACACCCTGCTCGATGAAGGTCGGAATATCCGTAGCTTTTGGGTCGCGCATTGCGCTGGCGATCGCAAGCGGACGAATTTTGCCCTGGCGCGCCAACGTCAGGGCACCGGCAACGTCCGTGAAATTCATCTGCACTTGGCCCGACAAAAGGCCTGCAATGAGCTCGGGGGCGCCCTTGTATGGCACGTGCTGTATCTCGATGCCGGTTTTGAGCTTCAGCAGTTCGCCGGCGACATGGGTGAGATTTCCGAAACCGACGGAGCCATAATTCAGCTTGCCCGGATTGGCCTTGGCGTAGGCAATGAACTCCGGCAGGGTATTTGCCGGACCGGCCGGGTCCACCACCATCACTTCATAGCCTTGGATGAGCTTTGCGACTGGCGTCAGTCGCTTGAGCACGTCGAAATCGCGCGTGCGGGCGAGGCTGGGGAAAACCACGAGCGTACTCGTGTTGCCGAACAGCAGCGTGTAGCCATCGGGCTCTGCGGTTGCAGCAGCCTTGTTGGCGATCATGCCGGAAGCGCCGGGGCGGTTCTCGACGATGACGGAGTGGCCCAGCACCTCGCCAAGACGCTTTGCAACGACCCGGGTCGTGACGTCGATCGGCCCTCCCGCCGTATAGGGAACGATGGCCTTAATGATATGGTCCGGATAGGTCTGGGCCGCGCCGGGTCCCTCAGCGGCAATCAAGATGGCGGCCGTCGCGGCCGCAACGATCCACTGTGTCATCACGAACCCCAGCTCGATGACGTGGAGACCACAGGACGCCAGCGCCTCAGGGCGTCGATACCGGCTCACCAGGCACGAGCGTCGGCGTTGCGACTGACGCCGGCGCTTTCGTCAAGACGCGACAAAGTCGCGACAACGTAGCACGCAGCTCATGGCGATGCACCACCAGATCCACCATTCCGTGCTCTTTCAGATACTCCGCCTTCTGGAAACCTTCCGGCAGTTTTTCCCGGATGGTTTGCTCGATCACGCGCGGGCCGGCAAAACCGATGAGCGCGCCCGGTTCGGCGATGTGAACGTCGCCCAGCATGGCATAGGAAGCGGTGACGCCGCCGGTGGTTGGATTGGTGAGCACGACGATGTAGGGCTTGCGTGCGGCACGCAGATTTTGCACCGCTATGGTTGTGCGGGGCATCTGCATGAGCGACAGAATGCCTTCCTGCATGCGCGCCCCTCCGGACGCCGCAAACAGGATGAAAGGCGTGCTTTTCTGCGCAGCCGTCTGCAGTCCCTTGATGATTGCCTCACCGGCTTCCATGCCGAGAGAGCCGCCCATAAAGTCGAAATCCTGCACCGCGATGACAACCGGAAGGCCGTCGAGCTTGCCAAGGCCAAGCTTGAGTGCGTCTTTCAAACCCGTCTTGGCGCGCGCGTCGCGCAACCGGTCGGCATAGCGCCGCTCGTCCCGGAACTTCAGCGGATCGGATGTGACCTCCGGTATCCCGATGTCGATCCAGGTCTCTCCGTCGAACACCGATTTGAGGCGCGCCGTTGCGCCCATGCGCATGTGATAGTTGGAAACCGGAATGACGAACTGGTTCGCCTCGACGTCTTTGTAAAACACGAGTTGCCCCGTGTCGGGGCATTTGATCCACAGATTCTCCGGCACCTCGCGCCGGTTGAGAAAGCCACGGATCTTTGGCCGGACGACGTTGGAGATCCAGTTCACGACGTTTACTCCGCCGCCTGCTGCCGCGCGTTGCGTACCCCCGCCGCGAGTTCGGTGACCAGTTCTTGGACTGACGCGACGGTGGCAGCTGTTGCTTTGCCGGCCGCATCAAGGCTTGTGCGTACCTTTTCGACCAGGGCTGAACCGACCACGACCGCCTCGGCGTCCCGCGCGATAACGGCGGCGCTCGCAGCATCCCGAACCCCAAAGCCGACGGCAACCGGAAGAATAGTGTGGCGCTTGATCCGCTTAACCGCTTCCGCGACCCGCTCCGCATCAGGCGCCGCTGCGCCGGTGATGCCGGTGATCGAGACGTAGTAGACGAATCCGGACGTATTCGCGAGCACCGTGGGAAGCCGCTTATCGTCGGTCGTCGGCGTTGCGAGGCGAACGAAATTCAATCCCGCCCTGAGCGCCGGAAGGCAAAGCTCGTCATCCTCCTCGGGCGGCAAGTCCACCACGATAAGGCCATCGACGCCCGCAGCCTTGGCGTCGGCAAGAAAGCGCGAGACCCCGTAGATGTAAATCGGATTGTAATAGCCCATCAGCACCACGGGCGTCGCATCGTCTTTGGTGCGAAAGTCACGCACCATCGTCAGCGTCGTCGCCATAGTCTGGCCCGCGTGAAGGGCCCGCAAGCCGGCCGCCTGGATGGCCGGGCCGTCCGCCATCGGATCGGTGAAGGGCATGCCGACCTCGATGACATCGGCACCGGCTTCCGGCAGCGCCTTCAGGATCGCCGCTGACGTCACGGGATCCGGATCGCCTGCCATCACGAAGGTGACGAGCCCGGCGCGACCTTCCCGTTTGAGCGCGGCAAAGCGGGCATCGATGCGGGTCATGCGCGGCGCCGCTGCAAATATTCGGCGACGGTTGCCAAGTCCTTGTCGCCTCGTCCGGACAAATTCACCACCATCAGATGATCTTTGGGTTTCTGCGGCGCAAGGTCCATCACCCGCGCCAGGGCATGCGCAGGCTCCAGCGCCGGAATGATGCCTTCGAGCTTGCTGCAAAGTTGAAATGCCGCCACGGCCTCGTCGTCGGTGGCGGAAAGAAATTTCACCCGGCCCATGTCATTGAGCCAAGCATGCTCGGGACCGATGCCAGGATAATCGAGACCGGCGGAGATCGAATGGGCCTCCTCGATCTGGCCGTCGTCATCCATCAGCAAATAGGTGCGGTTGCCGTGCAGCACGCCCGGCCTGCCGCCCGCAATGGAGGCCGCGTGCTTGCGGCTCGCGATGCCGAGCCCGGCCGCTTCCACGCCATAGATGTCGATGGAGCGGTCGTCGAGGAACGGGTAGAACAGCCCCATTGCGTTGGAACCGCCGCCGATGCAGGCGATCAGTGAGTCCGGCAGGCGGCCTTCCGCGGCCTGCATTTGGTCACGTGTTTCGCGGCCGATGATGGACTGGAAATCGCGCACCATTGCGGGATAGGGATGCGGGCCCGCAACGGTGCCGATGCAATAGAGGGTCGTGGTGACATTGGTCACCCAGTCACGCAACGCCTCATTCATGGCGTCCTTCAGAGTCCTGGAGCCTGACTGGACTGGGCGAACCTCGGCTCCGAGGATCTTCATCCTGAGCACATTCGGCTTTTGCCGCTCGACATCCACGGCACCCATGTAGACGATGCAGGGCAGCCCGAACTTGGCGCACAAAGTGGCGGTCGCAACGCCATGCATGCCGGCGCCGGTCTCGGCAATAATGCGCGTTTTGCCCATGCGCAGGGCCAGCATGATCTGGCCGAGCACATTGTTCACCTTGTGGGCACCGGTGTGATTGAGTTCCTCGCGCTTGAAGTAGATCTTGGCCCCGCCGCAATGCTCGGTCAGGCGCCGAGCGAAATAGAGCGGCGACGGACGACCCACATAGGTCGCAAGATGATCGTCCATCTCGCTCCGGAATTTTGCATCAGCCTTCGCATCCGCATAGGCCTGCTCCAGATCGAGGATCAGCGGCATCAGTGTCTCAGCCACAAAGCGGCCACCATAGATGCCGAAGTGACCGTGCTCGTCAGGACCGGTGCGGAATGAATTAGGCTGTTGCACGTTCATGGTTCAGAGCTCACCGCTGACCTGCCGCCTCGTTCACCCCGACCCGGCTCTCCGCCACAAGCGGGGGAGGATGGGGTCCGCGCCGCTCGGATGAAGCTGCGAATAAGGTCGGGGTCCTTTTCGCCTGTCGCACGCTCGACCCCGGATGAGACATCGACACCGCCGGTTCCGGCCATTTCGATCGCCTCGGCCACGTTGTCGCGATTGAGCCCGCCTGAAAGCATAAACGGGACGCACGGGTCAAGGTTCCTCAGCAGCCGCCACTCGAACGGCTTGCCAAGACCGCCGGGGCGGGTGGCATCCGGCGGTGCGCGCGCGTCGAAAATGAGCCGGTCCGCGACCTCCGCATATGCCGCTACACATGCAAGGTCGTTGCGGTTTTGCACCGCAATCGCTTTCATCACTGGCAATCCAAAACGCGCCTTCACGGCGAGGACACGCTCGGGAGTTTCTTTGCCGTGAAGCTGGAGCAAATCCGGCGCAAGTGCCTCGATGCTCGCCGCCAGCCATTCGTCCTCAGCGTCGACGGATAGTGCCACCTTCATGGCACGCCCCTTCACTCGCGCCCCCAGTTCCCGCGCGACAGCGAAATCGACGTGGCGCGGTGACGGCGGAAAGAACACGAACCCGACCATGTCGGCGCCCGCATGTAGCGAGGCGTCGAGTGCCTCCGGCGTCCGCAGACCACAAATCTTGATGACAAGGCTCATGCTCAAAGCCTTTCAGCGCCTTCTGCGTCGGCGCGCAAGACGGTGCTCGACCTCAATCGCAGCCGGCGCGCAAGCACCGACCGGCAGGGCCACTCGGTGGGTGTCGATCAGCCGCGCCGCGAGCTGTCATGCCATGGGTAATGTCTTGGCCGCTGATCCGGCCGGGCGCGTCGGAGATCGGCCTTCCGGCTTGGAGGCCTGTCGCTTCAAATGCTCCAATTCGGAGCGAATGACACCGATTTCAGCCCTAAGTCTAGTACCGGTTCGGCGCCACTTGCCCTGCTTGAGCCACGCCGCGATGCCGCCCAGAACCACGCCCACAATGAGGGTCGTAAATCCCACAACGTAGAGCGGCACCGCTACCGCAAGGTCCGAATCGGACGGATCAAACGGATCGAACGACACGGTCACGAGCTGCCGATTAGCGACTGCCAATGCCACCAGGACGGCGGCAGCCGGAATCGTGATGATTGATTTCAAGACCGTGCGGATCATCTGCCTTGCGCGGGAATCCGCGCTACGTCTGCGGCCGATTGAGGCGCTCGCGCATTTCCTTGCCGGTTTTGAAAAACGGCACGGATTTCTGGTCGACGGCCACATGCGCCCCGGTTCGCGGATTGCGGCCCGCACGCGCTGGACGGTTCTTGACCGAAAAGGCCCCGAAGCCGCGCAATTCTACGCGGTCTCCGCGAGCCAGCGCCGCCACGATCTCACCCAGGATCGCATTGACGATATTTTCTACGTCGCGCTGATAGAGATGCGGATTGTGCCCCGCAATGCGCTGGACAAGTTCTGACTTGATCATATGGAGATGCCGTTTCTTGAATGGATGCTCGGTGGGGCTACGCACCACTCCAGCCCGTAACCCGGCCGTGAACTCCACTCGGGTTAATTGGCGGCTGGAGGGTGCCAAAGCATCAACAAGCCGTCAATATTGAGCTTTTCGGCTGCCTGCAGGGCACCAGAGGTCTCGAAGTCGCGCGCCAATGAACCGAACCCCCAACTGTCGAGCACCTTGGCGATCCCGAGATGAAAGAGCGAAAGTTGGCTGAAACGGGGATGCAGCCGCCAGTCGCGCACCGGAGTCTTCGCATCGATATTGCTCGACTTGGCGAGCCAGTCGATTGCCTCCTGTTCGCGGCCGATCTCGTCGGCAAGCTGAAGTGAGATTGCCTGGCGGCCCGTAAAGACGCGACCGTCGGCGACGCGATCCAGTGCGTCGCCATCCAGCTTGCGGCGATCTTTGACGATGTCCTTGAACCACTTATAGGAATCGACCACCAGCGCCTCGATGGCGGCGCGCGCCTCCGGGGCAGTGGGCTCAAGGCCATTCGGGGCTGCTTTGAGGGGGGAGGACTTAATTTCTTCGACCTTGACGCCGACCTTGGTGAGCAGATCCGTAAAGTTCGGGTATTGGAACAACACACCGATCGAGCCGACCAGGGAAGAATTCTGCGCAATGATGTGATCCGCCGCCATGGCCGCCATGTAGCCGCCAGACGCGGCCATGCCGTCGATCACCACTACGGTCGGTTTTTGGGCCGCGACCCGACGTAGCGCCTGATGAAGCTCCTCGGACCCTGCGGTGGTGCCCCCGGGACTGTCGATGTGCACGATGACGGCGCGGGTGTTGCGCGAACGTGCGAGATTATCCAGCGCCTCGGTGCGTTCGTGATCGCCAAGGATGAGGCCCTGGATGGTTACGCGCGAAATCTGCGGGGTCAGCGGTTGGGCGAGCGAGGTGTCGGAACGGCGCGCCACGGCAGCCACGCCGACGATCCCGATGATGGCGATCAGCACGGCCGCAACACGCCAGAAGGTCACCTTGCGCCGCAAGCGACGGCGATCGACGATATGATCGGTTTCGAGCGACATGGCATTGCTCCGGATTGGTTTGACGAGGGTGCAACCGCAGGCGGGTCGCGGTCAATACCCGTCGGGTGCCCGACGTAAGGTAAAACAGCCCCGGGGAAACCTCCCGGGGCCACTTGGTTAACAGGACGTAAACGGGGTCGCGCCGGTCGTCACTCTTTCTTCTCGGTGGCTCGTTTGAGAGCGGTGCCGAGAATATCGCCGAGTGTCGCACCAGAATCGGAGGAGCCGTACTGGGCGATTGCCTCCTTCTCCTCGGCAACTTCAAGCGCCTTGATCGAGACCGTCACCTTATGGGCACGGCGATCGAACTGAGTCACGCGAGCATCAACCTTCTCGCCGACCGCAAAGCGCTCCGTGCGCTGCTCGGAGCGGTCGCGGGCGAGTTCGGAGCGCTTGATGAACGTCGTAAGATCGGTCCCGACCAGCTTCACCTCGAGACCCGATTCCTTCACCTCAATGATCTCACACGTCACCACGGCGCCCTTCCTGACGTCGCCGGCTTCCGCGAACGGATCGCTTTCGAGCTGCTTGACGCCGAGCGAAATACGCTCCTTCTCGATATCGACGTCGAGCACCTGGGCGCGCACCTTGTCCCCCTTCTTGAACTCGTCGATGACCTGCTCACCGGAGCGCTTCCAATCGAGATCGGAGAGATGGACCATTCCGTCCACATCGCCGTCGAGGCCAAGAAACAGGCCGAACTCGGTCTTGTTCTTGACCTCGCCTTCGACCACGCTGCCGGGCGGATACTTCTCGACGAAGACCTCCCACGGATTGCGCATTGTCTGCTTGAGACCAAGCGAAATGCGCCGCTTGACAGGATCGACCTCCAACACCTGGACCTCGACCTCTTGGGAGGTCGAGACGATCTTGCCCGGATGGACATTCTTCTTGGTCCACGACATTTCGGATACGTGGATGAGGCCCTCGATACCGGGCTCCAACTCGACGAAGGCGCCATAGTCGGTGATGTTGGTAACGCGGCCGGTGAGGCGACTGCCGATCGGGAACCTTGCCTCGATGCCCTGCCACGGATCGGCCTGGAGCTGCTTCATGCCGAGCGAGATGCGGTGGGTCTCGTGGTTGATCTTGACGATCTTGACCTTCACCTGCTGGCCGATATTGAGGACCTCGGACGGATGATTGACCCGGCGCCAAGCGATGTCGGTGACATGCAGCAGGCCGTCGATGCCGCCGAGGTCCACGAAGGCGCCGTAGTCGGTGATGTTCTTGACCACGCCATCGATGACCTGTCCCTCTTCGAGGTTTTGCACCAGCTCCTGACGTTGCTCGGCGCGAGTCTCTTCGAGCACGGTGCGGCGCGAAACCACGATATTACCGCGGCGACGATCCATCTTGAGGATCTGGAACGGCTGCGAGACGTTCATCAGCGGCGTGACATCACGGATCGGTCGAATGTCGACCTGGGAGCGCGGCAGAAACGCCACCGCGCCATCAAGATCGACCGTAAAGCCGCCCTTGACCTGATTGAATATGACGCCTTGCACCTTTTCGTTGTTTTGAAACGCCTTTTCGAGCTTGCCCCAGCTCTCTTCACGTCGCGCCTTGTCGCGCGACAGCACGGCCTCGCCGAGGGCGTTCTCGACACGCTCCAGATAGACCTCCACGGTGTCGCCGACCTTGAGGTCGTTCTGGCGGCCCGGACTGTTGAATTCACGCAGCGGCACCCGGCCCTCGGTCTTCAGGCCGACGTCTATGACGGCCAGGTCCTTTTCGATGGCCACAATGGTGCCCTTGATGACGGATCCCTCATGCAGATTGCCATGAGTGAACGAATCCTCAAGTAACGCAGCAAAATCTTCGCGCGACGGCGCGGCAGCGGTAGCGGTAGCTAATGCCATACATTCTCCTGTGCGGGCGCCGGCGGTTGGACCAAGGGGCGCATCAAACACTCGTAGCCGGAGGATCCGCAGACCTCCGGCGGCCCCCCACCCTTCCCTCCCCGCTTGCGGGGAGGGAAGGGTGGGGGTGGGCCGGCGCGAACCAAGCGTTTGCTGCGATGCTAGCGTCGGGTTCCGAAACGACGCTTGCGAGCGGACGGTCCTCCATCCGCGAAGGCGGCGTTGAGTCCCGCCTCCGGCCCGCTCGGGCAGCGTCGACTTTTAGGGCGACCCGAACCATGCACATATAGCGAAGGGCCGGCCGGGCGGCAAGAAGTCGCTGCTAACGCGAGCCACTGGCAAGAGCGCATGATGATTGGCCGGCGTTCAGAACCGCCAAATGCCGTGTTGACACCGATCTCGCGGACGTAGCTGCGATTTTTGCGCAGATCACTCGGAAAGCCGGTGCTGATCTTGTCCGCTGGCGGCCGCCGTGAGCAGCGGTGATGCTGAAGTGTGAACACGCCTGGTGAGCCGGAGCAGTTACGCCGGAAGCTGCGCCACCGCAAGGGACCGAAAAATTTCCCGCCTACCCTCCCTTGATGTTGGCCGCCCTGATGATTGGCCACCACTTCTCGGTTTCCGCCTTGTGAAACTTGGCGAGCGCTTCCGGCGTCTGCTGCTCGCGCGGGAGGATCTCCTGGCCGATGTCGGTCAATCGCTTTCGCACCCCCGCATCGGCCAGCGCATCTACCACCGCGCCGTTGAGCCTGGTGATGATCTGCTCCGATGTGCCGTTAGGGACCCAAAGGCCGTGCCAGAACGTCAGGTAGAGGCCCGGCACGCCGAGTTCGTCCACGGTTGGCACATCGGGCGTGGCGAACCAGCGGGTCGGCGCCATCACCGCATAGGTCTTGACCTGATGCCCGCGTACGGCCGGCAGGGCCGTTGTGCCCTCGGCAAATTGCAGGTCGACCTGACCGCCAATCAAATCCGTCATAGCCGGGCCACCGCCGCGATAGGGCACGAAGTGGAAGCGGGTGCCGGTTACCTTCTGGAAATAAGCGCCGCTGACATGCGCCGCACTGCCGACCCCGACAGTGGCGGCCGATGCCTTGTCGGGATTTGCCTTGAGCCAGGCGATCATTTCTTTCAGGTCGTTCGCCGGGAAGCTGCTCTTGGCGATGACCAGGACCGGGCTCACGGTCAGCAGCGACACCGGCGCGAAATCTTTCAGAACGTCGTACTGGACCGGATAGACTGCGCTGGCGCCCACGTGGCTCAGCCAGTTCCCGATGCTCAGCGTATAGCCATCCGGCGCCGCGCGGGCCGCGCGGGCGACCCCGATGCTGCCGCCGGCGCCGGTGACGTTTTCGATCACCACCGGTTGCCCGAGCTGCGTCGTCATATGGTCGGCAAGAATGCGCGCGATCGGGTCCGCAACCCCGCCGGGCGGGACCGGGACGATGATGGTGATGGGATGTGACGGATAGACCTGGGCTGGAGCCGACTTTGCGATGACCCCGACGCAGCACGCAACCAGCGCGAACAGGATAACTCGCCACGTTGTCATGTTCTTCTCCATCTGCCGGAACCCAGGAGATTCACTCGCCGTAACGTGCAGACATCACCGCCCGGCGAAGATTGTCAGCCAGGCGGGCGAAATGACATGCCGCGGTTCGTCGCGGTGAATTCCCTCCCCCGCTTGCGGGGGAGGGCTGGGGAGGGGCCCTTGCCGCGAGTCAATACCGTGGAATAGGCCCCCTCCCTAACCCTCCCCCGCAAGCGCGGGAGGGAAGCGCAAAGGCGCCGCCATTGTCAGCCCCGCAGCGTTCTTTCCACGATAGCGATGGCCTCGCGCACCACGCCGTCGATGTCGAGCGTTGAGGTGTCGAGAATGTGAGCATCCGCCGCCGGCGTGAGTGGCGCAACCGCGCGTTGGGAGTCGCGCTCGTCGCGGCGCCGGATGTCTGCAAGAATCGCGGCCTCGTCTGCAATCTGCCCCAGGCTCCGCATCTCGCTGGCGCGACGCTTCGCCCGTACCTCGGGCGAAGCGGTCACGAAAATCTTGGCATCGGCAAACGGACAGATGACGGTCCCGATGTCGCGCCCGTCGAGAACGGCGCCGGGCGGGACGGCAGCGAAATCCTGCTGAAGGCGCAACAGCGCCGCCCGCACCTCGGGAATAGCCGAAACCACCGATGCGGCCTCGCCGGCCGCATGGGTTTTCAGCGCCGCTTCGTCGAACTGGGTCGGATCGAGCGCCTGCGCCGCCGCAACCGCACGCGCCGCATCGTCGAGCCTGTAGCCCGAGTCGAGCACGGCCTGCGCGACCGCCCGGTAGAGCAGGCCGGTGTCGAGGTGGCGCAGCCCGTAATGGGCCGCCAAGCGCTTGCCGAGTGTGCCCTTGCCCGAGGCCGCCGGACCGTCGATGGCGATGATCATGTGAGATCGCCCCCGAGCCCGCGCATCAGGTCGGCAAAGCCCGGAAAGCTGGTCGCGATGAAGCTGGCGTCGTCGACCGTCACGGGCTTGTCGGCCGCCAGCCCGAGCACCAGCGCCGCCATGGCGATACGATGGTCCATGTGGGTGGCGACGAGGCCACCGCCGGACACGTGGCCGCGACCGTGCACCGCGAGATCGTCGCCGGAAATCTCGACGTCGATGCCGTTGATGCGCAGCATGTCGGCGGTCGCGGCGAGGCGATCGGATTCCTTGACCCGCAGCTCCTTCAGTCCGCGCATTACGGTGGTGCCGTCCGCAAAGGCCGCGGCAACGGCAAGGATCGGATACTCGTCGATCATGGTGGGGGCGCGCTGCGGCGGCACCTCGACGCCCCGCAATGTGCTGTGGCGCACCCGGAACGTCGCCATGGCCTCGCCGCCATCCTCTCGCACTTCCTCCTTGGAAATGCTGGCGCCCATCTGGCGCAAGGTTGTGATCAATCCGGTGCGCAGCGGATTGGTCATGACATCGGGCAGAAAAATGTCCGCGCCGGGCACAAGCAGCGCCGCCACCATCGGGAAGGCGGCCGAGGACGGATCAGCCGGCACCGCAACGGGGCGAGGCGCCAGCTCGGGCTGGCCGACAAGCGAAATTTTGCGGCCGTAGTCGCCCTCGGGTTCCGATTTCACCTCGGCGCCGAAATGCATGAGCATCAACTCGGTGTGGTCCCGGCTCGCTTCGGTTTCGATCACGGTGGTGATGCCAGGCGCCGCCAGCCCGGCCAGCAGCACGGCTGACTTGATCTGCGCCGACGGGACCGGCGTGCGATAGACGATCGGGATCGGATCGCGTGCGCCGGCAAGCCTGATGGGCAACCGGCCGCCCTCGGCGGCGTCCATCACGTGGGCGCCCATCTGGACGAGGGGGTCGAGCACGCGGCGCATCGGCCGCTTGCGCAAGGAGGCATCGCCGTCGAAGGTTGCGGCGATCGGGCATCCCGCGACCGCTCCCATGGCCAAGCGGCAACCAGTGCCGGAATTGCCGAAATCAAGCGGCACGGCCGGTTCGGCAAAGCCCGCCACGCCGACGCCATCGACCTGCCAGGCGCCTTCGCCGGTCCGCTCGACCCGGGCGCCGAGCGCCCGCATCGCCTTGGCGGTGTTGAGTACGTCCTCGCCCTCCTGCAGGCCGGAAATCCGCGTGCTCCCCACCGCAAGGGCGCCAAGGATGAGAGCGCGGTGGGATATCGACTTGTCGCCGGGCACACGCGCACGACCGACCAGCGGCCGGCCGCGCCGCGCTGTCAGCGGGGAGGGAGGGGATGGGTGGGGCAATGTGCTCGTCCGGTTTTGGGGCGGGTATCGGTGGCCACCCGGATATCTCACACTATCTTTGCGGGATCGAGCGGGTCAGATTTACTTGAGAACATACCAAGAACATTGTATAGACTTGCCTGGGGTGGCACATCAACCCGGCATTAGCGCATAGCGAATCCGGTGCTCGTTGCCGCCTGCGGACCAGCGCGGCGATTTCACGGATGGCTAAGCGACTCACCGATCCCGGCGCCTGCATCTCAGCCGATTGTAGTGGACAACGTCCAGCGCGGCGCGCCGACCCACAAGATCGACTGATAAAAAGAATCACGTGGCACAGGAAGCGAATGGCGCCGCAAGGCCCCCGTCCGCTACCACGGCCCGGATAACTTTGGGCTGCCGTTTGATCTGCGCGCGGTCAACGCCAGCTTCATCGTCATGCGGCGCGCCGAATTGCAAATGACGTTCGATGTTCTAGCCCGAGACCTGAGCTATGGCTCCCCCACGACCCACATGGCGAAACTTTGTCCGCGGCTTGGCGGCCGAAGCGGGGGATGTGCCGTCGTCGTGTTCGGAATCCGATGGGCGGCCGATGGCGAAGACTAAGCGCGTTGACAGACCGGATGCGTCAGTTGCGCGGACCGCTGCGGCACTCGATCTTGTCAGTTTTGCCAAGGGGCGCCGTTTCGCGACGATCCTCGCTGATCCGCCCTGGCGATTCACCAACAAGACCGGGAAAGTGGCGCCGGAGCACAAGCGACTTTCGCGCTATGGCACCATGACGCTTGACGAGATCATGGCCCTGCCGGTCGCCGAACTGGCAGCGCCGACCTCTCATCTTTATCTGTGGTGTCCAAACGCGATGCTGCCCGAAGGTCTCGCGGTTTTGAAAGCTTGGGGCTTCACCTACAAGTCCAACGTGGTTTGGCACAAAATCCGCAAGGACGGCGGCTCGGATGGTCGGGGCGTCGGCTTCTATTTCCGCAATGTGACCGAACTGATCTTGTTCGGCGTGCGCGGCAAGAACGCCCGCACCCTGGCGCCGGGACGGCGGCAGGTGAATTTACTGGCAACCCGCAAGCGCGAACATTCGCGCAAGCCGGACGAGCAATACGAGATCATCGAGGCTTGCAGCCCAGGACCGTTCCTGGAGCTATTTGCGCGTGGGGTACGCAAGGGCTGGTCGACCTGGGGCAAGCAGGCAGACGACGACTATCGGCCGACTTGGAAGACTTACGCGCACCACTCGCGCGCCGGGATGGTTGCGGCGGAATAACGAACGCTTTGCGAGTGCCTGCTCAGACGCCTTTTTCTTTCGGGACAAACCAAGAAGAGCGATTTTGATTGAAAGCAAATGGACATATCTCACCGCGGACGAGGCGGAAATTATTCTCAACGCGTTATCGTCCATCCGGGGCAACCAGCACACTGAGGTCGCCAAAATTGACGCGTTGATCGACAAGCTAGACAAGGCCGAGTCGCAACCGAATATCACCATCGGCATTTATCGGGGCCAAGTTCACTGGACGCGAGGAAATCCGTTTCCGATCCGAATATGCGACTATGATGGATTTGATTTGCCGGATGTCGATGAACGTGGAAAACCCTGCGAGATAACGTGGGAGCCGGCGGACGAAGGAGTCGAAGACGACTAGTCCTTCAGGATTACATCCTCCCATCCTTCGATAGACCAGGAGCGGCATCGGATACGCTGCAGATCAATCGCGAATCATATAGCTTTGCACCTATCTTAGGTCGCAAGCTGGTAGCGCGTTTATGATTGCAGATGAAGAAGAACCACCGCCCCTAGAGGACCTAACCGGTACCATTGAAACCACTCCAAGCGCGGCCGATCCCACGGCGGTGGTTGAACGAAAGATTCCGGAGGACATCCGCTCCAGATATGAGGTGTTGAGCTATCGAAATGCTGCTGTTGTGCTAGCGGAGACGCGCGCACCGGAACTCGCGGAATTGTGGGATGCTTTGCGCTCGTTCAACATCACTATGGAGATGGTTCGTAAAGCAGGCGGCAATGAATCTGAGATGCCAAAGTTGTTCAGCAAAGCCCTGCGTCCTAAGGGGTGGCACGAAACCGTAATAAGAGGCGACCTGATCACAACACTCACATGGCGCGAGCAGATCGGAACGAAAAAATCGGGAAAACCCAGGTTTGCTAATCGCTCACGGGAAACGCGGCGCGAACGTTTTCTTGATGGACACAAAATCGATTACCTCAAAAACCGAGTGGCCTTTGATCTTGAATGGAATTCGAAGGATCAGACATTTGATCGCGATTTGTATGCGTTCAATGCGTTCTTCTTGAGCGGCGCCATTGATGCAGGCATTCTGGTGACTCGTGGAGAATCCCTCCAGGACGGGCTAAAGAGCATGAGAGAAGAGGAACTGCGCAAATATGGGGCGAGCACCACGTGGTGGGGCAAGCTGGTGTACCGATTGAACGCCGGTCGCAACGGTGGTTGTCCGGTGTTAGCCGTGGGCATCACTCCAGCTTGTGTGACCGACTGGCCGAAGTGAGGAACTTGCCATCTTGCGCGGACTCCGGGTTCGTCAGCGAAGCGTTGACCTCACTCCTCATCCTCCTCGCTGGGATACTGCTCCGGCGCCTTTCCAACCTGGGCGAGGATGCGCGGATACTTTGCGCCGCGCTCCTTCGCCTTCTGCCCCGTCAGCTCGACCAGGAATTCCCAGTTATCGCCGTAGTCGAACAGGAATTTCATTTTGCTGCCGGTCTCGCGGAACACGTTGCAGATAGGGGTCCGCCTGACGCTGCTGACGCCGCCCTCATCTGCCCCACCGTCCATGTCGGCAAACAGCTCGTATTTGATCGGGGATCCGAGGATGTTTCCTTTCAGCAGGCTGTAGAAGCCGTAGGCGTGATCGAAATCGAAGTCGAATGATCGAACGATCGACTGGGCGAGATCGGAGAGCATCTTGTCGCTTAGACCGAACTTTCCCCAGCTTTGAGCTAAGCGGTTGTTTTTATTGGGGGCGGGCTAATTATGTAGTCATAACATTTTTCGAATAGCCCTTGACTCGCTGAATTCGGTTTGATTCAAGCTACGCATGTACGTTGCTGTCGT